>JBBIPB010000052.1:0-16474 GCA_037443065.1 Acidobacteriota bacterium | reverse complement strand
TTCATCCGCGAGGCCAAGGCGATCGCGGCGCTCCGCCACCCGAACATCGTGGCGCTCTACGACTACGGAGAGGGCTTTGGGAGCCTCTATCTCGCGATGGAGTACCTCGAGGGGCCGAGCCTCCAGAAGGTGCTCAAGTCCGAGCCTGAGCGGGTGAAGCGGCACTGGCGCCAGTGGTTCGTCCAGGCGGCGCGCGGGATCGCCGCGGCGCACTCGAAAGGGATCCTGCACCGGGACCTCAAGCCCGCGAACCTTCAGCTCGACGAGCACGACATCCTCCGGATCCTCGACTTCGGGCTCGCGCTGCCGCAGGCGGACGCCGGAGGGACCTCGAAGCTGATCGGGAGCCCGGCCTTCTTCCCGCCGGACGTCCTCCGTGGCGAGCCGCCGAGCCCGGCGTCCGACGTCTATTCCCTCGGCGCCGCCTTCTACACGCTCGCGACGGGGCGCTGGCCCTACGTCGGCGACGACGTCCTCGTCGCGCGCCTCGAGCGGGACCCTGACGACCCACGCCCCTACGCCCCCTTCCTCTCCGAGGGCGAGGTGGACGTCCTCCTCAAGTGCCTCGCGCGCCACCGAAGCGAGCGCTATCCCGATGGCGGCGAGCTGCTCGGCGCCCTCCTCGCGCTCGAGGCGTGAGGCGCGCTCCCGCGCCCGTTCATCTGCATCATGGGAGGCGATTCCTCGCGAGCGGATATTGAATTCGAGGTGACCGATGTCTGACCTCCTGAAGAAAGCCTCCCGGCCGGCCGTCTGCGTGGATGCGAAGGTCTCCGTCGCGGACGCCGTCCGGACTATGGTCGAGCACCGGATCGGCGCAGTCGTCGTCACGGAGAAGGGGCGCGTCGCCGGCATCTTCTCCGAGCGGGACCTGATGCAGCGCGTCGTCCTGAAGAGGCTCGATCCAGTCAAGACGGTCGTCGCGAAGGTCATGACGGCGCCGGTCGTCAGCGCGCCCGTGGACGGCGACGAGGACGAGGCCGTCGCCGCAATGGTCGAGCGGCACATCCGCCACGTCCCGATCGTCGACAAGAGGAAGCACCCGGTCGGAATGCTCTCCTTCCGGGACGTCATGCGGAGCCGCGTCGACGAGCTGAAGCACGAGGTGCAGGCCCTCGAGGCCTATCTCGGCTACGACGGGGCTACGGGCTGACGGGCTGACGATGGAGATCCGCTTCCCCGGGGGCGTCCTCGTCGAGGCGCAGCAAGAAGGCTTCACGATCCCGACCGACCAGCCCGAAAAGGACGGCGGGACGAACACGGCGCCGTCCCCCTTCGACCTCTTCCTCGCCTCCCTCGGGACCTGCGCGGGCTACTACGCGCTCCGCTTCTGTCAGGAGCGGAAGCTCCCGACGGAGGGGCTCTCGCTGACGCTCACGACCGAGCGCGACGAGGTGAAGAAGCGCCTCGCGAAGATCCGGATCGAGATCCGGCTTCCGGAGGGGTTCCCCGAGAAGTACCGGGGCGCGATCCTCCGCTCCGCCGACCGCTGCAGCGTCAAGCGGCACGTCGTCGAGCCGCCGGCCTTCGAGGTGGTCACGGTTCCGGCGTAGCCCGCCAGAGGCCGCAGCGCCTCTTCATCCGGCGCGTCTCGAAGACGAACGCCGAGAGGGCCGTCAGGAGCGTGACGGCGGCGAGGATGGCGGCGAGGCGGCCCCACGGACGCCCGGCGTCGCGGCGCAGACCCACGTAGAACGCGGTCGTCCGGATCCACTCGGCCGCGCCGAGGAGGAGTCCGGCCTGGAGCGTCCGCGCCGCCCAGGGCCTTGGCACGGCCAGAAGCGCGACGAAGAGGAGCGAGACCGCGGAGAAGGCAAACTGTCCGGCACGGAAGAAATGCGCGGCGAGAATGAGGAAGGAGAGGACCGGCGGGAGAAGGGCGAGCGCCGTCATGCCGGAAGCTCCGGCGACTCACGGGGCCGCCGCGGCCGCTCCGACGCCTTCCGCCGCCCGTCGACGACGTGCATGAGAGCGAGGTACGGATGGCGCCAGATCATCCGCGGCCCCGCGTACATCATGACGACGCGGACCCTCTCGCGCATCGTCTGTTGATAGCAGTGGATCGGGCAGTTGACGCAGGTGGGCTTCGTCTCGCCGTACGGGCAACGCTCGAGCCTCTTTTCGGCGTAGTTCTCGAGCTCCTCGCATTCCGGGCAGAGCGCCCGGTTACTTCCGTGGACGCCCGCGCAGTGGAGCGCGATCATCGCCCGGATCGTCTTCCACTCCCGGCGGGTCCGTCGTGTCTCCAGCACCCGGAACGATTCTAGGCGACGCCCGGGTCGCGTAGAGACCTGATCTCAGACTTGCGGCGGTTCAGCCCTTGTGGGGATGGCAGACGTCCTGCGGCTCGGTGATCATGCCGTCGGACTGGAGCTCGGTCGTCTGAACGTGAACGACGAGACGCGCCCCGTCGTCCGTCACGTGCTCGATGCCGCTCCGCCCGCAGTGGGGGCACGTCGTGACCGGGCCTTCCAGCGCGACGTCCATACCGGGGGCCAGCCTCGCAAAGTTCTGCACCGTGACGATCCGCTCGCCGGGGCCCGTGCACTCGGGAGTCCGGTCGGGGCAGTCGATCAGCTGGCAGATGTACCCGGTCTCTTTCGCCGTGACCGACATCGACTCTCCTCTTCTAAAGGGTAGGTCCGCGCCGGCCCGGAATCGCTGATCAAGATGCACCATCGTTCCCGGACGCCGGGAAGACGTTCTCAGGCCGGGACGAGAATCCTCTCTCCGACGAGCGCCCGGAAGAGAGCCGAGAGCCTTCGCGGCGGAAGGTCGCGACGCTGGCGGATCGAAAGGGCGTCGAGAGCGGCCGCGAGCGGACGACCGGCAGCGAGCGCAGCGACGAGCGCGAAAGCGCCCGGCGAGAGGTCCCGCCGCCGGACGGCGAAGCCGCGGCGGTAGACGAGCACGCGGACCGGCCGGGACCTCTGCCGGCGCGGCGCGCGACCTTCACGGACGGCGTCGAGATAGGGCCCGACGGGATGGGCGAGCGCGAGGAGGGTCAGCGGCGCCGCGGCGCGAAACGTCGTCCCGGGGCCGGGGACTGCGGGACGCGCGGCCGCCGGCGCGGGAGCGAAACCGTCGAAGACCCGGGTGACGGCCAGCTCCAGCCGCGCGAGGTCCGCGAGAAACCGGCGGTCCGGCCGGTTCGAGCGCGCGAGGTAGTCCGGCACCTCGTCTCCGAGACGGTTGAGCGTGTAGCTGCGCGACGGATGGCGGGCGACGTACGCACGGACGAACTCCACAAAACCGTTCTCGCCGAGCGCGTGAGCGAGCCCCGGGTAATCGGCGGCCAGCGCGTCGCGCATCCGGAGAAGGTACATCCCCTGGTAGATCCCGATCCGGTCGACGGCCGAGAGCGTGCGCGACGGGCGGAGCACCGTCTCGGGGCTCTCTCCCAGCTCTCGCCGGGCCGCACGGGCGGCCGCGGCCCGGGTCTCGCCCGGGTGAACGACGACGCTCTGGACGAAGCGCTGCAGCCGGCGAAGCGCGAGGTCAGCCAACGGCGACTCTCGGGAGGCTCGCGGGCCTCGGGGGACGGTACGCGAGCGCTTTCATCGCCTCGGCGCGGACGACTGCGAAGGGGGGAATGTCCTCGTCCCACTCGAGGAGCGTCGAGACGGGGCCGGTCCGTTCCGAGGTCCGGGCATAGAGCCGCCAGACCTCGTCCACGACGTGGTCGCTGTGGGTGTCGAGGATGTAGTCGCCCTTGTGGGTGTGGCCGGCGAGGTGGTACTGGACGATGCGGTCGGCCGGGATCGCGTCGAGGTAGGTCTCCGCGTCGAATCCGTGGTTGAAGGCGCTGACGTAGACGTTGTTCACGTCGAGGAGGAGCGCGCAGTCGGCCTCTTCGGCCATCCGGGCGAGGAACTCCCACTCCGGCATCGAGCTGGCCGCGTACTCCATGTAGCTCGACGGGTTCTCGAGGACGAGCGGGCGCTCGAGGAGATCCGAGGCCTCCCGGATCCGCCGGACCACGTGGCGGAGCGTCGCCTCGTCGTAAGGGATCGGAAGGAGGTCGTGCGTGCTGCGGCCCGCGACGCCCGTGAAGCAGACGTGGTCGGAGACCCAGACGGCCTTCACCCGGCGGGCGAGCGCCTTCACCTTCGCGAGGTAGGCGCGGTCCAGCGGGTCCGTCCCCCCGATCGAGAGCGAGACGCCATGCAGGACGACCGGGGTTCTCTCCGCGACGACGTCCAGGACCCGGAGCGGCCGGCCGCCGGTGTCGAGGAAGTTCTCCGTGATCGCCTCGAACCAGTCGACGTCGGGCTTCCGGCGGAGGATCGTCGGAAAGTGGGTCGTCCGGAGCCCGACGCCGATGCCGAGGTCGGGGAGACTGAAGCGGTTTCCGTTCATGAGAGACCTCCCGGCCCGCCAGCGAGCGGAGGAGCCCCCCGGCCTCCTCCGCCCGTCCGGCGCTCCAGGGCTGCCGCTTAGGCGGCCTTCTTGACCGGGACGGCGCAGCCGCCCTTTCCCTTGCAGGAGTTCTTGCCCGCGCAGCCGTGGTCGCCGCTCTTGCAGCCGCCCATTCCCTTGCAGGTGTTCTTGCCGGCGCAGCTGTGCGAGGCAGACGCCGACGCGCAGCCGCCCTTTCCCTTGCAGGAATTCTTGCCCTCGCAGCCGTTGTCACCTCTCGCGCAGCCGCCCTTCCCCTTGCAGGAGTTCATGCCGGCGCAGATGTGCTTGTCCTTGTCGGAAGGCGCCTTCGCCTTGTCGTCGGCGAGCAGCGTCTTTCCGGCCACGATGCCGGCAAAGGCGGCCCCGAGGGCCTTTGATGTGAATTCGCGTCGGTTCATTTCGTCCTCCTCTGAGTCGTCTTGTTGAGATTGTATCTCGGTCTCTGACGCAACGATATGCCGGCCCGGGCCCGACGGTTTCGCGGATCCGGTTCAGGAGCGCGGGGTGGCGGCCCGGCGCCGGGGGGCACGCTCCTCAGCGCGAGACGCGGGCGAGGGCGCGCTGGACCTCGGCGACGCTCCACGCCTGCGCCGGACATCCCCCGGGACGGTGCGGGGGGTCGCCGTCGAAAACCTCCGGAAGCTGGCCGACGCCGCCGGCCAGAAGGAAGTCGAGGAGAGGCTGGAGGGCCGCGTGCGCCTCGGCGCGGACCGGGGGCGCGTCTCCCTTCACCCGGAGGAGGGCGTCGACCCAGGGGCCGAGGAGCCAGGGCCAGACCGTCCCCTGGTGATACGCGCGGTCGCGGGCGGCCGCATCTCCTTCGTATCGCCCGCGATACGCCGGGTCCCTCGGCGAGAGGGTCCGGAGGCCGAAAGGCGTGAGGAGGTCGCGCCTCACGACGTCGAGGACCGAGGCGGCCCGCGCGGCGTCCAGCATCGAATGCGGGAGCGAGACGGCGAGGATCTGGTTGGGCCGGATCGACCCGTCGCGGGCGGCTCCGTCCACGACGTCGAAGAGACAGCCTGCTTCGGCGTTCCAGAAGAGCGCGCGGAACCTCTCGGCGGCGCCGGAGGCCATCGCGCCGAAGCGCGACGCACGTTCCGGTTCGGCGAAGCGTCGGGCGAGGTCTTCGAGGATCCGGAGGGCGTTGTACCAGAGGGCCTGGATCTCGACCGGCTTTCCGCGGCGGGGCGTGACGGGCTCTCCAGAAACGCGCGCATCCATCCAGGTGAGGGCGAGGCCCGGGGCTCCGGAGGCGAGGAGGCCGTCGTCGTCGAGGCGGATGCCGTCGCGCGTCCCCTCGACGTGCGCCGCAGCGACACCCTTGAGGAAGTCCCAGAGGCGGCTCCGGACGAAGTCGGCGTCGCCCGTGGATGCGAGGTAAGCCCGGACCGCCTCCACGAACCAGAGCGTCGCATCGGCGGAGCCGAACTCGGCAGGCCCGCCGGAGTCGGGGAAGCGGTTCGGAAGGAGGCCGTCCGCGGCGTGCCCCGCGAAGGTGAGGAGGACGTCGCGCGCCGCGCCGGGCCGCGCCGTCGCGAGGGTGAGGCCGGGGAGCGCGATCATCGCGTCCCGTCCCCAGTCCGCGAACCACGGGTAACCGGCGAGAAGCGTCGTCCCCCGGCCGCGGGTGACGAGGAAACGGTCGGAGGCGAGGGCGAGCAGGCGGGCGGCCGCGTCGGAGGTGGGCCTCGACCCGACGAGGGCCACCCGGCGGCCCAGCTCCTTCCCACGGAGGAACCCGGCGTCCGTGGCCTTTCGGCGCCGCGTCGACACGACGAGCGTCGCGCCCCGCCCGGCTCCGAGCTCGAAGGTGAGCAGAAAAGGCTGGAAGAGATCCTCGGTGAAGTCGAAGCCGCGGCGCCGCTCCCGCTCGTACTCGATCGTCCGGTACCAGGTTCCGGTCGGCACGACGGCTCCGTCGTGCGCGACGAAGAGGCGGGGGAGGCCGGGATAGGGGGCGACCGAGACGAGCCCGTCTCCGACCGCCACGGCCCGGTCGAGCGCGTCGTTCTCGTGCGTCAACGCGTGGTGGTCGCGGAAGGCGATCAGAGGGCGGACTTCGAGCCGCGCGGCGCCGTCGATCAGGCGGTACGAGACGACGAGGGTCCCCGTCCCGTGAGCGAGGAAGAGGCTCTTTTCGAGGCGGAGGCCTGCGGTCTCGAAGATCCACTTCGGGAAAGGATCGAGCCGGAACTCCACGAGGTGCCGCCACCCCTCGGGATGGAGGACGCCGGCGTAGCGGTGTGTCGCGAGATCGACGCGCCCCCCGGGCGTGAGAAGGGTCTCGTCGAGGCCGGAGAGGAGGACCGACCGTCCGGCAGGTGGAGTCGTGGCGGTGACGAGAAGGCCGTGGTACCGGCGGGTGTTGAGAGAGGCGACGGTCGAGAGCGCGTAGCCGCCGAGTCCATCGGTCTCGAGCCATTCCCGCTCCGAGGCCGCGGCGAGGTCGCGGCAGACGTCGGGGCCGAAGGAGAGAAGTGACATTGGGACGTCGCTCGTGCCGTCCTTCTCATTCTCCCCTCAGAGGGCGCGCGGACGTACCGGGGGGAGAGCCCCTTGACAACGCCCGGGCGACGTCCTAAATTGCTATTGTACTAGTTAACTAGTATATACACCGATGTCCGACACCCCCCCCTTCCGCCTCGACTCCGGCTCCGGAGTCCCGTTCTACCGGCAGATCATCGACCAGGTGGTCCTCGCCGTCGGGGACGGGCGGCTCGCGGCCGGGTCCCAGCTCCCGACGGTCCGCCAGCTCGCGGTCGACCTCTCCGTGAACCTGAACACCGTGGGGCGCGCCTACAAGGAGATGGAGATCCGGGGGATCGTCGAGACGCAGCAGGGAACCGGGACGTTCGTCGCGCACCGGAAGCCGGAGCGGAAAAGCGCCGAGCGGCGGAAGGCCCTCGGGCAGCTCGTCGACCGGTTTCTCTCACTCGCGGGGGCGCGAGGATTCAGCCGGGAGGAATGTGCCGCCGCCATCCTGGACAGGACCGGCGAGGCGCCGAGGAGGTAGCTCCATGATCCCGATCACGATCACCCCCGGAAGCCGCAACAAGAAGAAGGAGGAGCCGGCCGCCCGGGCCGAGTCCGCCGGAGCCGGGTCGGACCGGCGGCGAAAGGCGCGGGAGGACTCCCTCCGGCTCCGACGCGCCGTCAGCGGCGTCAGCGTCGCGGCCCTCGTCGCGTGCGTCCTTCTCGGCGCGGCGGCGGCGGCCCTCACGAAGAGCGAGTGGCCGATCGCCGCCGGGGTCCTTTTCGGGGCCTTCGCGCTCTTCTCGCTGAAAGTCGCCACGCAGTGGGAGCGCGCCGTCCTTCTCCGGTTCGGGCGTTTCCATGCGCTTCGGGGGCCCGGCTTCTTCGCCGTCATCCCGGTCGTCGACGTCGTCTCCCAGATCGTCGACCAGCGCCTCCGGGTCACGGACGTGACCGCCGAGTCGGCCCTGACCAGGGACACGGTTCCCGTGAACGTGGACGCGATCGTCTTCTGGACCGTCTGGGACGCGAAGAAGTCCGTCCTCGAGGTGGCCGACTACGGGGACGCCGTCTGGTTCTCCGCGCAAACGGCCCTGCGCGAGGCGATCGGCCGCCACATGCTCGCCGAGATGATCACCGAGCGCGACAAGCTCGGGAAGCAGCTCCAGATGATCCTCGACGAGAAGACGAACCCGTGGGGAATCACGGTCCAGTCCGTGGAGATCCGCGACGTGAAGATCCCGGCCGACCTGGAGGACGCCATGTCGCGGCAGGCGCAGGCCGAGCGCGAGCGGCAGGCCCGGATCATCCTCGGCACCGCGGAGACGGAGATCGCCGAGCGCTTCGTGAAGGCGGGCGACTCCTACAAGGACCATCCGCTCGCGCTGCACCTGCGCGCGATGAACATGCTCTACGAGGCGATCAAGGAGAAGGGTGCGATGGTGATCGTGCCGTCCAGCGCGGTCGAGACGATGGGGCTCGGGGGTCTCGCAGGGATCAGCGCCCTCTCACAGGGCCCGTCAGCTCCGCCGGCCTGATCCCGGGCTTGACGCCGTGGCGCGGGGAGGGTACGAACGGGACGCATGCCGACCGAGCGCGCCCCCGACCCCACCCGCCGCGGCGCCGACCTGATCCACGAGCAGTACGACGCCTACACGCGAGGCTTCGCGGAGATCACGCGCCGGGCCGCCGCGCGCTTCTCGGCGCGCAACTGGCACGGGATGTTCTCCGACGCCTCCGAGCGGCTCGAGCTCTACCGGAAGTTCGTCGATCCGGCGGTTCAGGGGCTCGCGACCCTCCTCGGGCCGCGCCTCTCGGACCGGACGGTCTGGAGCAGCATGAAGCGCTCCTTCGCGAAGGCCGCCGCGGACCGGCCCGACGTGGAGCTGGCCGAGACCTTCTTCAACTCGGCCTCGCGGAGGATCTTCCACACCGTGGGGGTCGACGCGCAGATCGAGTTCGTCTCCGCCGAGGTCCCGACGCTCTCCCTCGGCGACGCCCGCCTCCTCGCCGACAGCTTCTCCGGAGCCTCCGGCACGGCGACGACCCTCTGGCGGATCCTCGAGGCGCATCCCTTCGCGGCCCGTTTCGAGGACCCGTCCCGCGACGGGCGTCTCGCGGCCGAGCTGCTGAATGCTCACCTCACGAAAGTCTGGGGCGCCCCCGGGTTCGACGAGGCCCAGGTCCTCCGCCCCGTCTTCTTCCGGAACAAGGGGGCCTATGTCGTCGGGCTGATCCGGCGCGACGAGCGGTCGCTCCCTCTCGTCCTTGCCCTTCTGAACCGGGACGGCCGGGTCGTCGTCGACGCCGTTCTCCCGGACGAGGACGAGGCCTCGATCGTCTTCAGCTTCACCCGGTCGTACTTTCACGTCGACATCGAGAAGGCCTCGGCCCTCGTCGCCTTCCTGAAGACGATCATGCCGAAGAAGCCGATCCCGGAGCTCTACACGGCGATCGGCTTCAACAAGCACGGGAAGACCGAGCTCTACCGGGATCTCCTCCGCCACCTCGCGGCCTCGCGGGACCGGTTCGTCCTCGCACCGGGCGAGGCCGGGATGGTGATGCTCGTCTTCACCCTGCCGTCCTACGACGTCGTCTTCAAGGTGATCCGCGACTCCTTCGCCTACCCGAAAGCGACCGAGCGGAGGGACGTCCTCGCGAAGTACCGGATGGTCTTCCACCACGGACGGGCGGGGCGGCTCGTGGACGTCCAGGAGTTCGAACACCTCGAGTTTCCGCGAGAGCGCTTCGAGCCGGACCTGCTCGAGAAGCTTCTCTCCGGCGCGTCCGAGACGGTCGAGGCCGTCGGGGAGAGCATCGTCATCCGCCACCTCTTCACGGAGCGCCGGCTGACCCCCCTCAACCTCTTCGTGAAGGACGCCTCGCCCGAGGCGGCCCGGGAGGCCGTCCTCGACCTCGGCGAGGCGATGCGCGACCTGGCCCGGACGAACATCTTTCCCGGGGACCTCCTCCTGAAGAACTTCGGCCTCACACGCCACGGCAGGGTCGTCTTCTACGACTACGACGAGATCGAGTTCCTGACCGACGTGAACTTCCGGGAGATGCCCTCCGGGAGCGAAGGGGACGACGAGGGGGGGGGCGAGGAGCCCCCCTTCTACGTCGGCGAGCACGACGTCTTCCCCGAGGAGTTTCTCACCTTCATGGGGCTCAGGGGGTCCGTCCGGGAGGCGTTTCTCGAGAGGCACCGCGACCTTCTCGAGGTCGGCTTCTGGCTCCGGATGCAGCGGCAGATCCGCTCAGGGGAGATCCTCGACGTTTTCCCCTACCCCGAGGCGCGGCGGATCCGGCGCGGCCAGGCCGGGGACTGATTCAAACGCCTCGTTGTGGAACCGGCGGGCGGCTCCTAAGATCCGGCGCCCGAGGAGGCATAGAAATGGCGAACGCGAAACCAAAGGTCCCCGCCGGTGGCGCGAAGATCACGATCTCCGGCGGCAAGCTCCACGTCCCCGACAAGCCGATCATCCCGTTCATCGAGGGGGACGGCACCGGCCGCGACATCTGGCGCGCCAGCGTCCGCGTCCTGGATGCCGCCGTCGCGAAGGCCTACCACGGCAAGAAGAAGATCCACTGGATGGAGGTCCTCGCCGGACAGAAGTCGTTCGACGCCCTCCAGACGTGGCTCCCCGACGAGACGACGGAGGCCTTCCGCGAGTACCTCGTCGGGATCAAGGGGCCGCTCACGACGCCGATCGGCGGCGGCATCCGCTCGCTGAACGTCGCCCTCCGGCAGATGCTCGATCTCTACGTCTGCCTCCGGCCCGTCCGGTGGTTCAAAGGCGTCCCGTCGCCCGTGAAACACCCCGAGAAGGTCAACATGGTGATCTTCCGGGAGAACACCGAGGACATCTACGCCGGGATCGAGTTCGCGGCCGGCACCGACGACTCGAAGAAGATCCTCGCCTTCCTCAAGGAGAACTTCCCGCAGCAATACAAGAAGGTCCGCTTCCCCGATACGACGGGCATCGGCTTCAAGCCGGTCTCGAAGGACGGCACCGAGCGGCTCGTCCGGGCGGCGATCGACTACGCGCTCAAGAACAAGCGGAAGAGCGTCACCTTCGTCCACAAGGGGAACATCATGAAGTTCACCGAGGGCGCCTTCCGGAACTACGGCTACGCCCTCGCCGAGCGCGAGTTCCCGAAAGAGACCTACACCTGGGAGCAGTGGGAGCGGACGAAGAAGGAAAAGGGCGAGGACGCCGCCAACGCCGAGCAGAAGGCGGAACTGGCCAAGGGAAAGCTCCTCGTCAAGGACGCCATCGCCGACATCACGCTCCAGCAGATTCTGACGCGCCCCGACGAGTTCGACGTCATCGCCACGCTGAACCTGAACGGCGACTACATCTCCGACGCGCTCGCGGCGCAGGTGGGCGGGATCGGCATCGCGCCGGGCGGCAACATCAACTACATGTCCGGCCACGCCATCTTCGAGGCGACGCACGGCACGGCGCCGAAGTACGCGGACCTCGACAAGGTCAACCCGGGCTCCGAGATCCTCTCGGGCGAGATGATGCTCCGCTACCTCGGTTGGACCGAGGCCGCCGACCTCATCCTCAAGGGGATGGACGGCGCCATCCAGGCCAAGACCGTCACGTACGACTTCGCCCGCCAGATGGAGGGGGCGAAGGAAGTCAAGTGCTCCCAGTTCGGCGACGAGATCATCAAGCACATGGTCTGATCCTCTCCCGGTAAATCGCGTTTCTTCCTGCGGCCGGGTGGCTTCCACCCGGCCGCGGTCGTATTCTCAGGGCCTCTTCGAAGGAGGTTCCCGACCGTGACGATACGAACGATGCGCCCGATCCTCGTAGCTGCCCTTTCTGTCGTCCTCGTCGCCGCCTGCGCGCGGAAGGAGAAGCCGACGGAGGGGAAGGAGCTTTCCAAGAACCCTCTCATCGCCATCAACCAGATCAGCGAGGCCGCCAAGAAGGCCGCTGACGCCGCCAAGGAAGCGTCCGAGATGAAACCGGTCGACCCGGTCAGCTTCAACGCCCTCCTGCCGCTCCTCCCGCCGGCGCCCTCCGGCTTCAAGGCCGAAGAGCCCCGGGGCGAGACCACGGCCGCGATGGGATTCAAGATCTCCGAGGTCGAGCAGCGCTACAGGAAGGACGACCAGAGCCTCCACGTGAAGATCGTGGACGGCGCCTACAACTCCTTCATCTACGCCGGCGTCACGATGGCCGCGCAGTTCTCGCACGAGTCGACCGAGGGGTACGAGAAGGGGGTCACGATCGACGGAAACCCCGGCGTGGAGAAGTGGTCGAAGTCCAGCAAGCAGGGGGAGCTGACGGTCGTCGTCGGAAAGCGCTTCCTCGTCACGATCGACTCGGCGCCGGTCGATTCCGGCTACGTCCGCGCGATCTACGGGACGATCGACGTCGCAAAGCTCGCCGCCCTGAAGTAGCCGCGCTTCCGTGCCCGCCCGACACGCGACGTTCACGCTCTCGACCTCGGCGAAGTTCGAGGTTCATGACATCACTGCGCAGGTGGCGGCCGCCGTCCGCGAGAGCGGGGCGCGCGACGGCCTCTGCGCCGTCTTCACACCGCATGCCACGGCGGCCGTCACGATCAACGAGAACGATGACCCGAATGTCGGCGTCGACCTCCTCGACGCTCTCGCGCGTCTCGTGAAGGAGCACGACGGCTGGCGGCACGATCGGGTGGACGACAACGCGGCGGCCCACATCAAGGCGGCGATCGTCGGACCGTCCGAGGCCATCCCCGTCCTGGAGGGGAAGCTGGCCCTCGGCACGTGGCAGAACGTCTTCCTCTGCGAGTTCGACGGCCCCCGCCCCTCGCGGCGGGTCCACGTGACGGTGGTCTGGTAGGGACAGGCCGAGGCGCGCCGGCCTACTTTCCCTTCTTCTTCGGCGTCTTTCCGGCCTTTCTGAGAAGCGGCATGGCCGCCTTCGTGTCGGCCTCGCTACCGAAGCCGAAGACGGACGAGAACTTCCGCCCGACGAGGTAAGCCATCAATACTGAGAGGATGGTTCCCGCGTTGGCGACGACGGGTGAAGCCGCATCGCCGCCGCGACGAGCGGCCTGGCCCACGCCGGAGTCGAGGCGAGGTCGCGCGGGCCGACGATCTTTGCTCTCTTAAGGTGGAGGACAAGCCGCGGGGCGGGCGTGGCGCCGGCGTTGGGGTCGGCTTCGAAGCTGTTGTCGTAGATCCGCAGTTCGGTGAGATAGGGGAGGAGGCGGATGAGGTTCAGACGGCTGGTCTGGCATCGCCGCCGAATGTCCGCCTCGGGGATGTCGTGGCCGCCCCTGGCGACCCTCGCCCGGACGCGTGCGATGTGCAGCTCCGGGCTCTTCAGACCCACGTACCAGATGCGAACCTCGAAGCCGAGCGAAGCCGCCCGGGCAATGAGAGCCGGAATCGTGGAGGCGCCCAGAGTGGACTCGAATGCGAAATCGAGCCGTTTGGCGATGGCGTGCAGGAGAAGCCGTTTTCCCTCGTGCCATGCGGCGCTGTTGGCCGCGGCCGTCGTCAGACCCGGATGAACCGAATGAATCTTCCGCGCGGCCTCGTCCGGGTTGAAGTAATCGGAGCCGGCTTCTCGCCAGATGGCCCCGCCGATGCTGCTCTTCCCGGCCCCGTTCGCCCCGGCGAGGACGTAGATTCGGGGTGGGCGATCAACCACGCTTCTTCGCCGCGCCGAGGGCCGCCTTTCCGAGCCGGGCGGGTGACGCGGCGAAGGCCTCGGCCGCACCCTTGCGGGCGCGCGTTGTCTGCATTCCGGCGAGAAGTTCGTCGAACTCGGCAGAGAGGGTGTCGAGGGTCTGCTCGCCGGCCGAAACCAGCGCATCGAACTCCTCGATCGACAGGAGCACCGCCTTCGGAGCGTCATGTCGGCTGATGGCGACAGCACCCTGTTCGACCGCCGTGTCGAGGAGGTGGCCGAACTCGTTCTTCGCGTCCGTCGCCGTGAACGTCGGCATCGCGACCCGTTCGCCCCTCCGGAAGTGAAACAAGATCCTAGACATAATAGCTATTATAGCTAATCACGCCCCCGGAGAGAGCGAACGCGTCTGCGACCGGCTTCGCGCGCTTCTGGCGCCGGGCGTCCGTTCTCGAGAGGTCGGGTCCACACGGCTGGCTGATAAGATCTTCGTCGATGGATCTCTTCGACGCCGCCCGCTTCGTCGAGCGTGACTGGCGCGCCGTGGCTGCGCTCAAAGAGGGCTACTGGATCGAGCGGCTCCGGCGTCTCGGACCGGCCGAGGGTCTTCGCGTCGTCGACGAGCTTCGCAGACAGATCCTCGCATCTCGCCCCGGCTGGCCTTCTGTGGAGGAAAGGCGGGAGGATCAAGAGAGCCACCGAAGGCTCGCGGAGCTGCTGCACCGTGCCGTCCCTCCCCGCAGCCGTTGAACTCCTGACGGACCTCTCACGGGTTCTGCGGGAGGGGCGAATTCCCTGGTACCTGTTCGGAGCACAAGCAGTCGCTCTCTACGGAATCCCGCGGATGACGGGTGATGTCGATGTGACGGTCGAGATCGCGCCGGCCCGGTCGAAGGCGCTGGTCATGGCTCTGGAAGGGGCTGGCTTCGAGCTGCGCGTGAGGGATGTCGATGACTTCGTCGAAAGGACCCGGGTTCTGCCCTTTCTGCACGTTCCGACCGGACTCCCGCTCGATGTCGTATTGGCCGGATCGGGCCTGGAAGAGGAGTTTCTGGGTAGAGCGCGAGAGATCGACGCCGGAGGCGTTCGCGTCCCGGTGATCAGTCCCGAGGACCTCATCATCGCGAAGATCCTCGCGGGCCGGCCGAAAGACATCGACGACGTCCAGGGGATTCTCCATGCCCGAGGCGAGGAGATCGACCGCGGGAGGGTCCGCCAGGTTCTTCGCTTGCTGGAGGAGGCCCTTGGGCAAAGCGACCTTCTCGCCTCGTTCGAGGCCGTTGGCGGCGAGACCGAGCGATGAAGCCTTCGAGCCGCGCCGCTACGTCCTCTACGTCTTCGCTCTCTTCGCCGGCCGCCCCGACTTCCTGAGAAGCGGCATCGCTGCCTTCGCGTCGGCCTCGCTCCCGAAGCCGAAGATCGCGGAGAACTTCCTTCCGACGACCATCGCCACCAGGAACGACAGGCTGATTCCGGCGTCGGCGACCGCCTTCGCGAAGGCATGGCCGAGGCCGGGCCGGTCGTCGCCCTCCACGAGAAGTGCGGGGATGGTCGCCGCGGCGAGGCCGGCTCCCTGCGCGGCGGCTACGATCTTCCTTCCGGCGACGGGCCAGACCTCGACCGCGGCCTTGCCGTCGTGGATCCGATAGCCCATCACGAGCTTCAGGTCGGCTCCCGACTTGGCGAAGGGCTCGAGAGTCGAAGCACCGATGCCGGGCGCATCGGGCGCCTCGCGCCTCCAGAGAAGGATCTTCCGGACGTTGAGGGGCATGGTTCAGTCGCTCCTTTCCGTAAACGAGGCGAAGATCGGCTTCACGAGGTCGACGAACTCGGCGAAGGCCATCTTCACGGTCTCGGTGTGGCTTCCGGCGTTGAAGACGATCTCGTGGTCCTTCTTGAGCGACTCGTCCACCACGACGGGGATCCGGTAGAGGTTCCCGAAGGGGGGCATGGCGCCCACCTCGCATTCGGGGAAGACCCCCTCGAACTCGGACTCGGTGGCGAGGCGGATCTTCTTGACACCGAGGGCGTTCTTCAGATGGACGAGCTCGATCCGGCGGGTGGCGGGGACGACCGCCATGTAGAGCTTCTCGTCCCCCTTGACGATGACGGTCTTGGCCACCTCCTGGCCCGGGACGTGAACCGAGGCGGCGATCTCCTGGGCGGTGTAGGCGCGGGCGTGGGGGATGGTGACGAACGGGACGTGCTGCTGCTCGAGGAACTGAACGAGCTTCTCGGAGACCGGCATAGGGACCTCCCTCCCGAAAACCTAGGAACTCGCGGGCCGGAAATCAAGGGGGAGCCTCACTTTGGGCCCTCGTCGCGGATGTCCGCCACCAGGACGTCGATCCCTCGAGCGCCTTCGAGGACCCTTGGCACGACGCCGGGGGCAAGGCGCCCGAGCAGGCCGCGGCGGTGCGGGCGTCCGATCACGAGGACCCTCACCCCTTCCTCCGCGATGAACGAGAGGATCGCGCCGGCCACGTCCTCCGACTCCCGGTAGACGACGGTCGCCCCGAGCGCCATGGCGAGGTTGATGTTCTCGACGAGGGCCCGGTGCTGGGTAGCGGAGAGGTTCTCCGGCATATCGCGCTTCCTCCGGACGTAGAGCGCGTACCAGCGGGTGTTCATCCGGCCTGCGAGCTTCGAGCCCCTTAGGATGAGGACTTTGGCCACGGCGGGATCGAGCGGGAGCGCGACCGCCACGCGGATGTCGGACGGCACGGGGAAGCTCCCGGAGGTCTCCGACCGCTCGCGGTCCACCTTTTCGGCCGTCTCGCGCAGGGCCAGCTCGCGAAGCGAGCGAAGGTTCTCCTCCCGGAAAAAGTTCTCGAGCGCCGTGGCCGCCTGCGCAGGGGGGTAGATCTTCCCCTGTTTCAGGCGGTCACGAAGCTCCTGGACCGGAAGGTCCACGTTGACGACGGCATCGGCCTCCCGGACGACCCGGTCGGGAACCCGCT
>JBBIPB010000051.1:0-16725 GCA_037443065.1 Acidobacteriota bacterium | reverse complement strand
TTCGTCTTCACGGACAAGGCGCTCGGGCGGCAGGCCGGACGGTTCGTCTGGCTGTCGGTCAACACGGAGAAGCGGGAGAACGCTGCCGTTCTCGGAAAATTCCCCGTCCGGGTCTGGCCGTCTTTCTACGTGATCGACCCCGCGACCGAAAAGATCGTTTTCCGCTGGGTCGGAGGCGCGACGACGCCCCAGATGCTGCGCATCCTCGACGACGGCGCGCGAGCAGCCGGGCACGGCAAGGCCCCCGGAGTCGCGCTCGCGGACGCGGATCGCCTCTTCGCTGAAGGGAAGAACACGGAGGCCGCCGCGGCTTACCGCGAAGCGCTCAAGACGCTCCGCGCGGACTCGCCCTCGTACGCTCGTAGCGTCGAGTCGCTCCTCTTCGCCCTCTCTGCGAGCGGCCAGCACGAGGCCTGCGCGACCATGGCGCGGGACGCCTTCACGGGCCTCAGGGCCTCTGCTTCGGCCGCGAACGTCGCGGGCTCCGGCCTCGACTGCGCGCTCTCGTTGAAAGACGGTGATCCGCGGAAAGCCGGCCTCGTCGCCGCCCTCGCATCGGACGCCCGTGCGGTCGTCGAAGGGCCGAAGACCGGCCTCGCGGCCGACGACGTCTCCGCCGTCTACCAGTCGCTCGCGGAGGAGCGCGGGGCGGCGAAGGACGAGGCCGGGGAGAAGAAGATCCTCGAGGCGTGGGCCTCGTACCTCGAAGGCGAGGCTGCGAAAGCGAAGACGCCAGCCGAAAGGACCGTGTTCGACGCCCACCGCACGTCTGCCTGCCTCGCGCTCGGCCAGCCCGAGCGCGTCGTCCCCGCGCTTCTCGCCTCCGAGAAGGACTTCCCGGACGACTACAACCCGCCACAGCGCCTCGCGATCGCCTACGGGGCGATGAAGAAGTACGACGAGGCCCTCGCGGCGTCGGACCGCGCGATGAAGCTGGCATACGGGCCCCGTAAGCTCGTCGTCTACCGGACGCGCGTCGATCTCCTGAAGAAGAAGGGCGACCCCGAATCCGCGAAGAAGACCCTTCAGGAGATGCTCGCGTACGCGGAGGCGCTCCCGGCCGAGCAGCGCTCGGAACGCACGATCGCGTCGATCCGGAAGCAGCTCGAGGAGGCGAAGAACTAGCGGGTCTCGGCGGCGCGCCGGCTCGGGACGAGGACGAGGAGAGCCAACGCGGCTGCCGCCGCGATCCCGGCCCCCGTCAGGAACGCGGTGGCGGAGCCGAAGCGCTGCCAGAGGAAACCGAAACCAGCGCTCGCCGGGAGCGCGGCGAGGCCCGTCATCCCGTTCAGCCATCCGAAGGCGCGGCCCCGGCTCTCATGCCGGACGAGGTCGGCGACGAGGGCCCGTTCGGTCCCTTCGGAGAGCGAGTAGTAGAGCGAGTAGACGCCGACGAGCCCGACGAGGAGGGTGACACTCGAGACGAAGGCGAAGCCGGCGTAGCAGACGGCGTAGAGACTCCAGGCGGCGAGGAGAAGCTTCTTTCGACCGAAGCGGTCCGACAGGCCGCCCCCCCACGTCGAGAAGAGCGACTTGATCGCGTTCGAGAAGGCCCAGAGGAGCGGCAGCCATGCGGTCGCCAGCCCGATCTCCTTGGCTCGAAGGAGGATGAACGTGTCGGACGAGACGGCGAGGGCGAAGAACCCGACGACCACCGCCACGCGCCAGAACTCGGGCGGAAGCGCGCCGGGCGGTGCCCCCTCCTCCTTGGCGCGCAAACTCGCTTCGCTCGACAGTGCGCGCTGGCGTCGGAAGGGACACCGCCCGGCGCTTCTCTCTTCTTCTCGTGGACCAGGAATCCCAGGACGAGAAGGGAGAAGAGGCCGGGGATGGCCGCGAGGAGGAAGACCGAGCGGAAGGAGAGGCCGGCCGCGCCGACGAGCGCGGCGGCGATGAGCGGGCCGAGGACGGCCCCGGCATTGTCGAACGCTCGGTGGAGGCCAAAGGCGGCGCCGCGCCTCTCCGGCGGCGCGGCCGCGGCGATCATCGTGTCGCGCGGCGCAGTGCGAATCCCCTTCCCGATCCTGTCGAAAAACCGGATCAGGGCGACCACGGGCCAGACCGGTGCGAGGCCGATCAGGGGACGGGCCACCGAAGAGAGTCCGTAGCCGAGGAGGACGAGCGGCTTCTTGGCCTTCGCCCGGTCGGCCCAGCGCCCCGAGAGGATCTTCGCGGCTGAAGCCGTCGTCTCGGCGATCCCCTCGATCCAGCCGAGAGCCTTTGCGGGGGCACCGGGGAGCGTCGCGAGGAACGCGGGAAGAAGCGGAACGATCATCTCGGAGGAGACGTCGGTCAGGAAAGAGACCCAGCCCAGCCGGACGACGGTGGGCGGAAGCCGCTTCGACGCGCGAGAATCGGGGAGGATGTCGCTCTTTTCCACGCGCGCCTTCATTCTGAAGCTCGACCCGCTTTCCGAGAAGGACCTTGCGGCCTCCTTCCTGACGGAGCAGGGAGGCGTCGTCCGGGCGGCGGTGCGCGGCGCCCGCGGGAAGTCGAGGCGGTCGGCCTCGCTGCAGCTTCTGTCGGAGGTCGCCGTCACCCTCTACCGGAAGGAGGGAGCCGAGCTGGCCCGGCTGGACGCGCTCGAACTCGTGACGAGCGCCTTCGACCTCGCCTCCCGGGAGGAGACGGCCATGCTTCTCCCGTATCTCGCCGAGAGCGCGCTGACGTTCGTCCCGGAGGCCGAGCCAGGGGGCGAGGTTTACCGGCTCGTCCGGCACGTCCTCGACGCGCTGCGGGAGGGGGTGCCCCGGGCGCTCGCTTCCCGTTACTTCGAGACGTGGCTTCTCCGGTTTGCCGGCCTTCTCCCCGAGGACGGCGTCTGCGCGGCCTGCGGGGAGGCGCTCCCCGGCGGAGGCGTCCGGCTCGACCCGGAGATCCCCGGATTCGTCTCCCCCGAGTGCGCGGGCCGTGGCGCGATCTCCGTGCCGGCCTCGGCCCGCGCGCTTCTCGCGGCGTTCCGGAAGGGCTCGCTGAAGAGCCTCGCGGCCCGCCCGCCCGATTCAGCGGCTCTCGCGACGCTCGACGAGGTGGCCCGCGAGGTGCGGCGGCGCTTCCTCGGGCACGAGCTGAAGAGCTACCGTTTTCTCGGGGCCCTCGGGTGAATCTTCGGGGGAGCCACGATTCCGGTACACTTCTGCAGCTCTCCGGAGCCAGGTGGACGTCCGATGGATCTGCAGACTCTCATCCACAAGCTCTCCGAGTACTGGGCGTCGAAGGGGTGCCTGATCGAGCAGCCCTATGACGTCGAGATGGGGGCCGGGACGATGCACCCGGCGACGTTCCTCCGCGTCCTCGGTCCCGAGCCATGGTCCTGCGGATACGTCCAGCCCTCGCGGCGCCCGACGGACGGGCGCTATGGCGCGAACCCGTTCCGGCTCGGGAAGTACTTCCAGTACCAGGTCGTCATCAAGCCGTCGCCGGACGACATCCAGGACATCTACGTCCAGAGCCTCGCCGCCATCGGCATCGTCCCTTCCGAGCACGACCTCCGGTTCGAGGAGGACAACTGGGAGTCGCCGACCCTCGGCGCCTGGGGGGTCGGCTGGCAGATCCTCCTCGACGGAATGGAGATCACGCAGTTCACCTACTTCCAGCAGGCGGGGGGGATCGACCTCGCTCCCGTCACGGCCGAGATCACCTACGGCCTCGAGCGGCTCGCCATGTTCCTCGGGAACAAGAAGAGCGTCTTCGAGATCGAGTGGGCGCCTGGGATCCTCTACGGCGAGGTCCGCCACCAGGATGAGTACGAAGCCTCGAAGTACAACTTCGAGGAGGCCGACACGTCGCTGCACCAGATGCTCTTCGAGCGCTTCGAGGCCGAGGCGGGGCGTTGCCTCGACGCGGGCCTCGTCCTTCCGGCCTTCGAGTTCACGCTCAAGTGCTCGCACACGTTCAACGTCCTCGACGCCCGTGGGGCCGTCTCGGCGACGGACCGCGTCGGCGTCATCAAGCGCGTCCGCGAGCTGGCCTGCCGCTGTGCCGAGGGGTATGTCGTCTCCCGCGAGAAGCTCGGCTTTCCGCTGCTGAGGACGCCCGCGCCGGCGCCGGAGGAGAGCCGTGGCTGAGCTGCTGATCGAGATCCTCGCCGAGGAGATCCCGGCGGGCGTCCTCCCGTCCGCGCGGGAAGAACTCCTGAAGAAAGTCCGCGAGGCGCTCGAGGACGCCCGGCTCGACGGGACGCTCGAGGTCCACTCCACGTCGCGCCGGCTGATCCTCGTGGGCGACGGGATCGCGGAGCAGCAGCCGGACCTGACCTCCGAAGTCGTCGGCCCGTCGGCCGCCGCCGCCTACGCTGCCGACGGCACGACGACCCGCGCGGCCGAGGGCTTCGCCCGGTCACAGGGGGTCTCCGTCGACGACCTCCGGGTCGTGACGCTTCCGAAAGGGCCGTACGTCGTGGCGATGAGGACGGTGCCCGGGCGCCCGGCCGTCGAGGTGATCGCCGAGTTCCTGCCGCCCATCGTCGCGAAGATGACCTTCCCCCGGATGATGCGGTGGGGCGACGGCAAGCCACTCTGGATCCGCCCGGTCCACGCCATCGTCGCGCTCCTCGACGGTCTCGTCATCCCCTTCAGTCTCTTCGGCGTCGAGACGAGCCGGATGACGTACGGACACCGGACTCTCGCCCCGGCGCGGATCATCGTGGCCGGGGTGGAAGACTATTTCACCAAGCTTCGGGCCGCGTTCGTGGAGCCGGACGCGGGTGCGCGCCGCCGCACGCTGGCCGGGCAGGCCGATCGGCTGGCCGGCGAGGTCGGCGGGGAGCCCGCCCGCGACGAGGTCCTCCTCGACACCCTCTCGCACCTCGTCGAGTGGCCGCTCCTCGTCCGGGGCTCCTTCGACCCCTCCTATCTCGAGCTCCCCGAGGAGATCCTCGTCACCTCCATGCGCGAGCATCAAAAGGTCCTCCCGGTCCGTGCCGGCGAGGCGCTGGTACCGCATTTCCTCGCCGTGGCCGACCAGGCGGGGGACCCGAAGGGATACGTCGTCCGCGGGAACGAGTGGGTCCTGAATGCCCGCTTCGCCGACGCCCGCTTCTTCTGGGAGGACGACGGGAAGCTGCGACTCGAGGAGCGGATGCCACGTCTCGGCACGCTCAACTTCCAGGAGAAGCTCGGGGATTACCTTCGGAAGACGGGGCGAATCCAGGAGCTGGCCGAGCGTCTCGCCGGCCGCCTCGGCTTCGGAGAGAAGGTGTCCCTCGTCGTCCAGGCCGCGCGTCTCACGAAGACAGACCTCGTGACAGACATGGCCCGGGAGTTCCCCGACCTCCAGGGTGTCGTCGGGGGCCTCTATGCGAAGCGCGACGGCGAGCCCGAAGAGGTCTGGCAGGCGGTCTACGACCAGTACATGCCCGCCGGCGCTGAGGACGACATTCCCCGCGGCGACGTCGGCGGCCTCGTCGCCCTCGCCGACCGGCTCGACACGCTGACGGGGCTCTTCGGCCTCGGCCTCGTTCCGACCGGCTCGAAGGACCCGTACGCCCTCCGCCGCGCGGCGCTCGGCGTCGTCCGGATCCTTCTCGAGAAGAAATGGCATCTCGACCTCCCTATCGCCTGCTCGGACGCGCTGGGGCTGCACGCCGCGCTCCCGCGCCCGCGCGAGGAGGTCGTCCCGGAGGTTCGCGACTTCCTGCTCGAGCGGCTCCGCTTCGTCCTCGAGAGGCGCGGTTTCCGCCCTGACACCGTCGCGGCCGTGCTCACGACCGAGTGCCGGGACATCGCAGACGCCTCCGACCGCGTGGAAGCCGTCGAGGCGGCGCGCGCCGCGGAGGACTTCGTCCCGGTCTCCGTCGCGTTCAAGCGCGTCCAGAACATCCTCGTGCAGGCGGGCGAGATCGGGAGCGAGCTGGATCCGGCCCTCGTCACGGAGGACGCCGAACGGGCCCTCGCGGGCGACTACTTCCAGGCCAAGGGAATGCTCGACGAGCTGATCGGCGAGCGGAACTACCGCGTGGCCCTCTCGATCATGGCCTCGCTCGGCCCGGCTCTCGACCGCTTCTTCACCGAGGTCATGGTCCTGACCGACGACCCAGCCGTCCGCGCCAACCGCGTCGCGCTCCTGCGCGCCATGCGGGACCAGTTCTTCCGAGTTGCCCGCTTCAGCGAAATCCAGCCGTAAGGAGCGTCGCGTTCGCTTCGGGCTCTCGGAGCGCGGGGGGCGGATTCTGGTCGGCGCCGCGTTTTTGGCGTGGCTCTGCCTTGTCGCGGTCCTCGTTCGCAATCACGAGCCGTGGCGCGACGAGGCTGATTCGTGGCTGCTCACGCGCGATGCCTCCATTCCGGAGATCCTCGGGATTGCGCATCATGCCGGGACCCCCGTTCTCTGGTACGCGATTCTTCTCCCGCTCGCACGGGCGGGTCTTCCCTTTACGGCCCAGGCTTTGGTTCACCTCGTCCTCGCGGGTGCGGCCGTCCTCCTCCTCCTGACCCGCGCTCCCTTTGCCGTGCCGGTGCGCGTTCTACTTGCCTTCGGCTACTCCCTCTCCTTCGAGTACGCGGTCATCTCGCGGAACTACGCCCTCGTCGTGCTCGCGCTCTTCCTTCTCGCGGCCCGCGTTGCGCGGGCGACGTGGGTCGACGGAATCGTCCTCGCTCTTCTGGCGAACAGCTCGGCCCACGGTTTTCTCCTGGCCGGCGTCCTCCTCGTCGTCTGGTTCGGCCGGCTCCCCGTCATTTCGCGCCTCGTCGCGGTGGCCGGGCTGGCGCTTGCCCTCGCGCAGCTCTGGCCGACGCCGGGCGGCCAGCTGCCGCCGTTCGGCCTGACACCCAATCTCGAGCGGTTCTCCGTCCTGTTCCCGGAGGCCTTTTTCCTCGACGGCCGGCACGCGTGGGCCGTTCTCGCCGGAAATGCTCTTGCCGCAGTCGCGGTCCTGAGGCTGAGCGGACGACCCCGGTCGCTTCTCCTCCTTCTTGGAGGCTGGGGGGCGCTGATCGGTCTCTTCGTCTTCGTCTATTTCGGCGGGTTCCACCATGCCGGCCTCCTGGCCGTATGGCTCCTCTTCGTTCTCTGGGTCGACGCGGCCGAAGGGAAGAGCCCGGCGTCCTCACCCCTGCCGCTGCGCCTCGCCTTTGGCACGCTCGCCCTGGCGAGCCTCTTCTTTGGGGTTTACGCGGAGATCCGGATTGCCCGCTTTCAGCTTCTCCACCATTTCTCGGACGGGCGCGAGATGGCCGACTTCCTCAGGGGGCATGGGCTCGACCGGCGGCCGATCGCCGCCCATCCGGCGCCCGAGTCCGAGTCTGTTCTCGTCGGCCTTCCGAAGCGGACGTTCTGGTACCCGGGAATCGGAGAAGATGGCTCCTACATGAAATGGGACGCCGCCTACGCCCTCGGGAAGGAGCTGTCCCCGCTCGACGCCCTCTCGAGAGTCCGGGCCCGCTTCCCGCCCGACGAGCTTCCGCTTCTTCTCCTCAACGCGCCGCTGCCCCGAGGCGCGGCTCCCGAGTACAGACTCCTGCACGTAACCTCGGGGGACATCTTCGCCCACCGGGAGGAGAGATACTTCCTCTACGAGCCGCTCTTGCACATCGGGAACTGAGATGAACGGATCGTCCGCCGGGGAGATATTCTGATGTCCCGTGACGGACCGGATATGACTCTCGCCCCCGGTAGCCGGCTCGGCCCCTTCGAGATCGTCGGCCCGCTCGGCGCGGGCGGGATGGGGGAGATCTACCGGGCGCGCGACACGCGACTCGCGCGCGAGGTCGCGCTCAAGGTCCTTTCCCGCGAGTCGATCGCCGACCCGGTCCGCCTCGGGCGCTTCGCGCAGGAGGCGCGGGCCGCGTCGGCCCTGAATCACCCGAACATCGTCACGATCTTCGAGATCGGCGACACGGAGGCGACGCCTTACATCGCCATGGAGCTCGTCGACGGGAGGACGCTCCGCGCGATGCTCGCGGGGGCGCCGCTCTCGGTCCGGACGGCTCTGCAGATTGCGGCGCAGATCGCCGACGGCCTCGCGAAGGCGCACGAGGCGGGGATCGTCCACAGGGACCTCAAGCCCGAGAACGTCATGGTCTCGAAGGACGGGTTCGTGAAGATCCTCGACTTCGGGATCGCGAAGCTGGTGGGCGGGCTTCAGGACGGGGACGCCGGGCCCTTCAGCCACCTGACGGAGACGGGGTTCGTCCTCGGGACGACGAGCTACATGTCGCCGGAGCAGGCCGCGGGGAAACCGCTCGACGGGCGGTCGGACCAGTTCGCGCTCGGGCTGATCCTCTACGAGATGTTGACGGGCCGGAAGGCCTTCGAGAGGCCGACGGTCGTCCAGACGCTCTCGGCCATCATCCAGGAGGACCCCGAGCCAGTGGAGCGGGTCAATCCGCGCGTCCCCGCGCCGCTCCACTGGGCGCTCGCGCGGCTCCTCGCGAAAGAGCCCGAAGACCGCTATGCCTCGACGCGCGATCTCGCCCGCGAGCTGAAGCAGCTCCGGGACAACTTCCAGGTGATCCAGGACGCGACGCTTCCCCGCGTCGCCCCGGTCCCGACGCCTTTCCCCACGGCGGTGACGGCCTCCGTGGCGGCGGCGCGGACGGCCACGACGAGGCCCCCGGTGCCCGCCGCGGCGCGGACGGTCCGCCGGCCGTCCGCCGCGCCCCGCCGTCTCGGAGAGTTCCTCCTCCTTCTCGCGGCGGGCCTCGCCTTCTTCGCGGCGGGCGCGGGGGCGGGCTGGTGGTTCCGCGGGAAGACGGCCGATGCCCCGCCCGGCGACTGGCAGGGAGAGCTTCTCCTCGGCGGCTCGACGGCGGTCTTCTCGCCGCGGGTCTCGCCCGACGGCCAGACCGTCGCCTTCGTCACGCTGCAGGACGGGGTCTCGCAGGTGGCGCTCCTCCGGCCCGCGTCCGGCGACTGGACGGTCCTGACGCATCAGAAGGGGCTCGGGTCGGTCTACAAGCTGAGCTGGGCTCGCGACGGCTCGAAGATCTTCTTCGACCGCGTCGCGGACGTCCCGCACGGCGTCTTCAGCATTCCGGCCATCGGCGGCGAGGAGCGGCGGGTTCTGCCGGACGCGCAGGGCCCGGAGTCGCTCCCGGACGGATCCCTCCTCGTCGTGAAGATCGACGCGGAGCGGAACTTCCAGCCACACCGGCTCTGGCCGGAGTCCGGAAAGCTCGAGACGGTCGGCCTCCGGATCGCGGGAGAAACGGTCGGCGTGAACCTCAATGCCTTCGCCGACGGGAAGGAAGCTCTCTTCTGGGGGCGGCTCGCGAGCGACCGCGATACCCGGATCCACCGTCCCCACATTCTCGAGGTGGAGACCGGCCGCGTCCGGCCGTTCGCACCGGACCTGGCCCTCTCGGCACCGCTCGCCGTCGCATCCGACGGGACGTCGGTCCTCGGCACGCTCGCCTCGGGGGATCTCTACCGGATCACGCAGGTTTCGCGGGACGGGACGAGCGGCCGGATCCTCCTGACTCTCTCGTCGCGCCCGCGGTTCATCAGCGCGGCCTCCGACGGCGCGCTCTTCGTCGACACGAAGGAGTACCCGGCCGATTTTCTTCGCTTCTTCCCGTCGGGTGGAATTCCGGAGCGGCTCGCCTCGGCGGGGAGTCTCGTCATGTGCCCCGTCGAGCTGCCTGACGGAAGGCTCGTCGTGCCGACCTCGGCCGCAGGCCGGCGCGGCCTCCTCGTGACGTCCGCCGGGGGGAGTCTGAAGCGCCTCGTCGACACGCGGGAGCAGGTCTCTCCTCCCGTCGCGCCCGTCGCCGGGGGAGGCGTCGTCTTTCTTCTGGGCGGCGTAGACTCGAAGCCCCTTCTCGCCCTCGCGTCCGTCGAGGACGGAAGGATCCTCAAGCGGTTCGAGGCCACGCGCGGGGCGGCGCCGCAGACCCTTGCCCCCTCGGCGGACGGGCGGACGCTCTACTACGCCGACGCGGGCGAGATCTGGACGCTCGACGTCGCCTCCGGGGCGGCGCGGAAGCTCCGCAATGGCCATGGCGTCGCCGTCGACGCCCGGCACGGAGAGCTGATCGTCCAGGTGAACGGAAGGGAAGGGAACGACCTCTTCGCGGTTCCGCTCGGCGGCGGGCCGGAGCGGCCGATACTCCTGCAGGGTTCCCTGCGTCTCACGACGACCCCGATCGCTCCCGGGGCGGTCGGGCCGGACGGCCGGATCGCCGTGACGGTGGCGTCGAACGACTCCTGGTTCTGGGGAGCGGGCCTCCTCGACCCGCAGACCGGCGTCGTGACGCGCGTTCCGCTCGTCTTCGAAGGGGACGTCCAGTTCCCGACCTTCGCGAGGGACGGCTCCCTTCGAGCCGTTGGCGTCGGAACCCGCAGCGCCCTCTGGCGCTTCCGGGCCCGCGGCGGGCCCGGCGCGAAATAGTCCGGCGCGGGGTATTCTCCCCGGTCACGAAGTCGTCAGGAGGAAACGCCATGAACGTCAGAACCCTCGCGCGCGCCTCGAGCACTCTGCTGTTCGCCGCTGCCATCGCCCTTCCGGTCGCCGCCCGCGACCTCTCCGGGGTCTCGATGCCCGACACCGTCACGGTCGGGGAGAAGACGCTCAAGCTGAACGGGATGGGCGTCCGAAAGAAGGTCTTCTTCAAGGTCTACGTCGCGGGCCTCTACCTCGAGGCGGCGTCGAAGGACGCGGCGGCGGTTCTCGCGGCCGACGCGCCGCGCTCGATCCGGATGCAGTACACACGGGACGTCGGGAAGGACAAGATCACCGAGGCGTTCCGGGAAGGCTTCCAGAACAACGCCCCCGAGCTGGCCGCGAAACAGAAGACCGCCATCGACAAAATGGTCGCGGCCGTCCCCGACGTCAAGGACGGCGAGACGATGACCTTCACGTACTTTCCGGGGAAAGGGACGACGCTGAACTACGGCGGCCGGGACCTTTTCTCCGCCGAAGGGAAGGACTTCGCGGACGCGGTCTTCTCCCTCTGGCTGGGGCCCAAGCCTCCCTCGGACGACCTGAAGAAGGGTCTCCTCGGGTACTGACGCGGCATTGCTGACCGTCAGCTCGCTGAGCAGTCTCTTCTCGGAGAAGCGGTATGACCTCGTCGAGTCGGCCTTTCGGGAGGCGCTCGAGGACCCGCTGGCCGGAGCCGACCTTCTCCTCGCCTCGGTGCGCGGCCTCGCCCGGGCCCCACACTCGCAGAAGGCGCGCCTTCAGGCGATGGCCGGGGCGGCCGAGGCGGTGCTGAAGGACCGCGCGCTCGAGCCGGGAATCGGGCCGCTCCGCTGGGCGCTCCTCAAGGAAGCCGTCCGGGCCGGGGCCACGCCGTCCGCGCCGGACGGCTTCCACAAGCTCTTTGAGGACGCCTTCGTCTCCGCCTATCCCGAGGCCGCCGGGCTCAACTCCCTTCTCGGGCGCTTCCGGTTCCGGGAGGCGAAGGAGCCGGCGGACGGTCTCGCGCGCCTCGAGAAGGTCGAAAAGTGGATCCCCTTCGACGTGGGGCGCTGTTTCTTCATGACGGGGCGCGGAGCCGGGAAAGTCGTCGAGACGAACTTCGCCCTCGACGCGGTCCGCCTCGACTTCGAGTCCGCCAAGGGCGTCTCCGTCCCGATCGGCGTCGCCGTGAAGAACCTCCAGCCTCTCCCCGAGGGGCACTTCCTCCGGGGGAAGCTGACCGATCCGGCGCGCCTCGCCGCCGAGGTCGCAGCCGACCCCGCGGACTCCGTCCGGCGCCTCATCGAGTCCGTCGGCAAGCCGGTCACGCTGGCCGAGCTGAAGGACGCGATGAAAGGGCTCGTCCCGGACGAGGCCTGGTCGTCGTTCTGGACGGCCGCCCGGAGAGACCCGCGGGTCGTCGTCCACGGCTCGGGCAAGAACGCCGTCGTCGAGTTCACGGCGTCCGCCGGCGCGGCGGGCACGTCGCTGCTCGGGAAGTTCGAAAAGGCGTCGGTCGCCGAGCGGATCGAGATCTTCCGGAAGAACCACAAGCGGTCGCCGGACCTGGCGGCGTCGATGGCCCGGGCGCTCGCGGCCGAGGCCGCGAGGCTCGAGGAGACGGACCCGGCGCGCGCGTTCGAGATCGCCCTCCTCGTCGAGAAGGTGCCGGGCCTGGAGCTGGCCCTCGCCGTCGAGCGCAACGTTCTCGCTCAGCCCCTCGCGCTCCTGCCGAGCCTTCAGGACCGGACGATTCGCGAGCGGGCGCTCCAGATGGTCCTCGATCAGCGCCCGGCCGAGGCTCCCGGCGTCCTCTACGAGTGGTTCTTCAAGGAGGAGGACGGGCGGACGATCGAGTGGATGGACCGGGCCCTCGCAGGGCGAGCCCCCGAGACGCGCGAGAAGACGCTCGCGAAGGTCCTCTCCTCGCCGCGGGCCGGCCCCCGCGCCTTCCTCTGGTTCGCCCAGCGGGCCGTGCAGGACGAGTCGTTCCGCGCGCGCCTCACGGCGCAGATCATGGGGCGCCTCCTCGACGCCGTCTCCTGGGACGAGCTGGGCACTCTCCGGACGAAGGTGCGCGAGATGTTCGACCGGACCGGCCTCGCGGCCGCGTGGCTCGTGAAGCAGGCGACGCTCGAGGACGCCCGGGCGTTTCTCGAGGCGCTCTCCCGCCACAACCTCCTCCCGAAGCTCCAGCGCGACGGGCTCGTCGCGGCGGCCGAGATGCGCTTCCCGGAGCTGCGCATGTCCACCGAGGACACCTTTTTCGTCACGCCGGAAGCCGTCGAGGCCAAGCGCCGCGAGCTGGAAAGGATCCTGAAGGTCGAGATCCCCGAGAACACGAAGGGGATCGCGCTCGCCGCGGCGGAAGGGGACCTCACGGAGAACTTCGAGTACAAGGCGCGTCGGGAACGCCAGCAGCTCCTCTCCGTTCGGGCGGGAAAGCTGCAGGAAGAGCTCTCCCGCGCCCGGCCGATCGACCCCGTCGCGATCGACGGCACCGAAGTCCGTCCGGGCGCCCGTGTGACGCTCGGGAGCCCGTCCGGGAAGAGGTCCATCGTCCTTTTGGGACCGTGGGACTCGAAGCCGGAGGAGGGCGTCTACTCCTACCTCTCCGATGCCGGCCAGGCGCTCCTCGGAAAAGGGATCGGCGAGACCGTGGCCTTCCTCGGCGAGCCGGCCGTCGTGGAGGCGATCAAACCCTGGAGGTGACCTCGTGGTGAGATTCGTTCGCATCGCGGCGCTCGGCGCCGTGCTTCTCCTCGCCGCCGCCGTCTCCTCCGCCGCCGAGCCTCCGGGCGTCTTCGCCCTCACGAACGCGAAGATCGTCCCGGCGCCCGGCAAGGCGATCGAGAAGGGAACAGTCGTCGTCCGCGACGGCGTCGTCGCGGCCGTCGGGGCCACGGGCGCCGTGGCCGTCCCGGCGGACGCCGTCATCCTCGATCTCTCCGGCAAGACCGTCTACCCGGGGCTCATCGACCCGTACGTGACGCTGGGGCGGCTCGGGGGAAGGAAGGAACGGACGCCGGACGACGACTCCGCGCCGGCGGGCCGCGGCCGGCCGGTTCCCGTCCCGACTCCTGCGCCGGAGACGGCCGGAAACGTCCATCCGATCGCGCGCGTCGACGCGGAACGCCGGGCCTCCGCCGAGGTGAAGGTGAACGCCGAGGCGCTGACGGCCCTGCGCGAGGCGGGCTTCACGCTCGTCCAGGTGGTGCCGGACTCGGGCATCTTCCGCGGCCGCGGCGCCGTCCTCGCCCTCGGGGACGGGCCCGTCTCGAAGAATCTCGTCGTCCCGAAAACGGGGCAGGTCGTCTCGATGGACGCGCCGGGGCGCACCGGATTCGGCGACTACCCCTCCTCGAAGATGGGGGTCGCGGCCGTCGTGAGGCAGACGCTCTCCGACGCGCGCTGGCTGCGCGAGGCCGAGGCGGCCGCGAAGGCCAAGCCGTCCCTCGGGCGGCCGGACCGGATCGAGGCGTGGGCGGCGCTCGGCGACGTCGTCGCCGGGGCCGAGCCGGTCTTCATCGAGGCCTCGGACGTCCTCGCCCTCCTCCGCGCCGGGAAGATCGCCGCCGAGTTCGGCCTCAAGCCGAAGTACGTCGGCGGCGGCGATGCCTGGCTCCTGATGGACGAGGTGAAGGCGCTCTCGCCCGAGATCATCCTCACTCTCAATTTCCCGGCGGCTCCGGGCGTGGACGACGACGACGACTGGGCGGACGTCTCGCTCACGCGCCTCCGGCGCTGGGATCAGGCCCCTTCGAACCCTCGCTGGCTCCGCGACGCGGGGATCCCGGTCGCTCTGACGACGCACGGTCTCGCCGAACCGGGCGATCTCGCCGATCGAGTGAGGAAGGCGCGTGCCCGGGGCCTCTCCCAGGACGACGTGGTCGCGGCCTTCACGACCGTTCCCGCGAAGATGCTCGGAATCTCGGACCGGGCGGGGGAGATCGCGCCCGGCAAGGCCGCGAACCTCGTCGTCGTCGACGGGACGCTCTTTGCCGACAGGAGCCGTGTCGTCACGACGTGGATCGACGGCAAGCCGTACGACGCGAAGCCGAAGCGCGGCGCCCTCGCCGGGACTTACCGCCTCGACGGCGGGAAGCTCGAGATCCGGCCGGACCCGAAGACGGGGACGCTCACGGCATCCGTCACGCCCGAGGGAGGAAAGGCCGCGCCCGCAAGCGGCGTCTCCCGACACGGGAACCGCGTGGAGTTCGAGATCGAGGGGAGCGCCGTCGGTCTCTCGCCGGGGCCGGCGCAGGCCGCCGCGATCGTCGAGGGGGACGTCCTGAGCCTCGAGCTTCTGCAGGGCGGGACGAAGAGCGTCAGGCGCGGGGAGAGGGAGCAGCGGCGCGCTCCCGCCGGCCGCGGCCCATCCGGCGACACGGCCGAGACCGGTGTCTGGCGACCCGGTGGCGAGGAGGCGCCGGACTCCGACGTCCGGCCGCTTCCCTCACGCTTCGCGTCAGCGCCGGGTGCTCCGAAAGCGGTCCTCGTCCGAGGGGCCACGATCTGGACTTCGAGCGGGACGGGAATTTTCGAGAAGGGGAATCTCCTCGTCGTGGACGGGAAGGTCGCCGCCGTCGGGCCCGACGCCGCGCTCCCGCCTGCCCTCGTCGCGACGGCCCTCGAGATCGACGGCACCGGAAAGGTCGTCACGCCGGGCCTCATCGACGCGCACAGCCACACGGCGATCGACGGGTCGGTCAACGAGGGGACGCACAACGTCTCGGCCGAGGTCCGGATCGCGGACGTCCTCGACCCGTTCAGCCCGGCGATCTACCGTGAGCTGGCCGGCGGCCTCACCGCCGCGAACGTCCTCCACGGGAGCGCGAACGCCATCGGCGGACAGAACGCGGTCGTCAAGCTCCGGTTCGGGGACGGCCCGGACGGCCTCCTTCTTTCCGGAGCCCCGCCGGGAATCAAGTTCGCGCTCGGCGAGAACCCGAAGGGATCCAACTGGCAGACGCCGCGCCCGCGCTACCCGCAGACACGGATGGGCGTCTCCGCCCTGATCCGCGAGCGCTTTCTCGCCGCCCGCGACTACCGCCGGAGGCAGAAGGAAGCCGAGGCTGCCCGGAAGCGCGGCGAGACCGTGATGCCGGTCCGGACCGATTACCAGCTCGAGGCGATCGCGGAGGTCCTCGAAGGGAAGCGGGCCATCCATGCCCACTCGTACGTCAAGCAGGAGATCCTCGACCTGATCCGGATTTGCGAGGAATTCGGCGTGAAGATCGGGACCTTCCAGCACGTCCTCGAGGGCTACAAGGTGGCCGACGAGATCGCCGCGCACGGCGCCGGGGCCTCGTCCTTCACCGACTGGTGGGCTTACAAGTTCGAGGTCTACGACGCGATCCCGTACAGCCCGGCCCTCATGCGCGAGCGGGGGGTCCTCGTGACGCTCAACTCCGACTCCGACGAGCTGGCCCGCCGGATGAGCCTCGAGGCGGCCAAGGTCGTGAAATACGGCGGGGTGCCGCGCCAGGAGGCGCTGAAGATGGTGACGTTCAACGCGGCGAAGCAGCTCGGCGTCGAGAAGCGGGTCGGCTCGCTCGACCCCGGGAAGGACGCGGATTTCGTCCTCTGGTCGGGCGACCCGCTCGACACGCGGACGGTCTGCCTCCAGACCTGGATCGACGGAAGGAAATACTTCGACCGGGACGAGGACCGGAAGGCACGGACGCTCCTCGCCGCCGAGAAGAGCGACCTGATCGCCAGGGCGCGCGTGGGAGCGGCCCGGGGCGGTCCCACGGCCGGCAGCGGCCCGGCGCCGCGCCCGCCCGAGGAGCGCGACACCTGCGGCCGCCTCGAAGAGACGCACGCCGCGGAGGTGAACCGGTGAGCGGCTCCATGATCCTCGCCGCCGTCCTCGTCCTCAAGGGAGCCACCGTCCACACGGCCGAGGGGCCTGCCCTGCCGGGCGGTGTCGTCGTGGTGGAGAACGGAAAGATCACGGCCGTCGGCGGGCCGGAGACGGAGTTCCCTTCGGATGCGAAAGTCGTCGACCTCTCCGGCAGACACGTCGCCCCCGCCTTCTTCACCCCCGCGTCCAACATCGGCCTCTCCGAGATCCAGGCCGTCCGCGCGACGAACGACGTGACGGAAATCGCCGAGATCAACCCGGAGGACCGGCCGGAGGCGGCCGCGAACTTCGACTCCGAGGCGATGGCGGTCACCCGTTCGAACGGCGTTCTCTTCGCGGCCCTCGTCCCCCACGGCTCCGTTCTCCCCGGCTCGGCCGCGGTCGTGAGCCTCTCGGGCTGGACGCGTGACGACGCCTGCCTGAAGTGCCCGGCGGCCATCGTCGTCGAGTGGCCGGAGACGATGATCGACCGGACTCCCGGCGCGCGCGTCTCCGTCCGGACGCAGGAGCGGCGGCG
>JBBIPB010000050.1:0-16773 GCA_037443065.1 Acidobacteriota bacterium | reverse complement strand
CGCGACAACCATGATCCATCGATTGGGTAGCTTTTCCTCCGCCATGAAGCCTCCTCCTTATTTATCCGAGAGAATTTGAATCGGAAGCACTCCTCCCCGGGGACGTCAGCTCAGAAGTAGAAGAGCTGCATCTGAATCGTGAACTCGCTCGTCGTGTCGGTCTTCGGGCTGGATTTCGGCTTTTCCCGGCTCGTGTAGGCGGCCTTGATGTTGAAGTTGTGGCCGTTCGGATACCAGGTCAGCCCGGCCTGCCAGTTCCGGCTGTTTCCCGTCTTTCTGGCATCGTCGGAAAACGACTCGTCCTCGTACCGGAAGAACGGCATGAGCTTGGGACCGCCGAAGAAGAAGCCGACCTGCCCCATGAAGGTGTTCTGTTTGAAAAGGGTGGTGAAGGTCTGGCCGCCGTCGTAGTGGACGTAGTCCGCCTCGGCGGTGAGCCCGTTCCCCTTTCCGACCGGGAGATCGAGGAAGGCATCTGCGGCGTAGGCCTTGTAGTCGTTCTGGGTATCGTAGCCGCCGCCGATCGCGAAGACCTTCTTCTTGCCGAGGTAGGTGCCGGGGTAGAAGGGTCCGACCTCGGGCTCGAGGAAGTTGTACTGAAGGCGTGCCGAGAAGCGGAAAGCGTTCCGTGAGCCGGCCTGGCGGACACCCTGATAGGCGCCGGCCCGGTACTCCAGATGGGAGTTCAGGAGGTAGCCGATGGCCTGGAAGCCCGTGTCGCGGCCGACGCTCGAGGTGGTCACCGCACTCTCGAGGAACGAGAAGGAACCGTAGTCGATGGCGAGCTGGGACGCCGCGCTCTCGTTGCAGTTGCGGCAGAGTGGAATGAGGATGAGGCCGCCATCGATCATGAACTCGTTCGCGATCTTCCACTGCACGAACGCGTCCTGGAGGACGAACCCCGTCCCGAGGCTCTTCGGCGCCTTCCCCAGGTTCGCGTTGTCCGTCTCCAGGAAAAATGTGACGTCCTTCGCGATCTGGCCGGCCATGAGGATGCGCATCCGGCGGAGGAAGAGGTTCTGCTGGTATCCCGCCGTGGCCCCGGTGGTGGCGTCGGTGAGCTGCTGCCAGTCGGCCCAGCCCTGGAGCAGGATGCCGAACTTGACGTTGACGTTGTCGTTGACCTTGATGATGGCTTGCGCCGACGCCGGCGTCGCCAAGGCCAGAATCGCCACGAGGGCGACCCCCGCAAGGGCAATTCGGGTGAATGAAGCGTAGGTTCTTTTCATCGTGCTTACCCTCCTCCGTGCTGAATTCTTGACGTCCTGCCTCGAATCCTTCGACTCCAAGCGACGAACCTCTAAGAACGAATCGGGTGCCCGGCACCTCCGCGCATCTGGGCAGCGTTCCTCACATGTCCCGCGATACGGGACACCTTTGGCCCGAGAACGGGGAACCTGCCATGAGTCCGTTCCTTCTCCTCCTTTCCGGTGCTTGACTGCTGCGGGGGATGATACTCGTCCCGATAGAAAGAAAAAGGCGAAATCTGTCGAAAAATACCTGAAGCAGATGCATTAGCCGAGGTGCGCTAACACAGTGGGAAACCGGTGTGGCCCCGGGCACTCCGTGCGAAGGCGATCCGTGGAAGCCGTGGCGCCGGCCTGCTGTCTCACTGCTCATTGTGTCCCCGGGGAGCGGAGACTTAAACTCCGGCCCGCTCGAATGGCGATTTTCGGTAGCAGAACGACGTCCCGCGCGGAGAAAGAGTCGCTCCGGCACGAGGCCGGACCGACCTATATCGGCCCGAAGGTGACGATGCGCGGGGAGCTCGGCGGCGACGAGGACCTCGTCTTCGACGGGCGCTTCGAGGGACGCGTGCAGGTCGGGAGCGCGTTCCGTGTCGGACCTTCGGGGAGAATCGTCGCGGACGTCTCGGCGCGTGTCGTCGTCATCGCGGGACGGCTCGAGGGCGACGTCGCGGCCTCGGAACGGGTGGAGATCGAGCCGTCCGGGAGCCTCGAAGGGAACATCCGCGCGCCGAAGATCGTGATCGCGGACGGAGCGAGATTCAGGGGGAGCGTCGACATGGGATCGCGCGGCGAGGGAGCGGCGTCCTCGCCCGGTATCAGCGGGCCGGAAGGCGACGCCCTGCGAAAGGACCGGACGTCATGAAGAGCAACGTACCCGTCTTCCGGAACTTCATCGGCGGCGAGTGGGTGGGCGCCCGCTCGGGAAAGACCTTCGAGAACCGCAGCCCTGCGGACACGACTGACCTGATCGGCCGGTTCGCCGACTCGGACGAGCGCGACGTCAAGGACGCCGTCGACGCGGCTGCCGAGGCCTACAGGTGCTGGCGGCTCTTGCCGGGGCCGCAGCGAGGCGAGGTCCTCTACCGGCTCGGGCAGATCCTCCGGGAGAGAAAGGAGGAATACGCCCGCGCCATGACGCGGGAGATGGGGAAGGTCCTGAAGGAGGCCCGGGGCGACGTGCAGGAGGCCATCGACATGGCGTTCCTGATGGCCGGCGAGGGGCGGCGGCTGTACGGCCAGACGACCCCGTCCGAGCTTCCGAACAAGTTCGCGATGTCGATCCGCTCGCCGATCGGCGTCTGCGGCTTCATCACGCCCTGGAACTTCCCGATGGCGATCCCGGCCTGGAAGTCGACGGCGGCGCTCATCTGCGGCAACACGATCGTGATCAAGCCCGCCACCGACACGCCTCATTCGGTCGTCCACCTCGCCGAGGCGCTTCAGGACGCCGGGCTTCCGAAGGGCGTCTTCAACGTGGTGACGGGGAGCGGCTCGCGGGTCGGAAACCCGATCATCAAGGACCCCCGCGTGAAGGTCATCTCGTTCACGGGCTCGACGGCGGTGGGACAGAAGATCAGCGAGGCCTGCGCGCCCGCCTTCAAGCACGTCCACCTCGAGATGGGCGGCAAGAACCCGATCATCGTCATGGACGACGCGAATCTCGAGCTGGCCGTCGACGGAGCGATCTGGGGGGCGTTCGGGACGAGCGGACAGCGCTGTACGGCCTCCTCGCGGCTCATCGTTCACAGAAAGGTCGCGAAGAAGTTCACCGACCTCCTCGGGGTGCGCGCCAGGGCGCTCAAGGTCGGGAACGGTCTCGACGAGAGCGTGGAGATGGGCCCCGCGATCAACGAGAGCCAGCTCGACACGGTTCTCGACTACATCTCGATCGGAAAGAGCGAGGGGGCGACGCTCGTGGCCGGCGGCCGCCGCCCGACCGGGAAACGCTTCGACAAGGGGTGGTTCGTCTCCCCGACGGTCTTCGCGGACGGACACCGGAAGATGCGGATCGCACGGGAGGAGATCTTCGGGGCCGTGACGGTCGTGATCCCGGTCGGATCGCTCGAGGAGGCCATCGACGTCGCGAACGACAGCGACTACGGCCTCTCCTCGGCCATCTTCACGCAGGACGTGAACAAGGCCTTCACGGCCATGCGCGACCTCGAGGCGGGAATCTTCTATGTGAATCTCCCGACGATCGGCGCCGAGACGCATCTCCCGTTCGGCGGCATCAAGCAGACCGGGAACGGCCACCGCGAGGCGGGTACGGCCGGTCTCGACGTCTTCAGCGAGTGGAAGTCGATCTACGTCGACTACTCGGGAAAGATCCAGAAGGCGCAGATCGACGTTCCCGACCAGCCCGTGGTCCGGACGTCGAAGCGCTGATCAGGCCAGGTTCCGGGCCTTCCGGTAGGCCGGGAGCGCCGCCGCGAGAATCTGCACGGCATCGCGGAGGTCTTCGTCCTTGAGGACGTAGGCGATCCGGACCTCGTTCTTTCCGAGTCCCGGCGTCACGTAGAAGCCGCTGGCCGGGGCGACCATGACGGTCTTCCCGCCGAGAGAAAAGCCCGAGAGGAGCCACGCCGCGAAGTCGTCGCTGTCGGCGATCGGGAGGCGGGCGACGAAGTAGAACGCCCCCTCGGGCTTCCGGAGAAAGACGCCGGGGATCTTCGAGAGGCCCGAGAAGAGCGTGTCGCGCCTCTTCTGGTACTCCGTGACGATGCCCCGGTAATACTCTGGCCCGAGTTCGAGGGCGCCGGGGGCGATTTGCTGGGCGAGGCCCGGGGGCGAGAGCCGCCCTTGCGCCATCCGGTTGCATGCGCCCGCGACGTCTGTATTCCGGGTCACGAGGGCTCCGAGGCGGATGCCGCAGGCCGAGAAGCGCTTCGAGAGGGAGTCGACCAGGACGACCTGCTCCTCGAAGCCGGCGAGCGAGAGCGCGCTGGCCGATTCCCGGCCGTCGTAGAGAAACTCGCGGTAGACCTCGTCGCTGATGAAGAAGAGCCCGTGGTCGCGGCAGAACTCCGCGACGACCAGAAGTTCCTCGCGGGAGTAGACCGTCCCGGTCGGATTGTTCGGATTACAGAGGAGGACGACACGCGTTCCCGGAGTGAGCCCCTTCTCCCACGCCTCGCGCCCCGGCAGGTGAAAGCCGTCCTCGGCACGGGTGACGATCGGGCGGAGCGTCAGTCCCGCCATTGTCGCGAAGGAGCGGTAGTTCGTGTAGAGGGGCTCGACGGTCAGGATCTCGCCGCCGGAATCGGAGCAGGCGAAGAAGGCGAAGAGGATCGCCTCGCTCCCGCCGGTCGTCGCGAGGATCTGGTCCTTCTTCAGCTTCAGCCCGAGCCTCCCGTAGTAAGCGACGAGGAAGTCGAGGTACTCGGGGGTCCCGTTCGAGGGCGAGTAGGCGTAGACCTTTTCCTTCAGGAGGGCGAGCCTCCGGCGCATCGGCTCGGGCGTCTCGAGGTCGGGCTGCCCGATGTTCAGGTGAAGGACCGTCACGCCCCGCGCCTTCGCGTCGTTGGCGAGGGGCATCAGCTTCCGGATCGGGGAGGGGGGCATCACCTCACCCCGATGGGAGATCTTCGGCGTCACGCGAATCGTCGTCATGGCTGCAGCGAGATTACACCGGCCCATCAGGAAGAGACGCGGCCGCCAGGAGCGACGACACGTCGGTCGGGATCGGGGCGGTGAAGGTGAGGCTCTCGCCGGTGAGCGGATGGGCCAGCGAAAGCCGCCAGGCGTGGAGAGCCTGCCGCGGAAACGTCCGGCAGGCCTCTCGAAGCACGTCGTTCTTGATTCCCTTCCAGCGAGCCGCGCCATAGACGGGATCGCCGACGATCGGGAGGTGAAGGGCCTTGAGGTGGACGCGGATCTGATGGGTGCGGCCGGTGACGAGACGGCAGCGAAGCAGCGAGAGGCCGGCCTGGGATCCCGAGGATTCGGAAAGGATTTCGTAGAAGGTCGTCGACGGGCGGCCGGCGCTCTTCGACGCCGCCATGCGCTTTCGGTCGCGAGGGTCCCGAAGGATTCCGAGATCGACGCGCCCCTTGCGGACCCGCGGGCTGCCATAGACCACCGCAAGGTATTCCTTTCCTAAGCGTCTTTCTTTCATCGCTTTCCCGAGCACGGACATCGCGAGCTCAGTTTTCGCGACCACGAGGACTCCCGACGTGTCCTTGTCGAGGCGGTGGACGAGGCCGGGGCGGTCCGGGGATCCGGCCCACTCCTTCGACCGATGGAGAAGAGCGTTCACGAGCGTTCCGTCGCGATGCCCGACGGCCGGATGGACGACGAGGCCGGGGGGCTTGTCGAGGACGAGGATGTGAGGATCCTCGAAGAGGATCGAGAGAGGGATGTCCTGTGCGACCGGTGCGGAGCGCGCGGGCGGCGGCGGCGGCAGGAGGACTTCGATCCCGTCTCCCGTCTTCACCTTGTCGGAGGATCCCCCGGGTTTTTTCCCGTTCAACGTCACGAAGCCGTTCTCGATCCACGCCTGGATCTTCGTCCGTGAGAGTCCGGGGACGCCGGCGAGATGGCGGAGAAGGACGCGGTCGAGCCTCTCGCGGTCGTCGCCGCGGTCCGCCGTGACGATCCGGACGGGAGTTGTCACGCCGCGGCGCGCGCGGCCTTATTCCGGTTCGCCCAGGCGATCCCGAAGGCCGCGGCGATGCCGGCGAGGGCGATGAGCTGCGAGGTCGAGACGGCACCGCCGAGCACCGAACCGCGCGGGTCGCCCCGGAAGAACTCGATCGTCCCGCGGAGGAGCGCGTACGAGCCGAGGTACCACGCGAACGTCTGGCCGGGCCAGCGGCGCTTCTCGAAGTAGAGGAGGAGGCCGCAGAGGGCGAAGAGGCCGATCGACTCGTAGAGCTGGGTCGGGTGAAGGGGGACGCCGATCGGCACGCCGACATTCCTCTCGGCCGCCGGATCCGTGAAGGTGACGGCCCAGGGATAGCTGCACTCGCGTCCCCAGCAGCAGCCGGCGAGAAAGCAGCCGATCCGGCCGATGGCGTGGCCGAGGGCGACCGCGGGAGCGGCCATGTCGGCGAACGTCCAGAAGGCGATGCGGCGCCGCCGGAGGACGATGGCGAGGGCGATCACCGCCCCGATCAGCCCTCCGTAGAAGACCCCTCCCGACCGGACGAATTCGACGAAGCCGTCCCACGACGTCAGGTACCGCGGCCCTTCCACGATCAGGAGAAGAAGTTTGGCCCCCAGGAGCCCCGAAAGGAGCAGCCAGATCGCGACGTCGGCGGCGTGGTCCGCCTTCACCCCGAACGACGGAGCGCGGCGCCGGAGGAGCCAGACGGCAAGGAGAAAGGCCGTGGCGAGAGCCAGACCGTACGAGGGGAGCGCGAAGGAGCCGATCCGGAAGACCTCGGGGTGCATGTCGCCTCCGCCTCAGGCCGCCGAGCGGCCGGCGGAGCCGGCCTTCTCGGGATCGCGATGGTGGAAGAGGTCCCAGGCGAGAAGCGCCACGCCGCAGGTGATCGCGCTGTCGGCCACGTTGAAGGAGGGCCACTCGTGGGTGCCGACGTAGAAGCGGAGGAAGTCTGTGACGGAGCCGTCGCGCAACCGGTCGACGAGGTTTCCGACGGCGCCCCCCGAAATGAGCGCGAGAGCGGTCTGGAGAACCGCGTCACGAACCGGGGAGCGGAAAGCGTAGACGAGGACGCCGCAGAGGACGATGACGGTGGTGCCGGTCAGAACGAGAGACCGGCCCGGGCCGGCCCCGCCGGCAAAGAGGCTGAAAGCGGCTCCGGGGTTCCGGAGGTGGGTGAGATCGAAAAAGCCGGGGATGACGTGGACCGTCGCGTGGAGGGAGATCCGGGCCGCGATCAGGGCCTTCGTGATCTGGTCGAGGAGGGCGACTCCCGCGGCCGCCGCGAGATAGAGGAGGCGGAGGCGCGCGGCGCCGCCGGAGGAGTCGGTCACGCCCGCGATTGTACGGGTCACGCGGACGGGGGGAGCGTGTCGACGGCGGCGCGGCAGCGCGCGCAGATGCCGTCCTCGCCGACGTCGCGGCGGACCTGCCAGCAGCGCGGGCACTTCGTGCCGGTCGCCGGCGAGACCGCGAGGTCGACCTCGGCGGGGCGGTCAGGTGGAGGGGATTCTCGTATGACCGCGGGAACACCGAAGACTTCTGCGAAACGCGAAGACGTCAGCCCGATCCCCTCAAGCCATACGTCGAATGCGGGCGCCGCCGTCAGCACGACCTCGGCCTGGGCGGCGCTACCCACGTGGCCGTCCCGGCGAAGAGGTTCGAGCCTGGCGACGAACCTGGCCCGCAGGTCGAGCAACGTTTTCCAATCCGCTCTTTCATTCTCGGAAAGCCCCGGGAGCCGGACGTCGCTCCAGCTTCGCAGGAACAGCGAGGACGGGTCGGAAGCGTGTCCCGGTATCGCCTCCCAGATCTCCTCCGCCGTGAAGGGGCAGATCGGCGAGAAGGCGGTCGCGAGCGTTTCGACGATCTTCCAGGCCGCCGTCTGGGCCGAGCGGCGGACCGGATCGGCGGACGCGAGGACGTAGAAGGCGTCCTTGCGGACATCGCACCAGAAGGCCGACAGGTCGGTGGTGACGAAATCGAGGAGGTGCCGGGCGACCGAGTGGAACTCGTAGCGGGCGTACGCCTCGCGAGCCTCGGCCGCGACGCGCGCCGCGGCATCGAGGACCCAGCGCTCCAGCGGCTCGAGGGCGTCGTCGGCGACGGCGTCCTTCTTCGGGTCGAAATCGAAGAGGTTTCCGAGAAGGAACTTCGCGGTGTTCCGGATCTTCCGGTAGGCCTCCGCGGTGCGGGCGAGGATCTGCTCGTCGAGCGGGTCGTCGCTCGTGTAGTCGAGAGACGCCGCCCAGAGCCGGAGGACGTCGGCGCCGTGCCGGGCGATGACGTCCTGCGGCGCCACGACGTTTCCGAGCGACTTCGACATCTTCCGGCCGGCGCCATCCACGACGAACCCGTGCGTGATGACGACGTCGTAGGGCGCGCGCCCGTAGAGGGCGATCGCCGTCAGAAGGGACGACTGGAACCAGCCCCGGTGCTGGTCGTGGCCTTCGAGGTAGACGACGGGGGCTTTCGCGGCCGCGGGGTCCGGCGTCCGGTCCGCGTAGGCGCCGGACCGGAGGACCGCCGCGTGCGAGACGCCCGAGTCGAACCAGACGTCGAGGATGTCCGTCAGCTTCTCGAACGACTTCCCGCCACAGAGAGGGCACGACGAAGAGCTGCTGAGAAAGAAGGACGGGGGGAACGCATCGTCGTACCAGGCATCCGCACCGCGCTCCCGGAAGACCTCACAGACCCTTTCGAAGAAATCTCTTCTCGAACGGCTCTCCTCGGGCGAGACGTCGGCGGAAACGCGAGGGTAATGCGAGGTCTTTCCGGCTTTTTCGCACGTCCGGCACTTCAGGAACGTGAGGGGCGATCCCCACCGGCGCTGTCGCGAGATCGTCCATTCGAGCCGGTTCTCGACCATCGCGCCGATCCGGTTCTCCCCGAAGGCCGGAATCCAGGTCACGCGATTCCGGATCTCGGAAAGGGCCGTCTCCTTCAGGACGCCGAGTTCGATGAACCACTGGTGCGTCGCGCGGAAGACGACGGGCTTCTTGCAGCGCCAGCAGTGCGGGTACGGGTGCGAAACGTCGGACCGGGCGAGGAGCCGGGTGCCGGAGGGGTCCCCGGCGGCGAGCGCCGCGAGGACGGCGCGGCTGGCGTCCTCCTCGGGCTTCCGCGCCGAGACGACGCGCTTGCCGCGGAGCGCTTCGGGAGCGTGGACGTCGTAGAAGCCGGCTTCGTCGACGGGGCAGAGCGCCGGGTCGTCCACGGAATGGCCGCTGCGCCGGACGACGTCGTAGTCCTCGCGCCCGTGTCCGGGCGCGGTGTGGACGAGTCCGGTGCCGTCCGTCGTCGAGACGTGCTCGCCGACGAGGAATCCGAAGCTGGTCCCGTCGAGGTCGAAGGGGCGGCTGTAGGAGAGACCCGCGCGGCCGATGGCCGCGCCGTTCCTCTTCGAGTGAGGGACGACGGCGGCGTCCGTCCAGCCGAGCGCCGCGGTGACGGCGGGGACGAGTGCCTCGGCGACGAGAAAGAGCTCCCCCGGGTTTGATTCCCTTCTGAGAAGGAGATATTCGATCCCGGGTCCCAGCGCGATTGCCCGGTTGGCCGGAAGCGTCCAGGGCGTCGTCGTCCAGATGACCGCATACACCTTCGAAGCACGGCCGACGAAGTCGGCAGCGGGCCACACTCTCTTCGCCGAGTCGATCTCGATGGGGAATGCGACGTAGATCGACGGGTCCGTCTTGTCGGCGTACTCGACCTCGGCCTCGGCGAGCGCCGTGCCGCACGTGACGCACCAGAGGACGGGCTTGAAGCCGAAGGTCACGAGCCCCTTCGAGACGAAGACGCCGAAGGCGCGCGCGATCTCCGCCTGGTAGGCGAAGTCCATCGTCTCGTAGGGCCGGTCCCACGAGCCGAGGATCCCGAGCCGCAGGAAGTCCGCGCGCTGGTCCGCGATCCATTTCTCCGCGAAGGCGCGGCAGGCGAGGCGAAGCTCGACGTCGGAGATCCGGGCCTTTCGCGGCCCGAGTTCCTTCAGCATGTTCAGCTCGATCGGAAGCCCGTGGCAGTCCCATCCCGGAAGGTACGGCGCGTCGAAGCCCGCGAGCGTCCGGGAGCGGACGACGAAGTCCTTCAGCGTCTTGTTCATCGCCGTGCCGAGATGGATCTTCCCGTTCGCGTACGGGGGGCCGTCGTGGAGGATGAAGACCGGGGATCCCGCGCGAGCCTTCCGGAGCCTCTCGTAGAGGCCGCTCGCGACCCACCTCTTCAGGCGCGCCGGCTCCCGCTTCGGGAGATCCGCCTTCATCGGGAAGGAGGTCTTCGGCAGCAGGAGCGTCGATTTCCAGTCGCGGTCGGTCATGGAACCTGTGAAGGTAACCTGCCGCCGCCGGCGAGAGCAAGGGGCGCGCCCGCCGCCATGTACACTTCGCCGTCGATGTCGGACGTGCGAATCCGGACGGGAGTCGTGGGTTGCGGCTACCTCGGCCGCCATCACGCGAGGATCCTCACGGAGCTCCCGGAATCCCTCCCGGCCGGCTTCGTCGAACCGGACGACGAGAAGGCCGCGGCGATCGAGTCCGCGCATGGCGCGAAGGGGATGGTCCGGCGCCGGTCGATCCGCGAGCTTCTCGACGCGGGGGCGAACGCCGTCGTCGTCGCCTCCCCGACGGTCTCTCACGCCGAGGTCGCCGAGGAGCTGCTCGCGGGTGGCGCCGACGTCCTCGTCGAGAAGCCGATCACGGCGTCGCTCGCCGAGGCGGACCGCCTCGTGAGTCTGGCCCGCGGAAAGGGGTGCGTCCTGCAGGTCGGTCACATCGAGCGGTTCAACCCGGCCGTCGCCGCCGTCCGCCCGCTCGTGACGGACGTGAAGTTCATCGAGGCCCACCGTCTCGGTGTGTTCGTCTCCCGCGCCCTCGACGTCGACGTCGTCCTCGACCTCCTCGTCCACGACCTCGACATCGCGCTCGACCTCGTGGGGCGGCCCGTGAAGGAGATCCGGGCGGTCGGGGTCCCGATCCTGACGGAGCGGATCGACATCGCCTCCGTGCGGCTCTCCTTCGAGGGAGGGTGCGTCGCGAACCTGACGGCGTCCCGAGTGTCGCAGGAGCGGACGAGGAAATTCCGCTTCTTCCAGCCCGACTGGTACTTCTCCATCGATACGCAGAACCGCGACGTGACCGCCTTCCGCCTCGACCGGCTCACCGGGCCGCCGCGGATTGTGGAGTGGCCCGTGTCGGTTGCTCCCGCCGACCCGCTCACAAGCGAGGACGCGGCGTTCCTCCGGGCCTGCCGCGCTCGCTCCGAGCCCGAGGTGACGGGCGAGGCGGGGCGAGCGGCGCTGAAGCTCGCGCTCGACATCCTCGAGGAGATCGGGCGGAACAGGTGACCGGCTTCCCGCCGCGCGTCGGCCTCATCGGAGGCTCCGGCCTCTACGGACTTCCGGGCCTCTCGACGACGAGCGAGGTCCGGCTGGAGACTCCATTCGGCGAGCCCTCGGATTCCTTCGTCGTCGGGGAGCTGGCCGGCGCGCCGGTGGCCTTCCTCGCCCGGCACGGGAGGGGGCATCGCCTCCTTCCTTCCGAGATCAACTACCGGGCGAACGTCTGGGGCTTCCGGAAGCTGGGGTGCGACGCACTCGTCTCCGCCTCGGCCTGCGGGTCGATGAAGGAGTCGTACCGGCCGAGGGACCTCGTGCTTCCCGACCAGTTCCTCGACAGGGCGCAACGGAGGGTCGCGACGTTCTTCGGTGACGGGTGCGTCGCCCACGTCTCGCTCGCTCACCCTGTCTGCCCGCACCTCCTCGAGGTCCTCGACGCGACGGCCCGGGAGAAGGGGGCCCGCGTCCACACCGGGGGCACATATCTCGGGATGGAGGGGCCGCAGTTCTCCACGCGGGCCGAGTCGGACCTCTACCGCTCCTGGGGCGTCGACGTCATCGGGATGACGAACGTCCAGGAGGCGAAGCTCTGCCGCGAGGCCGAGATCTGCTACGCGACGATGGCCCTCGTGACCGACTACGACTGCTGGCACGAGGAGGAGCAGGCCGTCACCGTGGATGCGATCCTCGAGGTGCTCCGGGCCAACGCCGGGACCGCCAACGCCGTTCTCGCGGCCGCCGTCCCCCGCGTCGACGCGTTGCGCCGCTGCTCGTGCCGCGAGGCACTGCGATTCGCGGTCCTGACGCGCCGCGAGGACGTCCCCGAGCCGACGCGAAATCGCCTGTCGCTCCTTTTGGAGAAGTACTGGGTATGAGAGCCGGCCGGATCGCCGTGACCGGGTCGGTTGCCTACGACTACCTCATGACCTTCCCCGGGAAGTTCCTCGATGTCGTCGTCCCCGACCGGATGCATCGCCTCTCCGTCTCGTTCCTCGTGGACGAGATGCGCCGCGTCCGCGGGGGCGTCGCCCCGAACATCGCCTACAGCCTCGCCCTCCTCGGGGAGCGGCCGCTCGTCGTGGCTGCCGGCGGGATCGACTCCACGGAGTACCGGGACTGGCTCGCGGCCGAAGGGGTGGACGTTTCGGGCTTCGCCCTCTTCGACGACGTCTTCACGGCGAGCTTCTTCGTCTCGACTGACCGCGAGCAGAACCAGATCGCGACGTTCTACGCCGGGGCGATGAAGAGGGCGGGGGAGCTGCCGCTCCGCCTTTTCGACCCCGCGTCGATCGGCCTGGCGGTGATCTCTCCGAACGACCCGGGCGCGATGGACGGCTATGCGCGCGAGTGTCGCGAGCTCGGGATCCCGTTCCTCTACGACCCGAGCCAGCAGGTGGCGCGGCTCTCGTCGAAAGACCTCCTGACGGGCTTCGACGGCGCGGAGATTCTGATCGGAAACGAATACGAGTTCGGAATCATCGAGAAGAAGACCGGCCTTTCCGAAGCCGAGATCCTCTCTCGCGTCCCCGTCGTCATCGTCACGCGCGGAAGCGAGGGCTCCACGATTCTTCTCCGCGGCGGGACGCCGGAGAACCCGGACGGCTCCGTGACCTGCCGGATTCCGCCCGCCCGCCTCCGCGCGACGGCCCTCGACCCGACCGGAGTCGGCGACGCGTTCCGGGCGGGCCTTCTCGCGGCGCGCCGCCGCGGGCTCCCGTGGGAAGTCGCCGGCCGGGCGGGGAGCGTCGCGGCCGTCTTCGCACTCGAGACGCTCGGACCGCAGCCACGCCGTTACGCACGCGCCGAGTTTTGCGCGCGCTACGCGGAGAACTTCGGGGCGGAGGGGATCCACGCGGGAATCGGGGCCCTCGCCGGTGCGGCGAGCGCCTGATAAACTTCGCGGCCACATGTCTTCCACCATTGAAGGAAACCTCTCCGCCAAGAGCCGCCGCTTCGGCCTCGTCGCCTCGCGAACGAACGACCTCGTCGTCTCCCGCCTTCTCGAGGGCGCCGTCGACGCCCTCCGGCGTCACGGCGCGGCGGAGGACGACATCGTCATCGTCCGGACGCCGGGAGCCTGGGAGATCCCTCTGGCCCTTCGCGACCTCGCGCGGGCCGGACGCTTCGACGCGCTCGTCGCCCTCGGAGCGGTCCTCCGGGGAGGGACGCCGCACTTCGACTACGTGGCGGGCGAAGTCTCGAAGGGGATCTTCCAGGTCTCGCTCGAGGTGGACCTACCCGTCTCCCTCGGCGTCCTCACGTGCGACACGCTCGAGCAGGCCCTCGAGCGCTCCGGGTCGAAGGGGGGCAACAAGGGATACGAGGCGGCCGTCGCCGCCATCGAGTCGGCCGACCTCCGCGTACGGCTGAAGGGCTCGTCGGGCCGGAAGGGCCAGTAGGCCGGCCGGGCGATCCATGAGCGGTCGCCGCCGGAAGGCCCGGGAGCTGGCGCTCCAGCTCCTCTACCAGAACGACCTTGCCGGGACGCCGCCGGAGGAGATGTACCTCCGGACGGAGGAGTACCTCCTCGCACGCCCCGAGGTGCAGGAATACGCCGCCCGCCTCGTGTCGGGAACGCTCGCGCGCCGCGACGATCTGGACGACGTCCTCTCGGAGCGCTCGGAGCACTGGCGGCTCGGACGGATGCCCGCGGTCGACCGCAACCTTCTCCGGCTCGCCCTCTACGAGCTTCTCCACGAGCCGGAGACGCCGGCACCGGTCGTCATCAACGAGGCCGTCGAGATCGCGAAGAAGTTCTCGACCCCCTCCTCGGGCTCCTTCGTGAACGGCGTCCTCGACGGAATCCGGAGGGCGCGGGCAGCCGCGAAGGGGGGCGGGCGAACGGCCGGCCTCCTGCTCCTCGCCTCGCTCCTCGCGCTCACGCCCCCTGCCCCCGCCGACGACGCTCCATACGTCCTCTCGGGCCCGGCGCCGTGGCGGCGCGTCCGAGCCGTGGAGGAGGACGGTTACCGCGTCGTCCTTTCGTCCCGAGATGGGAGAACGCTGCTCGCCACCGTCGTGATCGACCTCCACCCGCTGCCCGACACCGCGGCGTTTCCCCTTCGTCGCGATCTTCTCCCGCCCGACGCCCGCGCGGTGCTCGCCGCTCCGCGTCCCGCCGATCCGGAAGCCGAAGGTCTCGCGCGGCGTCTCACGTCCGATTGCCGCTCGGCGCTGGAGGCAGTGGAACAGGTGATCGGCTACACGGCGGGGGAGATCCGCTACACGCTGCCCGACGGGGGGCTGGAGACGGCCGCGCGAACGCTGCGGACGGGGAGCGGGTCGTGCGTCGGGCGCTCTCTCCTCGCCGAAGACCTCCTCGTCCGGGCGGGCATACCGGCCCGGCAGGTGACCGGCGTCCTCGTCGCGGCCTCTCCGGAGGAGCTGTCGCCCGAGTCGCGCGCGGCGTGGAACGAAGGGCTCGGCGGCGTGCGCCACCGATGGATCGAGGCCTTCATTCCCGGCCTCGGCTGGATCCCGTCAGACCCCGGCGGCCTCGCGAACCGCCTCACCGTTCGCCACCTCGCTCTCGCGGTGCCGCCGGACCGGCGCTTCGGAGTCCGGCCGCTCGCCGCGGCCGGCGAGGCGGCGCGGCCGCCTCTTCCCTCGGCCGAGAAGGGGGGCGTCGTCGCGCGCGCGCGACGTGCCCCTGCCTCGTCGCGCGGCGACTGATCGCGGAGCGCCGATTCGTCTACACTCGCGCCTCGCATGAGCCGGAGCGAAGAGATCCTCGCAATCGAGAAGAAGTGGCAGGCGCGCTGGGACGCGGAGCGAATCGCCTTCGTCGACACGGCCGACCCCGCCCGGTCCGGGACCTATCTCCTCGTGATGCTCCCGTACCCTTCGGGGGACCGCCTCCACGTCGGGCATGCGCGGACCTACTTCCTGACGGACGCCCTCTACCGCTATCTCCGGCAGCGCGGCCGCACGGTCCTCAACCCGATGGGGTGGGACGCGTTCGGGCTTCCGGCCGAGAACTACGCGATCCAGAAGGGTATCCACCCGCGCGCCTCGACGCTCGAGAACATCCGCGTGATGAAGGAGCAGTTCGGGTCCTGGGGCGTGCTCTACGACTGGAGCAAGGAAGTCACGACCTGCGAGCCCGGGTACTACCGGTGGAACCAGTGGTTCTTCCTGAAGATGTACGAGCGCGGCCTCGCGGTGAGGCGGAAGGCGCCGGTGAACTGGTGCCCCTCCTGCGCCACGGTCCTCGCAAACGAGCAGGCGGAAGGGGGAACCTGCGAGCGGTGCGGGACCCCGGTCGTCCAACGCGAGCTCGAGCAGTGGTTCCTCCGGATCACCGAATACGCCGACTCGCTCCTCGCGGGGCTCGAGCGGCTCGGAAGCTGGCCCGAAAAGGTCCGCGTCATGCAGAAGAACTGGATCGGCCGGTCGGTCGGCGCGGACCTCGACTTCGAGATCCCGTCCCTCGGCGAGAGGATCCGCGTCTTCACGACGCGGCCCGACACGACCTTCGGCGCGACGGCGCTGATCCTGGCTCCGGAGCATCCGATGGTCCCGCGCCTCCTCGCGGGGAACCCGGACCGGACCGCTCTCGAGGATTGGGTCACCTCCGTCCGGAACCAGCAGCGGATCGAACGGGAAGCGGAGGGGGCGGAGAAGGACGGGCGGGACACGGGACGGACGGCCGTCAACCCGTTCACGGGCGAGACCATCCCGATCTGGCTCGCGAACTTCGTCATCGCCGACTACGGGACCGGCGCGCTGATGGCCGTTCCGGCTCACGACACCCGCGACTTCGACTTCGCGACGAAGTACGGCCTGACGATCCGCGAGGTGATCCGGCGCCCCGCGACGGCCGATCGCTCCGTCGCCTGCTGGACGGGAGACGGGACGCTCGTGGCTTCGGGCCGCTTCACGGGACTGCCTTCCGCGGCCGCCTGTGAAGCGATCGCGAGCGAGGCGGCGGCCCGGGGGATCGGAGGCCCTCGCGTGAGGTACCGCCTCCGCGACTGGCTCATCTCGCGCCAGCGGTACTGGGGAACGCCGATCCCGATGGTCCACTGCGAAGCATGCGGCTGGGTCCCGGTATCGGAGAAGGACCTTCCGGTCGTCCTCCCTCCCGACGCGCCGTTCACCGGGCAGGGAGGAAACCCGCTCACGAAGGTCGAGGCGTTCGTGAGGACCACCTGCCCGGCCTGTCTACGTCCGGCCCGCCGCGAGACGGACACGATGGACACGTTCGTCGACTCGTCCTGGTACTTCCTCCGGTACCTCGACCCGAAGAACGGCGCGGCCCCGTTCGACCGGGGGATCGCGGAGCGCTGGGCCCCCGTCACGCAGTACATCGGCGGGATCGAGCACGCGATCCTCCACCTCCTCTACGCGCGTTTCTTCACCCGGGTCATGAAGGACCTCGGCCTCGTCTCCTTCGAGGAGCCTTTCTCGGCCCTCTTCAATCAGGGGATGATCACGCGACTGTCGCCCACCGGGCGCGTCGAGAAGATGTCGAAGTCGCGGGGAAACGCGGTCTCGCTCGACGCGCTGATCGCGGAGAAAGGCTCCGACGCCGTCCGCGCCTTCGTCCTCTTTCTCGGGCCGGCCGAGAAGGAGGCCGAGTGGAGCGACGA
>JBBIPB010000049.1:0-16827 GCA_037443065.1 Acidobacteriota bacterium | reverse complement strand
CCGGGGAGTTCTCGATCATGACGGTCGGCGAGCCGTCGATGACGACGCCCGGCCCATGCGGGGGGATGGGCCACGGCATCGCGCAGACATGGAGGCTGCCGCCGGCTGCGGCGGCGGTGATCGAGGCGGCGTTGGCGGCCGCGGCCGATGCCTTCGCGGTTTCCGCCGCGAGTCGCGCGGCCGTGGCGGCTGCGATCGCGGCCGGTGCGCCCGGCGTGCCGGCGGCAGCGGCTGCGGCTGCCTCGGCGGCCAACGCCGTCGTCTCCAGCGTCTGGAGTGTCGTCTGCGTGGACGTGCTCGCCGCGAGGAGCCCCGGCCCGGCCGCGAGCGGGATCCCCTTCCAGGCCGGCTGGCCCCCGATCAGGACCTTCAGGGCGGGCGTCCCCGTGAGGACGGGCGGCGTCGGGTGCGCGACGGGATCGCCGAGTCGGGCCGCGGGACCTTGAGGCACGATCGACTCCTCCTCAGCAACCTGCGAACGTCGGCACTGCGGGACTCTTCACGATGACTTGTATCCCGTCTTGGCGTCGTCGGCGGGCGTCGGTTCGTGTTTCAGGGCTTCATGGGCGTCTTCAGGCGACGCCGGGTTCGGACTGGTGCCGGAGCCGGCCGCGCCCCCGGAGTTGATCATTACCATCGTCCCCTGGATCGCGATTCCGGCCGGACTGATGTCGATGAAATTCCCTCCGACTTTCAGGCTGAGCTGCATGCCGGCCTCGATGACGAGGGTGGTTCCGGCCTTCAGGTAAATCGCCTGTGCCGCCTCGAGAGCGTGGTTCTGGCCGACCTTCTCCTGCTGGTCCCCACCAACCGTCAGGCTCTGGCCACCGTCCACCGCCTCCATCCGGTCGCCCTTTACGTGAATGTTGTCGTTCTTTTCCACGAGCGCCAGGCGGGCGCCCTTCACGACAGTCTGCTGTGACTCGTTGCCCGTGGGCTCCGTCCCGATGGTGAGGAACATGGAGCCGCCGACGATCTGCGAATGCTGCTTTCTGTTACGAAGACCCACGTGCCCGTAGATGAGCGACTTGTAGTTGCCCCACTTCTGGCCGTCTTTCTCTCCACCGACGGTCAGGTGTTTGTTGCTTCCGACGCTCTCCATCGACTCGCTCTTCACGCGGGTATCCATGTTCCTCTCGGCGTGAAGGAAGACCTGCTGCTTGCCCTTCGTGTCGTCGAAGCGCCACTCGTTGAACCCTTCGCCATCCAGCGTCGTGTTCGACTTGATCCCGGACACCTTGTTGTCGTTCTTGTGCTTGCCGTCCGGTCCGTCGCCGAGGTAGGGCGGCATCTGGTCGGAGTTGTAGACGGTTCCGACGATGATCGGCTGGTCCGGATCCCCTTCCAGGAAATCGACGATCACCTCCTGGCCGATCCGCGGCCAGAAGGAGGCGCCCCAGCGCCGACCCGCGATGGGCTGCCCGACGCGGACCCAGCACGAGCTGTCGGTGTCGTTCTTCCCTTCCCGGTCCCAGTGGAACTGCACCCGGACGCGGCCGTACTTGTCCGTGTAAATCTCCTCTCCCTTGGGCCCGACGACGACCGCCGTCTGGGTTCCCATGACCGTGGGGATGGGTGTGACGCGGGGCGGACGGAAGGGCAGATCGACCGGGAAGCACGAAAAATGGTTCTGGTAGCTGAAGCCCCCGACGCCGGACCGCAGGTCGGCAGCCTCGGACGCGGTGTGGCCGACCTGATAGACGACCCAGGCGCCGTCCCCCTCGAAATGGCGCTCGAGCGTGAACTTGTGGCCCGAGACGACCTGGCGGCAGTTGCTCGCCGCGTGCACGAGGACGCTGGCGGACGCCTCGGCCTGAGCCCGGAGGTCCGTGGTCCGGGAGTTGTCCCGGAAGATCTTCTGGATCTCCGCCGGCTGCTCGCCCCCCGACTTGTTGATTCCGTCGAAGCGCTGGGCATAGGCGCCGGGGAAGTCATAGAGCTCGAGCGGGGCGTTCGCGGCGACCTTCAGCTTGTGGCTGGCCTTGCCCGCGGTGACGGACGCCTGGATGGGCACCGGGGCCTCCGGGGCCTCGAGGTGCTTGTGGGGCAGCTCGAAGCAGTGGTCCCAGAGCGTCACCTTGCTCGAGCGCAGCTCCTGCGCCTTTTCCCAGGCATTGACGCGATCCTCCTCGCGGGTCCCGCCGCCGACGGCCTCGAAGATGAGCTTGCTCGGCCCCGGACTGATGTCCGAATGGCTTCCCGGCGTGTTCGCGACGACCATCGTGTGACTGCCGTCCTTGTGCTTGAAGAAGTAGTAGATCCCCTCTTCCTCCATGAGCCGGCTCGCGAACGCGAAGTCGGACTCGCGGTACTGCACGCAGTAGTCACGGGGTTCGAATGTCCCCTGGATTTCCCAGTTCACGTCGAGACCCTTCAGGACTTTCTTCAGGATGTCGGGAATCGAAAGGTGCTGGAAGATCCGGCTCTGCGTCTTCCGGGACAGGAGGAAGGCCTCGGGCACGAGGTCCAGGAGGTAGCGCGTGAACGTCGCGTCCCGCGCGCCCTGAGCGACGCGAAAGCAGACCCCGTTGATCCACCGTTTCGGGCCTCCCGGCAGGCTGATCTCGGCCGTGACCTTCTGCCCGAGGAGGCTCTCGAAGGGGATCTTCGTGGCGTTCTCGGCGACGCACTCGAGCTGGAAGAGGAAGGGCTGTGAAATCGCCTCGTGTCCGGAGAAGCCGCTCAGGAGGAGGTCGTTCTTCCCGAGCGGCGTCTTGACCACGAGCCTGCGACCATCCTGCGTGTAAGCCATTCAGCCACCTCCGGGACGGAGAGTCAGTCGAACTCGTAGCGGAAGGCCCCGCCCTCGCCCACGGTGACGCGTACGCGCGACATCGTCCGGCCCTCGGCCATCCGGGCGAGGAACTCGCCGGACATCTCGGGGAGGACCGTCCGCGTCAGGATGTGGTCCACGTTGCGCGCGCCGCTCTCGACCTCCTTGCAGCGCGCCACGATCTCGGCGATGACCGCCTCGTCGTAGCTGAAGGCGGCGCCGTGGTTCTCCTTCAGCCGGCTGCCGATCCGCCCGAGCTGCAGCTTGATGATCTCGCGCATGACCTTGTCCGAGATCGGGTAGTAGGGAACGATGACCATGCGTCCGAGAAGGGCGGGCTTGAAGATCTTGTTCAGCTCGGGCTTGATCGCCTCCACGAGCTTCTCGGGCTCGGGTGCCGTGTCGGGGTCGGCGCAGAGCTTCATGAGCGTGTCCGTGGCGGCGTTGGACGTCAGGAGGATCACGGTGTTCTTGAAGTCGATCTCGCGCCCCTCGCCGTCCTCGAGCATCCCCTTGTCGAAGACCTGGTAGAAGAGCTCCATGACGTCGGGATGCGCCTTCTCGACCTCGTCGAGGAGGACGACGGAGTAAGGCCGGCGCCGCACGGCCTCGGTCAGGACGCCGCCCTCGCCGTACCCGACGTACCCGGGGGGCGAGCCCTTGAGCGACGAGACGGTGTGCGCTTCCTGGTACTCGGACATGTTGATGGTGATGAGGTTGCGCTCGCCGCCGTAGAGCGTCTCGGCGAGCGTGATGGCGGTCTCGGTCTTGCCGACGCCGCTCGGCCCGACGAGGAGAAAGACGCCGATCGGCCTCCGCGGATCCGTGAGGTTCGCGCGCGCGGTGCGGATCCGGCTCGCGATCGCCTCGAGGGCGTGCGACTGGCCGATGACCCGCTGCTCGAGCCGGTCCTTCAGCGCGAGGACGGTGTGGATCTCGTCCGTCAGCATCTTTCCGACCGGGATCCCGGTCCAGCCGGAGATGACTTCGGCGATCGTCTGCGACGTGACGCAGGCCTGCATGAGGGGGGATTCGCCCTGCAGCGTCTCGAGCTCCCTGTTGAGTGCGTCGAGCTCGACCTTGAGCGCCGCCGGGTCGGGCGGCGGGCCGGCGGGCTCGGCGGGAGCGGCGGCGGGCGCCGCCGGCTTCGCGGCTTTCGCGTCGGCGCCTGCCGCCGTTGCGGGTCCGGCCTTCTTCCTCGGGGCCGCGAGGTCTTCCAGCTTCGTGCGGATTTCGCGGATTTTCCCGATCAGCTCACGCTCCTTGTCCCACTGCGCCTTGAGGCTGGCGAGGCTCGCCTCGGCCGCGGCCTTGCGCGCCGTGAGCTCGGCGAGGCGTTCCTTGTGGTCGGCGCCGGTGGCTTCCTCGCGCGTGAGGACCTCGATCTCGGCGGTGCTGTGGTCGATCGCCCGCTGGGCGTCCTCGACCGCGGGAGGCGTCGCCGCCTGGCCGATCGCGACGCGGGCGCAAGCCGTGTCGAGGACGGAGACGGACTTGTCGGGCAGCTGCCGCCCCGAGATGTACCGGTGCGACAGGCGGACGGCGTCCTCGACGGCCTCGTCGAGGATGCGCACCTTGTGATGGTTCTCGAGAGGCTCCGTGAGGCCGCGCATCATGATGATGGCAGTTTCCTCGGTCGGCTCCTCGACCTTGACGACCTGGAAGCGCCGGGCGAGCGCGGCGTCCTTCTCGAAGTACTTCTTGTACTCGGCCCAGGTCGTCGCCGCGATCGTGCGCAGCTCGCCGCGCGCGAGGGCCGGCTTCAGGAGATTCGCGGCGTCGTTCTGCCCGGCCTGGCCGCCGGCGCCGATCATCGTGTGCGCCTCGTCGATGAAGACGATGATCGGCTGGGGCGAGGCCTTCACTTCCTCGATCACGGACTTGAGCCGGTTTTCGAACTCGCCCTTGATCCCGGCTCCGGCCTGCAGGAGCCCGAGGTCGAGCGTCCGCACGGCGACGTTCTTCAGCGGACCCGGAACGTCTCCCTGCGCGATCCGGAGCGCGAAACCCTCGACGACGGCCGTCTTCCCGACGCCAGCCTCGCCGGTGAGGATCGGATTGTTCTGGCGTCGGCGCGTGAGGATGTCGATGACCTGGCGGATCTCGAAGTCCCGCCCGAGGATCGGGTCGATGTGGCCGCCCTTCGCGCGGGCCGTCAGGTCGACGGTGTACTGGTCGAGCGCCTTCGTCCGGCCGGGGACGCCCGTCGCGCCGCCCGCCGCATCGCCGGCCGGCGTCTCGCCGAGCGCGGCCGCGTCGCGGTCCTCGACCGAGCCCGAGACGATCTTGTCGAACTCCTTCCGGAGGGCCTCGACGGAGATCAACGCGAACTCCTTCGAGATCTCGCGCGCGAGACGGGCGAATTCGTCCTTCTCGAGGAGGGCGATGAGGATGTGTCCCGAGCGGACCCGGGAGGCGCCGAAGTCGATCGAGCCGACGAGCCAGGCTTCCTCGACGAGCTTCGGGAGGCGGGGGGAGAGAGCCGGCGTGCGGGTGTTTCCGGTCTTCAGCCGGTCGAGCGATCTCACGAGGTCCTTCGCGAGCCGGGACTCGTCGATCTCGAAGCGGCGCAGGACCCGGTGGAAGTCCGTGTCCGGCGTCTCACCCAGCTTGACGAGCAGGTGCTCGACGTCGACGTCGTAGTTCGTTCGCGACAGGCAGAGCCCGGCGGCGCCCTCGAGGGCGTTGCGGCAGGTGTCGTTCAGTCGGCCGATGAGGGATTTCAGATTCGCGCTCATGGTCGCTTCCTTCCTCTCCTGTTTCTCTTGAACGGGCGCCTATCCTAATTCATGGACTCGAGAATCAGATCCGAGGCGTCCGCGGGCGAGGGGCCGCTCTTAAGCCACGACGTCCAGCCGAGCATGGGCGGGGCGGTGGCATCGGACCTCAGGTGGCACTCGGGGATCTCCTCCCTCTTGAGGACCAGCTGGACGTCGAAGTCGTACTCGACGCCGACGAGAAATCGGACGAGGTCGTTCAGCGGCGCCCAGCCGCTTCCGCGCGGCAGGAAGACCTGGAAGGATGCAAACCCCAGCGGGCCGAGGCGGATCCGGAAGCGGGACTGGTTGTTCCAGACGTGGTCGCCGCACACGAGATCGTGGCCGAGCCGGCTGTTTCGGGACCCCAGTCGCGACCGGTCCTCCGGCTCGAGGTCGAGCCACTGGCCGACGAACTGCCGCGTGGCGACGGGAACTCCGAAGTAGTCGCGGAGGATGCCCACGAGGGCGCTCGCGGAGTGGGGGCGCTGCGCGATGAGGCCCGCGTACAGGAGGAGCGCGTCGTCGGGAACGCTCTGGCGCCCGCGGAGCCCGCCGGTGCCGAGCCCGACCAGCGCGAAGAGGCCGTCGACGAACGGGTCGTCGCCGCCGCTTTCGTACACGATGGGGAAACGGTACTTCTGCCACGCGCGGTGGAACAGCGACAGGAAACGGTGGTTGAACAGATCGAGGAACTCCCAGAGCGCATGGTCCTTGTAGCGGACCCGCTCGATCAGGAGCTCGGTGTACGGGATGGGAAGGACGCCGAGCGGGCCGGTCGTTCCCCCGATCGCCACGGTGACCTCGGGGGGACGGTCGGGGTCGGGATCGATGCGGAGGTCGTGGATCTCGCTCGGCGGGAACTCCAGGGTGGCGCGGGTTCTGAAGCGCGCGATCTCGCGCGCGGGCGGCCCGTCGTGCCCGACCGGGGCGCGCGACGGCGAGAGCCGGGCCAGCAGCCGGACGGCCTGGAAAAACCCGAAGCGCTCGGGACGCGTCCGCAGCCGTTCGTTCAAAGGACGATCTGATCGCCGGAACGCGGCGGCCAGCGGCGCACGATTCCCTCGCGCTGCTTCGTCGACACCACGAGCTGGCTGAAGGAGTTCACGGAGGCGTAGAGCGAGAGGAAGCGCTCGAGGACGGACGCGAACAGATAGACGCCCGAGCCGACGAAGTTCTGTTCGTCGAGCTCGACCGACACCTCGAGTCCCCGCGCGAATCCGGGATGGATGTCGCGGAGCGGCCGCACGACCCGGCGCGCGGAGAGCTTCGTGATCCCGTCGATCTGCTGCCGGGTGACGGACGAATCGGAGATGTCGTAGAGCCGCAGGATCTCCCGCAACGCCTCCGGGCCCTTCTCTCCCTCGCGCTCGACGAGCGACAGGACGTTCAGGGCGAGATGCGAGATGAGCCTCCATTGCGCGCCGCGCCGGAGCGGCGGGCGGAGGCTCGCGGTCGGCTTCACGAGGCTCCGGATCGCGCTGAAGACCCCGGGCCCCTCGAGCTGGAAGTCCCCGTCGGGATTGCCGAACGGGAGGCGGCCGGGAAGGTCGCGGTTCGAGCTCGTCACGTGCACGGTGAGGGTGTCGGTATCGGGCACGGCCGGATCGAAGTTCATGTCGACGAGCGTCAGAAAGACCTCGGTCCCTTCGTCGTCCTTGCGTTCCGACGGGCGCCGGCTCGCGTGCCAGAGCGCCTGCTGACCCGCGCGCTCCGCGTCGTGGCGGAACGCGAAGAACGGCTGATAGGCCTGCACGGTCTCGACGTCGGCGCCCGTCGACGTCACGCTGTCGACCGACCAGACCTCGTGCGCTCCCGGACGCCTCAGATTCGGGATGACGCGATACTCGTGGCTCAGGTGGGTGACCCGGATGGGCTCGGCCATCTGCGAGAAAAGGTTGACGATGGGCGTGGCGTGCAGACGGAAGGTCTGCGCCGAGACGCTCCGTTCCGAGGCGAAGGGGTGCGCGAGAAGGATCCGCACGTCGAGCGTGTCCGTGAAGCCGCGCCCCTTGACCTTCTCGAGCCCGTCGAGGTCCACGAAGAGGAACTTCTCCGGAAAGGAGAAGTACTCCTGGAGGACGCGGTACCCCCGGAAGATTCGGTCCGGCGTCGGCAGGAGGGTCTCGGTGTCGGCGAAGCCGACGGGCTGGAGAGCCTCCGGCCCCAGCCGGAGCGCCTCGGAGTCGGGAGTCGAGGCCTGAGGCCTCAGCTCGACGGCGAGGGCGTCGTTGAAGAGCGTTTCGTAGAGCGCGTGCACGACCTTGCCTTCGCCCTGAAGGTAGAAGCGAACCCGGGAAAGCGGACGCTCGTCGCCCTCGGACGTTTTTTCCTTGAGCTCGGACAGCGCGGCGCCTCCGAGAACCCGCAGATCGAGGTGGAGCATCGTCCGCGCATCCCGGCCGCCGATCGTGACCGCGGGCGCCTGCTCGAAGCGGGCGGCCCGCACGTCGAGCGGCCAGATCGTGACCGGATAGGCGGTCCGGAAGCGACACGGGATTCCGTCGACCGGAGCGGACGCGAGCGTCGAACCCCGCGGAATCGTCTGGCCCGTCTGCATGCTCACCTGTTCGGCATTGAGAACGAACTGGACCACGGACATCGAGGGCACGGGCGCGAGGAACGTGGGGTACAGGATTCCGAGAAGGGACTCCGTGATCTCGGGGAACTCGTCGTCGATCTTGAGGCGCACGCGCGCCGCGAGGAACGCGAACGCCTCGAGAAGCCGTTCGACGTGCGGGTCCTCGCACTTGTCCGGTTCGAGCTGCAGGCGGGACGCGACCTTCGGGTACTTGTCCGCGAATTCGGCGCCCATGTGGCGGAGGAAACTCAGCTCGCGCTCGTAGTACTCCAGGAGGTCGGTGCGCATCACTCGCCCTTGACCGCGAAGTTGCCGCTCCCCAGCTGAAGCGTCGTGTCGAAGGAGATCGGCTCGGGAACCGGGTCGATACGCAGGCGCGCCTCGATCTTGAAGCGGAAGGCGCGTTCGAGCGCGGACGCGTTCGCGACGCTCACGACGACGTCCTCGAGGCGGGGCTCGAACCGCCGGAGCGCGGTCTCGAGCGCGAGGGTGAGGGTGCTCTGGTCGGCGGCGTCTTTCACGGTGACGTTGGAGAAGTCCGGAAGGCCGTAGGCGAGCAGGGAATCGGCGAGAAGCGGCAGCCCGTCGGGCACCTCGAACGCGAGGCGGGTGTTGAGGAGCCACTCGAGGTCCCGCCGGAGGGCCTGCTTGACCTGTCGAAGCGCCTTCGAGCGCGAGACGGGCGGCTCGCTCGTCGCCTCGGGCTCGAAATCCACGAGCCGGTCGAGGACCGACAGGTTGATCCGGATCTCCTCGTCGATCCTCGGCATGGTGCTCGGGCGGGGCGGGTGGCGAGGCCGGCGACGGATCGCCGGCCTTTGGCCGTCCCGTCCCTTACCCTCTCGTCGGAGGCGGCAGCTCCGCCACCAGCCGCAGGGAGACCGACAGCTCGTCGAGCTGGAAGTGCGGCCTGAGGAACGCGATCGCCTTGTAGACCCCGGGCTTGCCTGGCACTTCGGCGACCTCGATGCGGGCCTCGCGAAGCGGGAACTGCGCCTTGACGGTCGGCGAGGCCGTGTCGTCGGGCGTGACGTAGTTCGAGATCCAGCGGTTGAGGAAGAACTCAACGTCCTTGCGCGACGCGAAGCTGCCGATCTTGTCCCGCATGATCGTCTTGAGGTAATGGGCGAAGCGGGACACGGCGAAGATGTAGGGGAGCTGCGTCGAGAGACGCGCGTTCGCGTTCGCGAAATCGGTGTCGTATTTCTTCGCCTTCTGGGCCGATTGTCCGCCGAAGAACGCCGCGTAGTCGGTGTTCTTGCAGTGGACGAGCGAGAGGAACCCGAGGTCCGAGAACTCCTTCTCGCGGCGATCGGTGATCGAGATCTCGGTCGGACACTTCAGGGCCACGTCGCCTTCGTCCGTCTGGAAGGTGTGGACCGGAAGCCCCTGGACGAGCCCGCCCCCCTCCACGCCGCGGATCGCGACGGTCCAGTTGTAGAGAGCGAAGGCCTCGGTCAGGCGCGTCCCGAACGAATAAGCGGCGTTCCCCCAGAGATACTTCTTGTGGTCCTTGCCGTCCACGTCCTCCTCGAAATTGAAGGACTCGGTCGGCACCGTTTCCTTTCCGTAGGGGAGGCGCATGAGCGTGTGGGGGAGGGTGAGCCCCACGTAGCGCGAGTCTTCCGAGTCGCGGAAGGCGCGCCACTTCGCATACTCGGTCCTGTCGAAGATCTTGGCGAGGTCGCGCACTTCGGTCAGCTCGGTGTAGCTCTGCCAGCCGAACATCTCGGGAGAGGCCGCCGAGATGAAGGGCGCGTTGGCCGCTGCGGCGACGCCCGCGATCTTCTCGAGGAGCGACATGTCCTGCGGGTGGTTTCCGAACTCGTAATCCCCGATCAGCGCGCCGAACGGAGCGCCGCCGAACGTCCCGTACTCCTCCTCGTAGATCTTCTTGAAGAGCGCGGACTGGTCGAACTCCGCGGCCCGCTCGAGGTCCTTGAGGAGGTCCTTCTTGGAGACGTTCAGCACGCGGATCTTGAGCATCGTCGAGGTTTCGCTCTCGAAGACGAGATGCTTCAGGCCGCGCCAGCTTCCCTCGAGCTTCTGGAAATCCGGGTGGTGCATGATTTCGTTGAGCTGCGCCGAAAGGAGCTTGTCGATCGCAGCAATGCGCGCGTTGATCGTGTGCTCGAGGTCCTTGGAGAGGACGACCTGTCCCTGGAGCGCCTGCTGGACGAACTCGGCCAGCATGTCCTTGGCGTTGTCGACCTGGTCCTCGCGAAGGGCCAGGCGCCCGCTGTCGAGGATCTTGTTGAGAAGACCCCCGTCCTGCTCCTGAACGACGGATTCGGCCTTCTTCTCGGGGTTCTTACTCATGGGGCTCTTCCTTCTGCGGCTCCTCGTCCGTCACGACGCCGAGCTGCTTCCCGAGCTGCTTCTGGGCGTTCGGGTCCTTGAGGAGGTCCGTCAGCATGGCCTCGAGCTTGTCGTTCCCGTCGGTCTTCGACAGGATGTCGCGGAGCTTCTGGCGCGCTTCGACGAGCTTTCTCAGAGGCTCGACCTGCTGGACGACCTGATCGGGCTCGAAGTCCGTCATGTTGTTGAACTTCATCTCGACGTTCATCTTGCTGCCGTCGTCGGAGAGCTTGTTGTCGACGCGCAGGGCAAGGCGTGGCGCCTGCGCCGCGAGGACCTGATCGAAGTTGTCGCGGTCGATCTCGATCAGCTTCCGGTCCTTCAACCTCGGGAGCGGCTCGGCCGGCTGGCCGGAGAAGTCGCCGAGGACTCCGACGACGAACGGCAGCTCCTTCATCTCGATCGCCCCGCCGATCTCGACGTCGTACGTGATCTGCACGCGGGGAGGGCGGATCCTCTTGAGTTTCTGCTGGATGCTTTCCTTTTTCGGCATGACTCCCTCCCTCAGGTTCCCTAGCCGCCGGACTCGCCCTTGAGGCCGAGAGTTTCGCGCAGACCGGCGAGAACGTTGCTGTCCTTGATCACGTCGACGAGCCAGGCGTCGAGCGGCATCTGGCCCCAGGTGATGGCGCGCTGGACGAGGTACGAGACGGGGCTGTGCGGCTCCGTCCTCCGGAAGTAGTCGGCGACCTGCGCGAGCTGGGCGAGCGCCTGGTCCCGCGCCCGGATGGCTCCGCCCGGGCCGCCGGCGCCGCCGGCCGCCGTTTCGCCCCCGGCCCCTTCCGCCGCGTCGGACGGGTCGGGCTCCTCGATCCTCTTCTCCTTGACGACCTTCTCGAGGAGGCTCCGAATCCGGTCGAGGGTCTTCGTGAGACCTCCGAGCCCCGGGGTCTGGCGCGCAAAGCGCGCATCCATCTGGCTGTCGAGGGTCTTCAGCGCCGCCCATGTGTCGTTGACGTCCGCGTAGAGCTCCTCGTAGAAGGCGCGGCGCGTCTCGCTCTTGGCCTTCCGGATCTCCTCGCCGGTGATCTTCCCGTCCGCCTGCGCTCGCGCTCGCTTCTCTTCGAGCAGCTGGAGCGCCTCGCTGGAGAGCTTCGACGTGTCGGCCGGAAAGTCGTACTGCAGGGCCTCTTCCCATTGGAAAAAGTTGAAGTTCCCGCCGGGGCGTTTCGTCAGCGGGACCTTCCTCGCCGCTTCCGCGGTCTGGCGGTCCAGCCATGCGAATGCGTTCGCCCTCGCCTCGAGATCGTTGCCCTCGTCGATCTCGGGATAGAGCGTGTCCCAGAAGGTCTCGAGAAGGCCGTTCGCGAGCTTCAGCGAGTCCCTGAGCCCCGGGAATCCGTGCATGTTCACGGCCGCTTCGGAGAGCCAGGCCACGATCTGGAGGTCCTTCGTCTTGCCGCTCAGGCTCTCGCCGGCGAGCTCGGCGACTTTCTCCCAGTCCGCGACCTTCAGCTCGCGGACCCAGTCGCCCTGCGCCACGTCGTCGTCGGCGCGGCGCGCTTCGCGGATCTCGTCGTGGAGCCCCGAGTACTGAAGGTTCTCCCCGCTCGGCTTCTCGCCCGGGATCGGCGCGAGCAGCGCGTCGAGGTTGAACACGGGAGCTGACGGCATCGCGACGATTTCCTCCGATCGAAGAGAGACGCTTATGCCATTCGAGGGGCAGCAGTTAGAATGGAGACAGGATAGCGACGGCGCGATCCCCGGTCAAGAGACAGTCTCAACGGCGAGGAGAGACCATGCCGACACCCCGTGAACTTTATCAGGCCGGTCAACTTCAGGCGGCAATCCAGGCCCTCACGGCCGAGGTGAAGGCCAAGCCGGCCGACGCCCCCACCCGGATCTTCCTGTTCGAGCTTCTGGCCTTCGCGGGCGAATGGGATCGAGCCCAGAAGCAGATCGACGTCCTCGGGCAGGCGGGTCCGAACGAGGCCCTCGCGGTCCAGGTGTACCTGGCGAACATCGAGGCCGAGCGCATGCGCGAACGCCTCTTCTCGGAGGGCCTTCATCCCCACTTCCTGAACGAACCGCCGCCCCACGTGGACCGCCACCTGGAAGCCATCAACCGGATCCGGGAAGGGAACTTCGCGGAGGCCCGGACCCTTCTCGACCAGGCGGAGGAGGAGCGGCCCGCGCTGCCAGGGACGCTGAACGGACGGCCCTTCGCCGATTTCCGCGATTGCGACGACGTGATCGGGCCCGTCCTCGAGCTGATCGTCAAGGACAAGTACACCTGGCTGCCGTTCGAGCAGATCCGCCGCGTGGAGATCAGCCCCCCGTCGAAGCTCCGGGACCTCGTCTGGGCCCGCGCGAAGATCGAGGCTCTGGACGGCACGGTCGGCGACGTGTTCGTGCCGGCCCTGTACGAGGGAACACGCCGGAGCACGGACGACCGGCTGCGGCTCGGACGGATGACGGCCTGGCTGCCGTTGGCCGACGACCTGTCCCGCGGCGCCGGGCTCAAGACGTTCCAGGTGGACGACGAAGACGTCGCGCTGTTCGAGGCGCGGCAGGTCGCGTTCCACGCGCCCGGTTCCGCCGCGGTCTCCTGAGCGAAGGAGACAGAAAAAAAGACCCTCGCCGGGCGGCGAGGGTCTTCAGTTTGGAAAGAGGGCGACGTCGGGGACTCAGACGACGTGCTGCTCCTTGTAGTGGTAGCCCGCCTTGGTCGCGCCGCCAAGGGAACCGTCTTCCTGCTGCTCCTTGTACTCGACCTCCGCCTTCGCGAAGTTCATCGAGATCTGCTCGGTCGGGACGACGTCACCGGCGCCCCCCGATCCGCCCGTCTGGAAGCTCGTCACGAGGAGGTCGGTGAACGTCCACTTCAGATACTCTTGCTGTTCCTTACCCGCCTTGCGGGCCACGATCGTCGCCGTTTTGAAGTGCTCGCCGGTCGCGACGGCGAGGAAGAGCTTCGGCGACGCCTTGCTGACCTTCATCGTGAAGTGGAAATCCCCCGCCAGGACCTTGCCGGCGCCGCCTCCTCCTCCACTCGCCTCCGTACCCTGCTGCGTGTGCCCGAACGCCCAGCTCAGCACCTCGATCTCGCCCTTGTGCTTCTGGTCCTTGCTCTCGCCGTCGATACCGGTGATTTTCAGGAAATAGTCTACTGCCGCCATGGGCTGCTCCTTTCATCCGGGTGGATGGATCCGTGAATGTCGGTGGTTTCCGGCCCCTTTCCGTTCATGACGTTCGATCGCGACTCGCGTCTGGTGGCCAACATAGTCCGCGTGCGGCGGAATTCAACCTCACGTCGACAGACGCGTGACGCCGATCATCCTGCGGAGGCGGCTCGCGAACGTCTTTCACGAGTTCGTCATCAGGTTGAAACTGAACACGACAGGACCCGACGTGGGCCCCCCGCTCGTCTGCTCCTTGGCCTGCATCTCGATTCTCCCGTACGAGAGGTCGAATTCGCACGGCGGAAGCGCGCCGCCTCCGCCCCTTCCGAGGTCTCCGGCCTGCACCTTCACGACGAGGACGTCGGAAAGCGTGACTTTGAAATACTCGAACTGCTCCTTGCCCGCCTTGCGGCACGTCAGGACCGCCGTGGGGATCTTCTCGTTCTTCGCGATTTTCGCGAAGAGCTTCGGCGTCGACTTGTCGATCTTCGCGCGAATCGTCACGCTCGACATCCGGACCACGCCGGCGCCCTGGTTCGTGAAGGCATCGCGGCCGCTCACCGCATTCAGGCTGAAACTGTCGATCTGGATCTCGCCCGCGTGCTTGGGATCGGCGCTCTCGCCGTCGACTCCGTCGAGTTTCAGGAACATGTCGACTTCGGACGCCGGGCCCTGAGGCGGGGCATGAGGGGGAACGAGCTCACGAACGAGCGGCATGGCCGTTTCCTTTCCGTCCCTTCGCCGAGAATGAGACGCGCATCATATGCCGTGAGTCAAGGGCGCGCGCCCGGCCGCGGCCTCGGAGGCCGTTTCAACCGGCGTCGAGGAGCTTCGCGAGGGGGGCGTCCCAACCTTCGGGTTTTGCCGGGGGAGTGGGCACGGATGACGGTGCGGATGAAGGCACGTCGACGGCGGGAGAGGCAGGCACCGCCGGGGCCGTGACCGCGGCTGGTTCCGGAGGAGCGGGATTCTCGGGGACGGGTCTTTCCGGCGCGGTGGGCGCTTCTGGAGCCGCCCCGCGTGCGGGCTCCGCTGCCGCTCCGAGCCTGACCTCCCCGACGGGAGGATCGACGGCCGGCTGAGTGCTGGCTGGCGGAACGGGCTCCGGAGCCGGGGGCGGGATCTCCTCGACGAAATCGGTCGGAATCGCCTCCGGATGGAGGAGCAGAATGTCCTCCGCCCGCACGTCGCGGAAAAAAAGCACGCCGCCGGGCTTTGCGCCTCCGGTGCGGTAGAGAACCCCGGCGGGGACCGCTCCGGACGGCGAGGCCTGCATCAGCCGGACGGCCCAGAGCTTCATCTGGTCGAGCGGGGGCGTCAGGTCGCCGAGCGGGATGCGGAACGCCGCCGCTCCCGCGGCGGGACGCCGAGCCGCCGCGTCGAGGCCGGCGAGGAACGCGGGCCAGCGGGCGGGGGCGTCCGGTCCAAGGAGTGCCGCCGCGAAGGGGCCGACGCAGGGACGCGCGAGGGCCTCGGCGAGGCGCAGGCGGATCTGCTTCTGCGTGCGGACGGGGACTTCGATTCGGGCGCCGCGGAGCTCCTGGTAGACGTCCGTGACGGAGCCCCCCGCCTCGTACTTCCGCCGGATCTCCAGGGCGCGGCTCTCGAACGCGGGCAGGTAGTCAAGGGCCGTCAGGACGGAGGCCGCCGACTTGCCGGCGGGAAGGAGCGAGAAGATCGCGAACGGAAACCGCCGCAGGCCACCCTGATCCGTGCTTCCCCACAGGGCGCCGGCGGCCACCTTGTGGCTCTCGGGCAGGCCGAGCAGGAACGCATGGAGGGGGATCTCGGCCGGACGGCAGTCGTCGCGCGCCGACCACAGGCGGCTGAATCCGTTGGAAAGCCAGTCGCGGAATTCGCGCGAGGCGTCGTCCGTGAGACCCGCGGAGATGAAGTCCTTGTAGACGGGAAGCTTGCCGAACGCGAAGAGCGGCCACGACTCGGTCGGCGGCGGATCGTCGGCCGATGGCTTGCGGAAAGAGGATAAAAAGCCGAAACCCACGTCGTGCTCCCGAGTGCCCTCAGTTCGGGAGGATGGGCGGCATCGGCTCGTCGAGGCGGATCTCAAAAGCGCCCTCGAGCAGGTCCCGCGGGTTCTTCCCGTCCGGAATCTGGACGTGAATCGTCCAGACCTTCGGGTCCGAGAGTTCGGTCCGCGCCTCGCTCGCGAGGCGGATGAAGTAGAAGAGCTTGAGGGGGCCGCCGGTCACCTCGTACGTGCTCGTCCAGCCCCCTTCCCCGGACTGCTCGTTGCGGCCGCTGATCGTGAGGAGGGCGTCGGAGGAGCTGAGCCGCCAGACGAACGGAGGGGGAACCCGCTGGGACTTGATGTCCGTCGAGGGGCGCAAGATCACGCCCCGGTCGAACAGCGTGATCTGCGAGACGCGGTCCTTCAGCGACCGGCGTGCCGCGCCGGGCTCCCGGTCGAGGGCGAGGACGCTGATCTCGCGCCCGCCGGGGCCGCCGGGCTTGCCCGCGAGCGATGTAGACGCCGTGGCGCTGGCGCCGCTGATGAAGCGTTGCCAGAGGCGGGCCACGGCGAGGGAGCCCCGGTTCTGCTGGATGAAGTCGAACGAGGGTTCCGCGCCGCCGAGGAGCGGGTCGACGGCGTACGCGTCGGAGAGGACGCCGACCTCGGCGAGGGCGCCGAGAACGTCGGCCTGCCCGATCGTGGGGAGGTTCCGGCGGATCGAAAGGCCGCCCGTCGGGCGTTCGGCCGCGTAGTCGGCGCGCTCCTGCTTCAGGCGGCTCTCGGTGATGAACGGGAACTGGCCCGAGCAGCAGGACGCGAGCCTCTGGTAAAGGGCGTCCCACTTGGGATTGAACTGCGGCTCGATCGCCGTCCGGAGCAGGCCGGCGCCCCGGTCCTCGAGGCTCTTGAGCGAACGCCCGTGGGGTCCCGACCTGATCCTCACGTCGCTCGTGAAGGCGTGCCATCCCCGGAGCGTCGCCCCGTCGGCTCCCGTCGCGAGCTGTTTCCAGGAGTTCAGCTCGTCCTTGTCGCCGAGCGCTCCCACGGTTTTCCGGAACGTCTCGGCGGCGGCGAGAAGGTAATCGGGGATCGCGGCGGGCCTCGCCGAGACGCGCGTTCCGAAACGGCTGTTGTAGTACCCGATGACGGGGTTGAGGTTGGCGTTCGTCTGGACGAAGCCCTGCAGGTCGGCGAGCGTCAGCTGTCCGGTCTGGTCGGGCGCGCCGCCGCCGCCCCCTCCTCCGCCCGGGGACCAGGTCCCGACC
>JBBIPB010000048.1:0-17198 GCA_037443065.1 Acidobacteriota bacterium | reverse complement strand
CATCCGGAAGAACTTGAAGGGGCGGACGAACTCCTCGTCCTCGACCGCCGCCACGCCGTAGCCCGGGCAGAGAACGCTCGCCAGCTCCGCGAACGTCTCGGTTCCCATGACGCCGGGCAGGAGCGGCGTCCCGTCCATCGCGTGGTCGTAGAGGAAAGGCTGCAGCTTCGGGTCGAGCGTCGTCTCGACGAGGAGGCCGTCGTCGATGCGGGCCGAGACGATCCGGCCGATGCCAACGAGGGGGGCCTCGCGGCGCGCGAGAGCGGCATTCGTCTTCGGAACGTCGAGGCCGCCGTCGGGGTCCCAAGGGGCGACGAGGACGCCGAGCCGACCGGCCACGACGATCTCGCCCGAAAAGCCCGACGCGACGAGCTCGCGCCGGACCGTCGGGATCCCCGCCTCGGGCGGGAGCATGTCGATCCCGGCCGCCTCCATCATCTTCGGGATCGAACCGCGCGTCGCCATCCCGATCCCGCCCCAGGCGGTCCAGTCGATGGTGATCGCGCGCGTCCCGGGGCGATGCGTCGGGAGCCAGGAGGAGACCGATGCGAGGAGCGCGTTGGCCGCGCTGTAGTCGGTCTGGCCGTTGTTGCCGAAGCGCCCCGCCACCGAGCCGAAGACGACGGTCGCGCCGAGAGGCATCCCTTCTGCGGCGCGCAGAAGCGAGAAGAATCCGTCGGCCTTGATGTCGAAGACGAGGTCGAATTCCGTCGGCTCCTTGTCCGCGAGCGTGCGGGAGATCTCGATGCCCCCGGCGTGGACGAGGACGTCGATCCGCCCGTGCCGGGCGCGGATTTCGGAGACGATCGTCGCCAGCGCCGGGCCGTCGAGGAGGTTCGCGGAGCGCCAGACGGCGGTTCCGCCTGCGGCCTCGACGGACTCGATCGCGCAAAGCGCCGCGTCCGACCGTTCAACGCCGAGAATCGCCCGGTCGATGGCGGCCGGCGTCGGCTTCTCGCCGCGCCCCTTCGCCTCCTCGATGAGGGCCGTCTTCAGCCGCTCGCGTCCCTCGCGGAAGAGGGCGATCTTCGGGTCGTCGTGTTTCGGCTCGGGGACGAGGTCGAGGAGCCAGAACGTTCCCCCCGAGGAGGCGGCGAGGTCGGCCACGATCGCGCTCGTGATGCCGCCGGCCGCGCCCGTGACGACGAAGACCGTCTCCTTCGAAAGCGGGAGTCCCTTCGTCCCGCCGGCCGCCGGACTCTCGGCCAGAGAGACGGTGAAGCGGAGGCCGCCGCTGCGGCCGGCCTCGACGATGCCGGGATCGGCGAGAGTCTCCTCGAGAAGCGCCCCGGCGACGGCCGCGGCGTTCTCGCCGGCCTCGACGTCGACGACCTTCACGAGCGCCTCGGGGCGCTCGCGCTTGTAGGCCTTCGTGAAGCCGGAGACGGCGCCGCCGAGCGGGGCCGTAGCGCCCGGCGCGCCCAGCCCGAAGAGACCTCCCATTCGCGTCGCGGAGACGAGGAAGGTGCCGGGTGGGGCGACCGCGTCGTAGAGGACGCGCATCGTCGCGTAAAGGCTCTTCGTCCGCCGGCGGTTCGCCTCGCGGAAGGCGGCCAGGTCGAGGGTGAAGAGTGCGGGCTCGGCGTCGAGGGCGGGGAGCCAGTAGACGCCGTGGATCGGTCCCTCCGAGAGCCACGCCCGGAGGCGCGCTTCCAGCGCGGCCGGAGGTCCGTCCGGAAGGGTGAGGACCGTGACGCCCTGTTTCTCCAGGCGCGCCGTCAGCTCCTTCGCAACGCCTCCCTCGTCGGGGGAGACGACCACGCGGCGCCCCGTGCCGAGCGTGACGCCGGTCGGCTTCATCATTTCGAGGGGAGGCCGGAGCGAGGGGACGGCCAGGCGCCGGGGCATCCGGTCAGCGTCTTCGAGTCTTGCCGGTGAGGCCTTCGCGGGGGCCACGGGGACCCTTTCTTCGAGGGGAAGAGAGAGGGCCGGCTCCTGCTTCGGTCGGGGCGGCGCTGCTGCGGCCGCCGCCGGTGCGAGATCGGGACGATGGTCGTAGACGAACTTCACGACGTGGCGGAGGGTCGGGAAATCGCGGAGCTTGAGGCTCTCCTGCCTCGAGATGTTCCAGGTCTCGCGGACGGCGGCGAACGTTTCGGCCTGTTTCACCGTGTCGACGCCGAGATCGGCCTCGAGGTCGAGGTCCAGCTCCAGCATCTCGGGGGGGTAGCCGGTCTTCTCGGCGACGATGGCGAGGACCTTCGTGACGACATCGTCCTTTGCCGGTTCTGCATTCGCAGGGGCGACGAGCACCTCTTCTTCTGAAGGAAGAGAGGGAATCGGCTGGACCTTTGGTAGTGCTGTTCCTGACTCCGTCTCTGCGAGATCGGGACGATGGTCGTAGACGAATTTGACGACGTGGCGGAGGGTCGGGAAATCGCGGAGCTTGAGGCTCTCCTGCCTCGGGATGTCCCAGGTCTCGCGGACGGCCGCGAAGGTTTCGGCCTGTTTCACCGTGTCGACGCCGAGGTCGGCCTCGAGGTCGAGGTCCAGCTCGAGCATCTCGGAGGGGTAACCGGTCTTCTCGGCGACGATGGCGAGGACCTTTGTGACGACGTCGTCTCGCGCCGGTTCTGCAGTCGCAGGGGCAACGAGCACCTTTTCTTCGAGAGGAAGAGAAGGGGGCGGCTCTTGCTGCGGCTGCGGCTGCGGTTGTGGGGGCGCGGGCGGCAGCGCTGCGCCTGCCGCGGGCGGCGCCGGGGCGCGGCGGGAGGGAGCGGTTCCCCAGGTCCAGCGGCTCGGGGCGGGGGCGTGGGCCGGGGCTCCCTTCGAGGCGACGCGGAGATTTCTCTTCACGACCTCGAGGTCGGGGGCGGCCTCGCCCGAGACGTCCGAGAGCCAGCGTCGGTAGAGCGCCTCGTCGTCGACGCGGTCGAGCGGGCCCGGGATCCGGCGCATCATGGTGAGCGCGATCTGCGAGCCGAAGCCCGCGCCGAGATGAATCGCATAGGTGACCGGGTAGCGCCCGCCGCGCGAGAGGTTCAGAAGGCCGAGGTCGGGATCGACCTCGCGGAAGTTCGGGACGGGGGGGACGATCCCGTGCTCGAGGATCTTCACGGCGATGACGTCCTCGATCCCGACCCCCATCGGGTGGCCCGTGAACCCCTTCGTGTTCGCGACGACGATCTCGCTCGCTTCGGGGCCGAAGACGTTCCGGAGCGCGGCCACCTCGGCGGAGGCGCTCCCGCCCCGGGCCGGCGTGAAGGTCTCGTGCGACACGAAGACGGTCTCGCGGGCGATCGCGCGGCGGTCGAGGCCGAACCTTCTCTCGGCGGAGGAGACGAGGCTCTCGACGACCTGCGAGATGTGGTCGACGTCGAGGCGGGTCGCGTGGAAAGCGCTGTTGCGCGTCTCCGTCGAGAGGAGCTCGACGAGGCCGCGCATCCCGCGCTCCTCGACGGCGTCCTGCGACTCGACGACGAGCGCGCAGGCGCCCATCCCGACGAGCATCCCGTGCCGGCGCCGGTCGAAGGGGAGGGCGGCCTCCTCCACCTTGTCGTCGGTCGCCGCCACGCCGGAGGCGAGCAGACCTCCGCCGATCCAGGGGAAAAGGCTCTCGCTCGTCACGTTGTCGGCGCCGAGGACGAGGACCCGGCGGCAGCGTCCGCTCCGGATCCAGTCCTCGGCGATGGAGATGGCCGCTGCGGTCGAGGCGCAGGCGGAGTTGACCTGCGTGTTGGGGCCGCGCGCGCCGACGTACTCGGCAAACTGGCTGTGCCCCATCGAGAGGACGCGGAGAAGGAACCGCCGGTCGAACGTGTACGGGTTCTTCGCGATCTCCTCGTCGAGGACGGCGATCCGCCGGCGGATCGCGGCGCGCGTGGCCTCCTCCCGCGACGTCTCGAGGAGCTCCTCGAGCGTCACTTTCTCTCTCTGGCGGGACTCGTCGGAATAGAAGCGCGACATCTCGTCGGCGAACCGGTCGTAGCCGGGGAAGGCGCTCGCGAAGATGACGCCCGTCTCGTCGCGGAGCGGCTCGGGAAGGATCCACCGGTCGGGGAGGAACTTCCCGGTCGTCGTCTTCCTCCAGGTGTGGACGAGCGGGATCCTGGCCTCTCGGAGGGCGTCGAGGCCGGCGGCGATCGCGAGCTGCGTCGTCACGTCGAGCGCCTCGACGAGCTTCTCGGGGAGTCCGTACTCCGCAGAGACGTCGAAGGGGCCGGGGCGCGCCGCGAGCTTGATGACGTCGTCCGTGCTCCGGATGGTCTCGAAGTGGCCGCTCCCGTCCGCTCCCTTCACGACGCGTGTCACCTTCCGGTCCCGGATCGCGACCCGGTAGCGTTCGGGGAGGAGGTCGATGAACTGCTCGCCGCGGAGGATCCGCGCGGCGTTGTCCGGGTCCATGACCGGCTTCGTGGAGCCGGGGAGGCCGAGGCCGGTCCCGCTGATGACGAGGGAGCCCGCGGGGATCTCGTTCCGGTGGAAGGCTGCACGGGGGCCGGCGTCGAGCTGCCGGAGCGTCTCGGTGAGAAGTGTTCTCAGTTCGGCGATCGGCGCGGCGGGGGCGGATGCGGCATCCCTTGAGACCGTCTCGACGGCCGGGGCGACCCCCTCCGCCGGGAGCCCGTGCCCCGCGGCCCAGAGACCGCAGAGGGCGTGGGAGAAGGTCGGAATCTCGCCGGGCTTCGGTGCATTCGAGAAGAGAGAGACGAGCCCCTCGCGCCCGTCGAGGACGTCGTCCACGAATCCCTTCAGGGCCCGCTTCGGCCCCACCTCGAGGAAGGTGCGAGCCCCTTCGGCCCAGAGCGTCTCGAGCCCCTTGACCCACTGGACAGGCGAGGCGATCTGCCTCTGGAGCGTCTCCTTGATGGCGTCCGGCGTCCGGGGATACGGCCGACCCGTCACGTTCGCGACGACGCGAAGGCGCGGCGGGGAGATGGAGAGTCGGTCGAGGACCTTCCGGAACGGCCCGCTCGCGGGGGCCACGATCTCCGTGTGGAAGGCGTGGCTGACCGGAAGGCGCATGACGTGGAAGCCGCGTGTCTGGAGCGCCGCCACGGCGGCGTCGACGGCGGGGGAGGCTCCGCCGATGACGCACTGCGCCCGGCTGTTGATGTTCGCGGCAACGACGTATCCGTCGATCGTCGCGAGGACCGCCTCGACGTCCTCGACCGAGGCCATCACGGCGGCCATCTGCCCGTTGTCCGCCAGGGAGACCTGCGTCATCTCGCGCCCGCGCGCGGCAGCCGCCTCGAGGGCATCCGCGAACGGCATGACGCCGGCGGCCACGAGGGCGCCGTACTCGCCGAGCGAGTGCCCCATCACCATCTCGGGGGAGAAGCCGTAGGCCCGGATCGACTCGAAGAGTGCGATGTCCGCCGTGAGCATCGCGGGCTGGGTGATGGCGGTCTGCTTGAGAGACTCCTCGACCTCCTTCAGCGCTGCCGGGTCGTTCGCGTCGACGAAGACGAGGGAGGTGAGGGACCGGCCGAGGATCGGCGCCATGACGCGGTCGGCCTCGTCGAAGACGGCGCGGGCTTCCGGAAGGTGCGCGGCCAGCTCGCGTCCCATGTTCGGGTACTGGCTCCCCTGCCCGGGGAAGAGGAACGCGAGCTTTCCCGCGGATGGGCCGGTGCCGCGGAAGATCCCCTGCGAGGCGAGGGCCCGGATCGCCTTCGGCGCCCCGGCCTCGAGCGCCTTCTTCGCCCGGACGAGCTTGTCGATCAGCTCCTCCGGCGTCCCGAAGTCGACGATGAGCCTCTCGTGAGCCGTGAGGACCCTCGCGTCGGGGCGGCCGGCCGGGACGGAGCCGTCCTTCACGCGGGCGGCGAGGGCGTCCATCTCGCGGGCGAGGGCCTCGGCCGTCCGGGCGCCGAGGGCCGCGACGCCGCGGAGGGGCGCTTTCCCGAAGTCCGGCACGACGGCCGTGACCGAAGGCGGCGGCGGGGCCGAGACGGCGACCTGGTCGCGCCCCTTCGCCGTGAGCATCCCCGGGACGTGCTCCTCGAGGACGAGGTGGAAGTTCGTCCCGCCGAAGCCGTAGGCGGAAACGCCGCAGCGCCGCGGTGCGCCGTTCGTCGTCCACTCGTCGAGGTCGTGGGCGAGACGGAAAGGGGTCTTTTCGAAGTCGATGTTCGGGTTCGGCGTCCTGGCGTTCAGGGTGGGCGGGATCGTCTTCTCGTGGAGGGCAAAGACCGCCTTGAGGAGGCCGGCCGCGCCGGCCGCCGCCTTCAGGTGGCCGACGTTGCTCTTGGCCGAGCCGAGGGTGATCGCGCCGCGCGGCGCGCCGCCGAAGATCGACGCGAGGCTCTCGACCTCCACGACGTCGCCGACCTTCGTGCTCGTCCCGTGCGCCTCGACGAGGGTGCAGGTGGCCGGGTCGAGCCCCGCGTCGCGCCAGGCCCGCTCGATCGCGAGGCGCTGGCCGGCGGGATTCGGCGCCGTGATCCCCTTTCCCTTCCCGTCGCTCGAGCCCCCGGCGCCGCGCAGGACGGCATAGATCCGGTCTCCGTCGCGCTCCGCGTCCGCGAGGCGCTTGAGGAGAAACGCCGCGCACCCCTCGCCCATGACGAAGCCGTCCGCGCCGTCCCCGAAGGGGCGCGTCCCGGTGGCGGAGAGCGCGCCGATCTTGCAGAACTTCACGAACGTGGAGGGGCCCATGTTCCGGTCGACGCCCCCCGTGAGGACGGCGTCGCAGTGCCCGCCTTCGAGGAGTTCCATCGCGGCGTCGACGGCCGCGAGAGTGGAGGCGCACGCCGCGTCGGTGATGAAGTTCGGCCCACGGAGGTTCAGGACGTTCGCGACGCGTCCCGAGATGATGTTCGGGAGCTCGCCCGGCATCGAGTCCTCGGTGATCGGGGGGAGCATGGAGGAGACCTTCCGGTGCCACGCGGCGAGGATCTCCTTCCGGACGCTCGCCGGGAGGGACGAGAACTCCGAGACCCCCTCCAGCGCCTTGCGCCAGTCGGGGAAGAAGACGCGGAACGCGGTGAGGAAGTGGAGCTCGCCCCCCATCGCCGTCCCGAGGACGACTCCCGTCCGCTCCGTGTCGAGCGGGCGGCCGGGCCAGCCGTAGTCGGCGAGCGCCTCGGCGGCGATCGACAGGGCCCACTGCTGTCCTTCGTCCATCGCGGAGGCGACTTTCGGCGGAATGTGGAACTTCTTCCAGTCGAACGAAAAGCCCCGGACCCAGCCGCCGATCTTGCTGTACGTCTTGTCGGGGACGGACGGGTCCGGGTCGAAGAAGTCGGCCGGATTCCAGCGCTCGGGGGAGACCTCGGAGATGCCATACCGCTTCTCGCGGATGTTCCTCCAGTAGGCCGGGGCGCCCGGGGCGTCGGGGAGGATCGCCCCCAGTCCGACGATCGCGACGGCGCGGCCGGTTCGCTGGCTCATGGTTTCTTCTTCCCCCCCTTCAGTCCGCCGGAAACGCCCGGGCGAGCGCGCGGGCGAGGAAGTCCTCGTCCTCGATCCGCCCCGCTTGTGCCGCGAAGGCCTGGTCGAGCGCCAGCGCCTCGGCGAGGTTCGGGTCCGTCTGCCCCGCGGCGGTCGCCCACTTGAGCCCGTCGGACGCGACGCGGTGGAGCGCCTCCCGCGCATGGACGCGCGCCATCGCCGCGAGGACGGGTGCGCCGAAGGGGAGGACGCTGGACGGCTTTTCGGCCGCGCGCTCCGAGAAGATCGCGGCGGTCTCGGCCCAGGAGGTCAGCTCGCCGAGACGGAAGAGAACGTGCTGGTTGCGCGTGAGGCGGTCCAGCCGGCAGCGCTCGAAGAGGGCGGCGAGTGAACGGAGCGCCTGCGCGGCGAGCGGAGCGCCCGTCTCGCTGCTCCCGCCGAGCCGCGAGGCCCAGTCGAGGAACCACGTCCCCTTCGTCTTCAGGTGGTGCTGCCACCGGTCGCGGGCGATCGTCCACTCCATGATCTCCGAGGTCCCCTCGTAGATCGTCGTGATCCTCACGTCCCGTTTGATCTTCTCGACGAGGTACTCGCGCGTGTAGCCATAGCCGCCGAGCGCCTGGATCGAGTCCTCCGCGGCGCGGTTGCCGGCCTCCGTGGCCGAGTACTTCGCGACGGCCCCCTCGGTCGCGAGGTCGGGCTCGCCGGCGTCGATCCGGTCGGCCGTCCACTCGATGTAGGCGCGCGCCGCCTCCAGCCGGACGGCGTTCGGGACGAGGAGCTTGTGCGTGTATCCCTGCTTCTGCGACAGCGGCGCGCCCCCCTGCACGCGCGTCTGGGAATACCGGATCGCCCGGGACAGGGCGGCCCAGCCGGCCCCGAGACCGAAGGCCGCGACCATGAGGCGGGTGTATCCGAAGACGGCCTGAGCCTGGGCGAGCCCTTTGCCCTCGACGCCGCCGACGAGGCGGTCGGCCGGGACGAGGACGTCCTCGAGGAAGAGCGCGGCCGTGTTGCTCGCGCGGATGCCGTGCTTGTCTTCGGGCTTTCCGTTGGAGAAGCCCGGGAGCCCTTTCTCGACGACGAACCAGGACGCGCCTCCCGGGGCGTTCGCGAGGATCGTGTAGAGGTCAGCGACGCCTCCGTTGGAGATCCACTGCTTCCGCCCGGAGATCTTGTAGGCCGTGGTCTTCCCGTTCTCGACGACCGGCACCGCTGTCGTCTGGAGAGCCGCGAGGTCACTTCCGGCCTGCGGCTCCGTCGCGCCGTACGCCATCAGGAGCCCCTCGTCGGCGAGGCGCCCCATCCAGTGCGCCTTCTGCCCGGGGGTCGCCCCGACGAGGATCGGGTCGGCTCCGAGGCAGGTCGCGAGGACGCCGGTGGCGACGCCGAGGTCGATCCCGGACATCACCTCGCAGACGCGGTAGATGTCCCACGCGCTCCCGCCGAGGCCGCCGTTCGCCTCCGGGACGAAGAGGAGATGGATGCCGATCTGCCGCGGGTCGTACAGGTCCCTGAGCACCTTTGCCGGGAAGACGTCCTCGTGGTCGAGCTTCAGGAGGACCTCCGGCGTCAGCTCCCGCGCCGCGTAGTCCTTCAGCGTCGACAGGAGCATATTCAGGGTTTCGGTGTCCAGACGCGCCATCAGCCCCCCCTCCCCGCGGATGGTACGCGCCGGACTCTAGTAGTGAGCCGCGGCTCAGCCCTTAGTGCAGATGCACTTGATTCAACCTGTTCGAGGAACCCCCCGGCGGGCTCAGGCTCTTCCGGCGGAGCCCCAGTCGTCGGAGAGGGTCGCACGCCATCGCTCCCGACGGGCTGTCTTGTAAGCTTCGTCAAGCGTGGCTCGCCGCCGCGCGGTCTCGCGGGCGATTAGCAGCCCGTGGCAAGAGTCTTGATCTCGCGGCATGACGTGTGCGTCGAATCTGGTGCAACGACAGTCTGACGCGAGGTGACGATCGATGGCGATGGGACGGAATGACCGTGACCGGCAGGAGACGATGTGGATCGCATCGGGCGAAATTGTCCGAGGCGAGGGGCACATCTTCTACGTTCGGATGTCGCTGGTGGGGTAGTTCGAGGGGCTGTCGTCCGAGCGCGGGATCGCCTGGCGGTGTGCCGACTCGATGTCGCTGCGGGAGTTTCTCGGCTACGAGCTGACGCAGGAGACGCCGGACCACTCGACGCTGTCGCGGTGGCGGAGGAAGCTGCCGGAGAAAGCCCACCGCGAGGTGTTCGAGTGGGTGGTCCAGATGGCGAGGGAGGAAGGGATCCTGAAGGGGCGGAAGGTGGCCATCGACGCGACGACCCTGGAAGCCAACGCGGCGATGAAGACGATCGTGCGGAAGGCCGACGGAGCCACGTACCAGGACTACCTGAAAAAGCTGGCCAAGGCCGAAGGGAAAGAGAACCCGACGCCGAAGGACCCTCAGCGGATGGACCGCAAGCGGCGCGGCAAGAAGGTGTCGAACCGGCAGTGGAAGAGCAAAACGGACTCTCAGGCGCGGATCGCGCGGCTGAAGGACGGCCGGACACACATGGCCTACAAGGTCGAGAACGCCATGGACATCGAGAGCCGCATCACGGTGGATTCGGAAGTCCACGCGGCCGACCAGGGAGATGCCCAGACGATCGGAAAGACGCTTCGGGCGGCGGATGAAACCGTGATGAACGCGGGCGTGGCCGGAGGCATCACCGATGCCATCGCCGATCGGGGATACCACGCGGACGGGGTTCTGGAGGACCTGAAGGGGAAGGGCTACCGGGCCTACATCGCCGAGCCGAAACGGGGAAAGAGGAACTGGAAGACCCAGAGGCGCCGTGAGGGGGACGAGATCGTCGACCGGCGGCAGGCTGCCTTCTACGCCAACCGCCGCCGCTCCCGGAGCCTCAGAGGGCGCTCTCTCCAGAAGAAGCGGGCGGAATATCCGGAGAGAGGCTTCGCTCACCTGAAGAGAACGGGGGGGCTGGCGCGAGTCTTCGTCCGGGGCAAACGGGAAGTCACCAAGAAGCTCCAATCCTACGTCGCCGCGGCCAACCTCGGCGTGATCCTGCACGCGCTTCTCGGAATCGGGACGCCACGGAGCCTGCAGGGTCGGCTCCGGAAGGCTCTCTCGGCCCTCTTTGCGCTCATCCGCCGTCTGATCGCGCCTTTCCAGTCGATCCGTCGCCCCAACATCCCATTCGCCGCCTGCAGAGCCGCCGCCGCCGCCATGCCACGTCTTCCCATCAGGCAACCCCTACGTGTCCTCCAACCCGCTTATGCCACGGGCTGCCAGGCGGGGGAGATCAACCTGAGTTCGAACCGGGGGACCTCATCCGTTTTCTCGGGCCGGCGCTGGCTCTGTTCGCTGACTTCCCAGGAGTTTCTGCAGAGCGGTAGCAGCAGATCGTCACGAAGTGACCACTAATCAATTGGTTGCGATGTCGTCACGGGTTCACGGTACGATTCGCCCCCCACGGGCTTCCGATGGACACGCTGACGCACGGGCTGGCTGGCACCCTCATCGCGCGGGCTCTTCCCGGGACGGGGGACACGAAACTGGACGCACGGCTGGGCGGGAGGGAAGCGATGGCCGGGTTCCTCGCGGCGATGCTCCCGGACGCCGACGCTCTACCGAATTTCTTTTCGGCCGAGTTCTACATCGAGCACCACCGGCACCTCACCCATTCCTTCGTCGTGCTTCCTTTATGGGCCGTCGCCATCGGGCTTCTCTTTTCTCTTCGGCTTCCCGTTCCACCCGGAGAGGCCGGCGCGGCGGCACGGCGAACGGCGCGGGGACGGCTCATCCTCATCTCGGCGCTCGGCCTCGCGTCGCACATCGTCCTCGACTGGTTCACGTCATGGGGGACGCGGTTCCTCGCGCCGCTCTCGGAGCGGGCCTATGCGCTCGACTGGCTCTTTATCGTGGATTTCTTCCTCGCGGGCCTTCTCCTTTCAGGACTCCTGGCCGCCTTTCTCCTCTTCCGGAGGCATGGGCGTGTCTTCGCGCGGATCGCGCTCGTCGCGGCGTCTCTCTACGTCGGCTTCTGCGGCCTGATGCACGGCCGGGCCCTCCGGGTCGCCGAGCGTCTCGTGCCGGAAGCTGCGGTTCGCGCGGCGATCCCGCAGCCGTTACTCCCGACGCGCTGGCTCCTCCTGTCGGAGACGGGCGCGCACGTCCGCGCCGACTTCATCGACCTCCTCGCCCGGACACCCGCGGGGCCCCCTCCGCCGCCGGAGGCGCTCGCGGCGTTCCACGCGTCGCGCGAGTCGCTCCTGCCGCTCCTCGGGCGGCTGGACGCGTTCTACCGTCCGGCCGGCGACCCCGCCCCCTATTTCCTCGAGGGAGAGGGGTCCTTCGCCGCGCAGGGGCTCGCCGATGCGGAAGCGTCGGCGTTCGGCCGCTTCGCCCGTTTTCCCGTGGCACAGGCGGCGGCAGAGCGGGACGGGAGCGTCGTCGTCACGGTCCGCGACGCGCGATTCGCGCACCTCGCGGACGGGCTCGACCCGTTCGCGTACGTCCTTCGCTACTCCCTGGACGGCCGGCTTCGGGCGTCGGGGTTTCCCTCGTCCCGGTGGATGAGGCCGCCGGGCGCAAACGGCCTCGGCCTGACCCGGTAGCGGGACGTCACGGCTCCGCGGGCGCCGTGGCCGGGAGGGGCGTGGCGGATACAGCCGGCGTGCCACAGGCCGCGTTCCGGGCCAGCCATGCCGACGCCGTCCCGAGATAAGCCGTCCGGACGGCGATCCGTGCGAGGACGACGATCTGCTGAAGGAGGAGGAGCGTCGCGTAGTCGCCGCGGTCGACGCCATCCCAGGTCCATCCGTACTTGATCCAGAGAGCGAGCGGGAGGATCCCGAGCGCGCCGAAGAAGATCTCGAGGCCGAGCGTTCCGACCGGGTGGGAAAAGGCCATACCGAGCCCGCGCCCGACCGCGGCGGCGGGGTTCAGGCTCCCGGAGAGCCCCATCGCGGCACGGCTGAATTGGACGACGACCCGGACGAAGCCTGCCGCGAGGAGGAATACGGCGAGGCGAAGGAGCTGCAGGGCGACGGCCTGCCACTCGTACCTGAAGCGAGCTGCGTCGTAAAGGAGGCCCGTCCCGACGTAGAGAGTGCGCCAGGCTGCGATCAGGAGGCCGGCCGAGAGGACCCCGAGGAGGAGCGACGGAAAGGCGAACCTTCCGCAGTCTTCGGCGAAGGCGGTGAGGCTCGACCGGCCGCTCTCGGCCCCGAAGCGCCCGGCGAATCCGCCCGAGAGAAGCGCCGCGAGCAGGGCCGAGAGAAGGCCGAAGGCCACCATAGAACCGGCGAGGCCGTCCTTCGGAAGGAGGCTCTTCCACGACAGACGGGCCGACGTGCCGGCGGGTGTCGTCCCCGTCACGACGTCCTCCAGCTTTCCGATGTCGCCGAGGACGTCGGGCCGGACGCGGGTGAAGTGGGAGTAGAAGAGCGGGTCGGCTCCCTTCGTCAGCCGCTCGGCCCACGGGTTCCGGTCGAGCGTCTCGTGGAGGGCCGTGGCGGCCGGGCGGACGAGGACGAACGCGAGGGCGGCGTTGAGGGCGAGGGCGACGAGGAGCGCCTTCCACATCCCGAGGGTGGAGCCGAAGGCGCGAACCATGAGGGTCGGCACCGAGTCGCGCTTCATCGCGCGCTCCCCACGAAGCCGAGGAGAGCGAAGAACTCGAGGGCGTTCTGCGCCCAGAAACGGAGGCGCATGGACCACTGACCTGCGGCGCGCGCGTCCTCCTCGATCGTCATCCCGTTGTTCAGGACGTTGACGTCGAGGAGGAGCTTCCGGTCGGGGTCGACCCGCGCCGAGAGGAGCTTCGGCCCCGTCGCGCGATAGCGCACCCACCGGTCCTTCCCGTCCCAGACCGTCCGGAAAACGTGCCCGCCCTCGAAGGCCATCTCGACGTCGACGGGCCAGACCGCCTCCCCCATCCTTCTCACGACGACGACCGACTCGTACGACGCCGGGCCTTTCGGGACCGACTCCTTCTCCTGGAAGCGGACGGCCGTCCCCTCGCCGATCCAGCCGACCGGCGGCGAGATTCTCTTCGTCGAGACGGAGCCGACGGCGTAGTCGAATGTGTTCGAGGTGTCCCAGGCCTCGCGGAAGAGAGCGTCGGCGTCCTCGCCGCCGATCTCCCGAACGACGGAGTGGAAATCGGCGGCCGTCGGGTGGCGGAAGGAGAAGCGGGTGGCGTAGGTCTTCAGGATCTTTCCGAAGGTCTCCGCGCCGAGGGTCCGCTCGGCCGAGGCGAGGGTGAGCGCCGTCTTCGAGTAGGCGTTCGCCCGGATCGCGGCCCCGTCGAGCATCCGGAAGGAGGGTCGGCTCGTCGCGTCGGAACGCGAAGAAACCTGCCAGTCGAGGTAGCGCTGGCTTCCGAATTCGGGGCGCGGAAGCCTGATCCCGCGGAAGACGACCGGGATCCCGAAGACCCGCTTGAGAAGCGGCGGATCGCCGAAGGCCGCGCCCATCGTGACCTCGGCGGCGTAGGTGTTGAACCCTTCGTCGAGGTGCGCCTCCTCGAACTCGTTCGAGGCGAGGAGGCCGTAGAAGATCTGGTGGCCGAACTCGTGGACGGTCACCCCTTCCGGACTCCCCGTCCCGGCCGGGGAGAGCCAGCTCGCCCCTCCGGTGAAGAGCGTCGGGTACTCCATCCCCCCGGACGCCGCGCCCCAGGGGGGGTCGACGACCGTCACCTGCGGGTACGGGTAGGGCGTGTAGCGCGTCCCGTAGTCGAGGAGCGCCGCGCGCGTCGCCGCGAGGTACCGCTCCTTGACCCGCCGGTGGTCGGGCTGGAGGAGGAGGACGATCTCCACATCCGGGAGACCCGGAGCCCGAAACGTCTCGCGGGAGATCTCGAACCGGGGAGACGCGGTCCAGGCGAAGTCGTGGACGTCCTCGGCGACGAAGCGGACCCGGACGCCCGCGGGGACGTCGGTCTCCTCCTTCTGGACCCCCGAGGCGCCGACCTTCCCCTTCAGCTCCTTCGGGAGCGTCAGAGCCACGTCGTAGTCGCCGAAGTCGGCGAAGAATTCCGTTCCGGCGTGGAACTGGTGGACGTTCCATCCGGCGTCGGTCGCCTTTGCGAGCTTCGGGAACCACTGCGCCCCCATGACGAAGTCGTCCTTCCAGCCGGTCCGTGCCACGGTTCGGGGGAACTTCGCGGCCCAGTCGAGGGAGAAGGGAAGCGTTTCGCCCGGAGCCACGGGCCGGGGAAGCGGCACGCAGGCCACGGTCCGGTCCTCAGGGTTTCCGTCGTCGGGGGAGACGTACTTCAGCCCCGTGGTGAGATCCGTTCCGTCGGCGAGGGTGAGCCGGTTGATGCTGCTCCATCCGAACCACTCCGCCGCGCTCCCGCGTCCCCGTCCGCGGCCGAGCCCTTCCTCGCTCTCTTTCAGCCATGTGGAGCGGTCCGTCCGCCAGGCGTTCAGGTAGAGGTGGAAGCAGAGGTCCGGGAAGGGGCGCGAGGTCCTGTTCACGAACGTGACCGCCGACTTCCCGGCGAGGGTGTGCTCCGTCGCGTCGTACGAGACCTCCATCCGGTACGAGGCGACGGGCGGGACGCGCGCGCCGGCGGACAGAGGCGGCGCGAGAAGCAGAACTGCCGTGGCGAGGGAAGCGGGAATGGGCTTCACGGGGCGCGATGCTAGCAGGGGCACCGCCTAGAATCGTGCCGTGGGCCCGAAGCCAACGAACGTCGCCGCGCGCATCGAGGTTCTTCGCGAGGAGGTCCGGCGGCACGAGTTGCTCTATTACGTCGAGAGCCGGCCGGAGGTCACGGATGCCGAGTTCGACGCCCTGATGCGCGAACTGAGGTCCCTCGAGGAGGCGCATCCGGAACTCGTGACGGCCGACTCCCCGACGCAGCGGGTGGGCGGGGCGCCCGTCTCCGAGCTGCCGGGCGTGAGGCACGAGGCGCCGCTTCTCTCGCTCGACAATGCGTACAGCGAAGAGGAGCTGAGGGCTTGGCTGACGCGGGTCTCGGACCGGCTCGACGGCCGGGCCCCCGAGATCGTCTGCGAGCTGAAGATCGACGGGCTCTCCGTCTCGCTCCTCTATGAGGACGGCGTCCTCGTGAGGGCCGCCACGCGGGGCGACGGGACGACGGGCGAGGACGTCACCCCGAACGTGAAGACCATCAGGAGCATCCCATTGGTCTTGCGCGCCGCTGACGCGGCGCGTGCTTCGAAGGAAACCAACACCGGTGGCCGGTCGCGCGCGCCACGGGCTCTTTCTCTCGAAGAAAAGGCGGCTCTCCCGATTCCGAGGCTGCTGGAAGTGAGAGGCGAGGTCTACATGCCCCGGGCGTCGTTTCGCGCCCTCAACGAAGCGCGCGAGGAGGCGGGGGAGCCGCTCTTCGCGAATCCCCGGAACGCGGCGGCCGGGTCCCTCCGGCTCCTCGACGCGCGAATCACGGCCTCGCGCCGGCTTGACGCGTTCCTCTACACGGTTGCACGGTGGGACGGTGAGGAACCGCCGAGGACCCAGGAAGACGTTCTGAGAAAGAACAGCGACCTTGGCTTCAAGGTGAGCCCGCACTGGCAGAAAGTCGGGGGCACTTTCGAGGAAATCTGGAGTTTTCTTCTTGAGACTCAGCGGATCCGGAGCGGCCGGGAGATTCCGTTCGAGACCGACGGCGTCGTCCTGAAGGTGAACGCCCTTTCCGACCAGAAGCGCCTCGGCGCCACCGCCAAGAGCCCGCGCTGGGCGCTCGCGTACAAGTTCCCGCCCGAGGAGGCTCTCACGGTCGTCCGGAACATAGCCGTGCAGGTGGGGCGGACGGGGGTCCTGACGCCGGTGGCCGAGTTCGACCCGGTCCTCCTCCAGGGGACGACGGTGAAGCGCGCGACGCTTCACAACATGGAGGATCTTTCCCGGAAGGACGTTCGGATCGGGGACACGGTCGCCGTGGAGAAAGGGGGCGACGTCATCCCGAAGGTGACGCGCGTTCTCCTCGACAAGCGGCCGGACGGCGCGCCCGAGTTCGTCCTTCCGTCCCGCTGCCCCTCCTGCGGGGAGAAGGTCGTGAAGACGGAAGGGGCGGTCGCCGTCCGCTGCGTCAACCCGTCCTGCCCCGCGCAGGCGAAGGAGGCGATCCGTCACTACGTCTCCCGCCGCGCGATGGACGTCGAGGGGCTCGGCGACGAGCGGATCGACCAGCTGCTCGCCTCGAAGCGGATCTCGGACGTCGCGTCTCTCTACGACCTCCGGACGGAGGACCTCGCGGACCTCGAACGCTGGGGGGAAAAGTCCGCGGCGAACGTCGTGGCCGAGATCGCAGGCTCGAAGGAGGCGGGACTCGCCCGCCTCCTCTTCGGCCTGGGGCTCCGGCAGGTGGGGGAGAAGACGGCGAAGCTGCTCGCGCGGAGGTTTCCGTCGATGGAGGCTCTCACCGGAGCCTCGGAGGACGAGCTGACCGCGGTTCCCGAAATCGGGCCGGAGACCGCCCGCGGGATCCGCGAATGGTTCGAAAAGGAACGGAACCGGGTTCTTCTGGAGAAACTCCGGAGGCACGGCGTCCGTATGACGGAGAGCCCGGCCTCGCCGGCCGGGGAAGGTCCGCTCTCGGGCGGCGTCTTCGTCCTCACGGGAACGCTCGCGAAGCGGACCCGCGACGAGGCGGCGGCGGCGATCGAAGCCGCGGGCGGAAAGGTGACCTCCTCGGTGTCGAAAAAGACGACGGCCGTCATCGCGGGCGACGAAGCGGGCGGGAAGCTCGAGAAGGCCCGCGTTCTCGGGATCCCGGTCTGGTCGGAAGAGGACCTCGACCGGGCTCTTCGGACGGGACGATGAGCGCCGCGGCGGAGCCCCTCGTCCTCGTCGTGGACGACGACGCCGGCAGCCGGAAGGCGATGGCGCTCGCCCTCG
>JBBIPB010000047.1:0-17397 GCA_037443065.1 Acidobacteriota bacterium | reverse complement strand
CTTCCTCGACCGGATGGAGGTGATCCGCCTCTCCGGCTACACGATGGAGGAGAAGCTCCAGATCGCGCGGCGGCACCTCATCCCGAAGGAACGGAAGGAGAACGGCCTTTCGGCCGACGGGATCGACTTCACCGACGCGGCCCTCCGGACGATCGTCCAGGAGTACACGCGCGAGGCGGGGCTCCGGGGTCTCGAGCGCGAGATCGCCGGCTGCTGCCGGAAGGTCGCCGTCCGGCACGCGTCGGGCGTCCTCAAGAAGGTCACGGTCACGCCGGCGCTCGTCCACGAGCAGCTCGGGCTTCCGAAGTTCCGGCGGGACGAAGGGCTCCGAACGGACCAGATCGGCGCCGCGACCGGCCTCGCCTGGACGGCCGTGGGGGGCGACGTCCTGATCGTGGAGGCGCGCGCCGTCCGGGGGAAGGGAGTCCTGCAGATGACGGGACAGCTCGGCGACGTGATGAAGGAGTCGGCGCAGGCCGCCCTCACCTTCGCCAGGTCGAGGGCGCAGACGCTCGGGCTGGCGGAGAACTTCTTCGAGACGCACGACGTCCACGTCCACGTTCCCGAAGGGGCGATCCCGAAGGACGGACCCTCGGCCGGCATCACGATCGCGACCGCGATGATCTCGGCCTTCTCGGGGCGCCCCGTGCCGAAGGACGTCGCGATGACGGGAGAGATCACGCTCCGGGGCGAGGTGCTGCCGATCGGCGGCGTCAAGGAGAAAGTCCTCGCGGCCCGCCGCGCGGGGCTGAAGACGATCCTGATGCCGAAAGAGAACGAGCGGGACCTGACCGAGATCCCCGAGGAGATGCGCAAGGGGTTGAAATTCGTCTTCGTCACGACGGTGGACGACGTCCTCGCCGCGGCGATCCGGTCCGCGCCCGTCCGCAAGCCGAAGAAGCCGGTCCCGCCGCGCCCCGCGGTGCGCCCCGGAAGGAACGCCCGTTGAAGCACCTCCCCCCCGAGGACGTCCTCGTTGGTCGCCTGCAGCGCCTCTTCGCGACGCGGCGCCGCGACGTCCTCCTCGGGATCGGCGACGACGCCGCCGTCGTCGCGGGGACCGGGCGCCTCGTCGTGACGACCGACGCCCTCGTCGAAGGGTCGGACTTCCGGAAGGATGCCGACCCGCGCCGCCTCGGGCGGAAGGCCCTCGCCGTCAACCTCTCGGACCTCGCCGCCATGGGGGCGACGCCCCTCTGGGCCCTCATGGCGCTCGGCCTCCCCCGCCGGACGGATCCGTCCTGGTTCGACTCCTTCGCGGAAGGCTTTCGCGATGTCGCGCAGGAGCACGGTGTCGCGGTCGTCGGCGGGGATCTCTCGGCCGCGTCGGTGTTCTTCGCGTCGGTCACCGTCCTCGGCCGTGCCCCGTCGCGAGGCCTTCTCCGGCGGGACGGCGCCCGCGCCGGCGATCTCCTCTACGTCTCCGGGACCCTCGGAAGCGCCGCCGCCGGCTTCCTGCTCCTCGAGGCGGGGTACCGGCTCCACCCCGACAAGACGGTCCGCTCTCCGGGACGGACCCGCCTCCTTCCGACCCGGGCGACGGAGGTCGCGCGCCTGATCCGCCACCAGATCGACCCGCGCCCGAAGCTCGACCTCGGGCGCCTTCTCGCGGACGGACGCGTCGCCTCCTCCGCGATCGACCTCTCCGACGGCCTCTCGCGCGACCTCCACCGCCTCTGCCGCGCCTCGGGCCTCTCGGCGACCCTCGAGATCGATCGCCTTCCCGTCGACACCGGGATCGGGGAGCTCGGAGGCCTCGTCCGCCTCGACCCGCTGCGCCTCGCTCTCTTCGGAGGAGAAGACTACGGCCTTCTCTTCACGGTTCCCAAGCGGAAGCGCGCCCTCGCCGAGAGGCTCGCGGCGAGGTTTCCGATGCGCCCGATCGGCGTGATGGAGAACCGCGGCCAGCCCGGGACGGTCCGGCTCCGCAGCGCCGACAGCGAGCGGCCTCTCCCCGACGCAGGGTGGGACCACTTTGAAAGATAAGCGGAGCTTCAGGTCCCGCTTTCTGGAAATGCTCGGACGAAACGACCCGCCCGAGAAGGTGGCAGCCTCCTTCGCCCTCGGCGTCACGATCTCCTTCACGCCGCTCATCGGTATCCACTGGATGATCGCCCTCGCCCTGGCCGTCGTCCTGAAGCTGAACAAGGTCGACATCCTTCTCGGAACGCTCGTCGTCAACCCGCTCACCATCGGGCCGATCGCCGCGACGGCCATCCCGATCGGACGGCTCGTTCTCCGGGCCGAGCGGCAGGCGCTCTCCCATCTTCCGTGGCGCGAGTTCCTGAGTCTCTCGTTCTGGAGCCAGGCAGGCCCGCGGATGCGCGCCATCGGCATCCAGTGGGCCGCCGGCATGGTGATCCTCGGCCTGATCGCCGGATCGCTGACGTACGTCGTTCTCGTGAACTTCATTCGGGCGCGGCGAGCCCGGATGGCGGCCGCTTCCGCCGTCCCGCCGGGCGGCATCCCCGAGCACGGGCTCCCCGAGGACGAAGAGTCCGGGCCTCCGCGCTTCCAGCTTTGACCGGCGCTCAGGAGCCGGCGGGGGGCCGACCGCCTCTCTCTCTGAGAAAGGTCCGGGCCTCCGAGAAGGAGGGATCGGCCACGAGCGCCCGTCGCGCCTCCTTCCAGGCCTCAGTCTCGGCGGCACTTCCCCCCTGACGCGAGAGGAGACGCGCGAGGGCGAGGTGGGCAGACGAAGAGCCGCCCCCGAGCGCGATCGCCCGGCGCCATTCCGCCTCCGCCTCGTCCGGGCGCTCTTCCTTCTCGAGGAAGGCCGCATGGTGCCAGGCGATGGGATAGGAGTCGGGGCAGGCCTCCACAGCCTCGTCCCAGGCCTCCTCGGCTTCCCCGGTCCGACCCGCCTCCTCGAGCGTCTTCGCGAGGCCCCAGAGGCCGTTCTCGTAAGCCGGCATGATCTCCACCGATTTCCGGTAGAACGCGACGGCGTCGTCCCACCTTTTCTCGGTCCAGGCGATCCGGCCGAGCGAGGCCCACGCGTCGTAGTAACGCGGGAAGAGCTCCACGGCGATCTGGAGGTGATGTCTCTGGCTCTCGACGTCCCCGCGCCGCCCGGCATCGTAGGCGAGGTTGTAGTGCGCCTTGGCCGACCGGGGAAACTTCGCCACCATGTCGGAGAAGAGCGCCCGGTCGTCGCGCCAGACGAGGTTGCGCCCTGCCGACAAGCCTCCGTAGACGAGGACGGCCGCAGCCAGGAGAACGGGGCGGACGACGCCACGGGTCGGGCGCGGGACCTCCCGCCGTTCCGGCGAGACGAATCCGACGGCCACGGCGAGAAGACCCGCCGACGGAAAATACATCAGGCGCTCCGCGTAGATCGTCCCGACGACGAACGGGATGTTCGAGGCCGGAAAGAGCGTCCCCGCGAACAGAAGGATGCCGAAGAGAACGAGAGGCCTCACGAGGCGGACCCGCCACGCGGCGAGCGCGGCCGCGACGAGGATCAGGAGGCCGGCCCACGCCCGCGGGTCCGCGTACCCCGCGGCGAGAACCAGCGCATGGGCCGAGTGATCCGCCGAGAGGCCGTAGGGCAGGAACGTCCGGACGGCGTACCGGACCATGAGCGTCAGGGCGTTCAGGATCCGGAGAGGCGGGGAGACGAGGACGAGCGGGTTCTCCAGCTCCCAGATTCCGGCGCCCCGGGCGAGGAGAAGGCCGCCGAGGACGAGGAAGCGGACGGCGAAGAGGACGACGAGCGGGAGGAAGAGGCCGAGGAACGCGCCCCGCACGCGGGGCGCGCTCTCCCGCCAGGCGCTGCCCGGGCCGCGCCAGCGCCCGCCGCGGAAGAGCTCTCCGACGAGGACGATTCCCGGAAGGACGACGGCGTTCTCCTTGACGAAGACGGCGGCGAGGAAGAGGACGACGACGAGCAGATAGGGAACGATGCGGAGGCGCCCTCCCTCCGTCGCCTCGAGCCAGAGGCGGGCGGCCGAGAGGACGAGAAGCGCCGAGAGTGTCTCGGCCCGCCCGACGAGGCTCGTCACGGCCTCCACGTGGATCGGGACGACCGCGAACAGCGCCGCGGCGGCGAGGGCCGACGCTCGGGGCAGGCCGAGCGCGACGAGCCATGCCGCGAGCGCCACTGTCGCGCCCGCATGGAGGGCGATGTTGACCGCCCGGAAGAGTTCCGGGCGCTCGCCATGGAGCCACCGCTCGACGCCGTAGGTCAAAAGGACGAGCGGACGGTAGTTCTGACCGGTCGCGAGGGAGCCGCCGAAATAGTGGGTCCGGAAGATCTCGCCGACCTTCGCCGGCTCGGCGATCCGTTCGTTGTCCCGGATGATCAGCTTGTCGTCGTAGGTGAAATCCGCGGGCAGGCCGTTCAGGAACGGAAGAACGGCGAGCGCCGCGAGGAGCAGCGCCTCGATCCGGGAGAGGCGGGGCGGGGAACCTTCGCTCATGGGGTCCGCGTCCGCCGCGCCGGGTCGAGACGCTCCACGAGGGCGTCCCCGAGGACGTTCGCCGCGACGACGACGGTCACGATGGCGAGGGCCGGCACGAGGACGACGTGCGGCGCATCGAAGACGTGTCCCCTCCCGGCGGCGAGCATGGCGCCCCACGACGGCGCCGGAGGGGGGACGCCGAGCCCGAGGAACGAGAGCGCCGACTCCGCGAGGATCGCCCCCGCGAGATGGAGGGTCGCCTGGACCACGAGGGGCGAGGCGAGGTTCGGGAGAATGTGGCGCACGAGGATCCTCCGCCGGGGCGCCCCCGCGGCCCGCGCCGCCGCGACGAAGTCGAGCGTGGCGACCCGCCGGGCTTCGGTGCGCGCGAGCCGGGCGTAGGGGACCCACCCCGCCGCACAGAGCGCGAGAACGGTGTTTCGCGCCGACGGTCCGAGGACGGCCGCGAGGGCCACGGCAAGGAGAAGCCCCGGGAAGGCGAGGACGAGATCCACGAGCCGACCGACACCGGCATCCAGAAAGCCGCCGCGCTCCCCCGCCGCGACGCCGAGGAGCGAGCCGAAGAGAGCCGAGACGAAGACGGCCGTCCCCGCGACGCCGAGGGAGACCGAGGCCCCGTGAAGGAGGCGCGCGAGGATGTCGCGTCCTAGCTCGTCCGTTCCGAAGGGAGGCGCGCTCGCCGGGGGCGCGAGGCGGGAGCGGAGATCGATCCGCGTCGCGCCGTGGCCCGGGACGAGCGGCGCGAGGAGCGCGACGAGAAACGCCGCGGCGACGACGGCGGCCGCCACTTTCGAGCCCCTCGTCACGGGAAGCTCCGCGCGGCCGCGCGCGGGTCGAGCCGTGCCGCCGCCGCGTCCACGAGGGCGTTCACGACGACATAGACCGAGGCGATGAAGAGGACGCACCCCTGGACCGTCGGGTAGTCGCGGCGCTGGATCGACTGGATCAGGAGGCGTCCGACGCCGGGCCACGAGAAGATGGTCTCCGTGACGACGGCGCCGGTGAGGAGCGAGCCGATCTGGAGCCCGGCCACGACGAGGACGGGCGGAAGGGCGTTCAACGCCGCGTGGCGGAGCGCAGCCCGGACCGGCCCCTCGCCGCGGGCCTCTGCCGCGAGGACGTACGGCTTCGAGAGCTCCTCGGCGAACGAGGCCCGGATCATCCGGGAAAGAAGGGCTGCGAGAGCGAGGCCGAGTGTTGCGGCGGGGAGGATGATCGCCCCGGGGGCGTCCCGGCCCGAGACCGGGAGCCATCCCAGCTCGACCGAGAAGAAGAGGACGAGAACGGGGCCGGAGACGTAGTTCGGCGTCGAGACGCCGACGATCGAGAAGAGCCGCAGCAGACGGTCGGCCGGCTTTCCGCGGAGAAGGGCGCCGACCAGACCGCTCGGCACGGCGACGGCGAGCGCCGCCGCGAACGCCGCCGCCGCGAGGACCGCCGTGGCCGGGACGGCGCGCCGGATCTCCGCGGAGACCGGGCGCCGTGTCTGGAGCGACCGGCCCAGGTCTCCCCGGGCGAGGCCGGAGAGCCATGCGCCGTACTGAGAGAGGAGAGGCCGGTCCAGGCCGAGGTCGTGCCGGAGAGACGCGACGTCTCCTGGCGCGGCGCCTTCGCCCAGCATCGCTGCGGCAGGGTCTCCCGGGATCAGGTGGATCAGGAAGAAGACGACGGTCGCCGCGCTCCAGAGGAGGAGCGCGACCTCCGCGATCCTCCGGAGGAGCGCCACGCCCCAGAGTCTACGGGAGACGCGAGACGGAGCACCTTCATCTCGTAGAGGAGCGACTGGCGCGAGAGGCCCAGCATCTTCGCCGCCCGGGTCCGGTTCCCGCCGCTGGCCTCGAGGGCCGCTCCGAGCGCTCGCCTCTTCGCGTCCGCCACCTCCTGCCGATACGAGCCGCGCGGTGCCGAGGCGTCCGGAGCGGCGGCGACCCGGCGGACGGCCGCCGGAAGGTGCTCGAGGCCGATGAGGCGCGAGGGCGCCGCGAGGGCGCGCGCCGCCTCGAGCGCGGAGAGGAGTTCCCGGACGTTTCCGGGCCACGGGTGTCCGAGGATGGCCGTCCGTGCCTCGGAGGTGAGGGCGCATCCCCCGAGAGCCCCGGCCACGAGGCGACTCAGGTCGAGCGGACGCCGCCGCAGCGGCGGAAGCGTCGTCTCGAGTCCGGCGAGGCGGTAGAGGAGATCCCGCCGGAACGAGCCTTCGTCCACCATCGCCGCGAGATCCCGGTGAGTCGCGGAGACGACCCGCAGGTCGACCGTACGCGTCTTCACCTCCCCGACGCGCCGAAGCTCCTTCTCCTGGAGGACCCGGAGGAGCTTGGCCTGGAGAGGGAGCGGGAGGTCCCCGATCTCGTCCAGGAAGAGCGTGCCGCCGGAGGACTGCTCGACGAGGCCGGCATGGTCGCGGTCGGCGCCCGTGAAGGCGCCGCGCGAGTGGCCGAACAGTTCCGACTCCATCAGGCTCCCGGGAAGCGCCGCGACGTTCACCGCGACGAATCGGCCCCGCCGCCCTGATTGCCGGTGAAGCTCACGCGCGAGCAGCTCCTTTCCCGTCCCGGTCTCGCCTAGGATCAGGACGGGGAGGCGCGTCGGGGCGACCTTCTGGACCTCCTCGACCGCCTTCCGTGTCCCCGAGTCCTCGGCCACGAATGCGGGCCAGGCGAGAGCCGTCTCCCCGGACGGCGGCCTCACTTCTTCCGCCTCTGCCGGCGCCACGAAGCGGGCGGCCGCCGCGGAGAGCCCGGCGCGCGCCGCGGCACGCCGTCCGAGATCGAGAAGGGACGCCGCCTCGTGCCGCGCCAGAGCGGCCGGAAAACGTGCCTGCCACTCCAGAAGCCGCTCCACGACCTCGGCGGCTCCGAGCGCGTCCCGAAGCCGCGACTCCAGCTCCCGGACGGCTTCGCGCCGCGGGGCCTTACCGCATCGAAGGTCCCCCTCCGCCGAGAGGAGAAGCCGCTCGCGGGGCTCGAGCCCGGAGGCCGCGCCTCCCGGGTCCCGCCCGAGGTCGCCGCTGGCCGACGCGATGAGACGAATTCTCAGCGACTCGGTCTGCTCCCGGTTGTCGGGAAGCGCTCCGGCGGCCTCGAGCCGGTCGAGCGCCTCCTTCGGGCGGCGTTCCGAGAGGAGCCTCGCCCCTTCGAGGATCAGGATTGCCCGCCACGCCGGATGCCCGGCCCGATGCGCCCCGCACGCTTCCGCCTCGCGGAAGACGGACGCGGCCGCTTCCGGATCACCGTCGAGGCGGGCGAGCCGCTGGCGCGACGGGACGGCAAAGAGGAACTGGTGCTCGCGGCCGGGCCGCGACTCGTGCCGGAGAACGACCGGCAGAGTCTCCCGCGCCACGTCGAACCTCCCGGAACGAAAGGCGAGGTCGATCCGGTTTCCGAGGGCGGAGAGATAGCGCTCGTCGTCGCCGTCCTCCGCATAGAGCGCGAGAGCGGAGGCGAGGTCCTCTTCCGCCTCCGGGAAGAGGCCCGCGTGGAAGGCGGCGGTCGCGGCGTCCAGGAGCGCGTCCGCCCTGCCGCGCGCGTCGGCCGAGAGGTCGCGGGCCCGCCGGAAGAGAGCGCGTGCCTCCGGGAAGCGGCCGTCGTCAAGAGCGACGAAGCCCGCCGTCATCAGGATCTCGCGCGCCTCCGCCGGGTCGTCCTCCGGCTCCTTTGCGGCCGCCGCCTCGTCGAGGAACCGCCGGGCGGAAGCGAGATCCCCACGGCGGGAGGCTATCTCCGCTGCGAGACGCGCCTGCCGGAGCCGAAGCGAAGACGCCGCGCCCGGCGACGTCCCTGCGGCGAGGTCGAGCGTTCGTGCCGCCTCGTCCGTCCTTTTCAGGTCGAGGAGAACCTGAACCCGGGAGAGGACGTCCTCCCGGGCGTCTCCCGGAACGAGGGCGAGCGCGGCCCTCCCCTCGCCGAGGCGGGCGAGGTGACGCGCGAGGAGGCGCCGCCTTTCGGAAGGCTCGCCGGCGAGCCGCTCGGGAACGAGGCGCCGGGCGGCGGCGCGAGCCTCGCGAAGCAAACCACGCTCGGCCAGAATCGCGACGGCGAGGTCCGGCCGGCCGAGGTCGGGATCGCTCCCCGGCGCACGGTGGAGAAGATCGACGGCGAGGTCCAGTTCCCGTCCCTCCATCGCCCGGGCGAAGAGCTCCTCCCCGGCGCGGAGATCGCCCGTTTCCCCGCGCCCGAGTGCCGCCACGGTCACCCGATCGGCCGGGAGCCCCGCCCCGACGAGGCGCGCCACGACGCTTCTTCGGGCTGCGGACGAGAGACGTGCCGCCCACGGACGGCGCGCCTCTTCCGACGTGAACCTCCATCCGCCGTCCCGCGCGGGGACGAGGAGAGCGTTCCTTCGTCCCGAATCGATCGCCCGGGCCGCCTCGTCCGGAGAGACTCCGCCCGCGGCGGCGAGTTCCCCGGACGTAAAGCCCGACGCGAGGAGCGCCGCCGCCGCGAGAAGCGGCTCGCCGGCCGGCCGCCGGCGCATGGCCCGGGCGGTGCGAGCAGAAAGCCCACCGGACGGGTCGAACCGCCCGGCGGTCTCGCGTGCGGCCCGCAGGAAGAGGGCCGCGTCCTCACCGGACTGTTCGGCGACGGAGTCCCACGCCGCCGATGCTTCGGACCAGCACCGGAACGGCAGCCAGAGGAGCGCAGCGACGTCCCCCCGCGAGAGACGCGCCATGAGCGAAACCCGCCTTTCCCACGGCCTCGTCCCCCGGTTCCGCGTCTCGAAGACGGAGAAGCCGGCAAGTCCGAGATGCGCGTCGAGGGCGCGCTTCGACCGGGCATCCCAGGAATCTCCCGAAAGAGCGACGACCCCGATCCGAGGACCGTCCGGCCACTCGCCCGGCTCGGCCCCCGAGGCGAGAGCGGCGAGGGCGTCCGCCCGCGGGTCGCGGGAGAGAGCCCGGGCGAGCCGGCGGAGCGCCCCTCCGTCCTCGAGAAGATCCCCGGGGGGGATCTCGACGAAGCCGGCCGATGACCGGCGCGAGGCTCCACGGACGACGAAGAGCGCGGCGTCGCCCTCCGCCGTCCGGACGTCGGAGGCAGCCGCGTCCGGGCTCCCGTCGAAGACGGACGGAGAGGCGAGGCCGAGAAGCTCGGCACCGCCCGGAGCGGCCTCTCCCGCCCGCCGCGCGAGCGGTGGGAGGAGGCTCTCGGCCGCCCCGCCGGTCACGTGAAGTTGAAGCGCCTCCGCGCCGAGCGACACCGCCAGCGGGGCGGTCTGCCGCGACGCGAGAGCGTCCTCGACCGCGCGTCGCAGGCTCTCCGCGTCGCGCCCCGTGGCTGCTGTTCCTCCGAGCCGGACGGCGACCGCGGAGACGAGGAGCGCCGGAGGGACCGCCCGCCACTCCGGGACCGGTGCGGCGCCCAGGGCGGGACAGGCGGGCGAGGCCGGCGAAGAGCCGATCCTCGGAAGGTCCTCGAAGGCCACCCCGAGTCCATGGAATTTCAGAAACGCCGCGAGGGCCGCAAGACGCGCGAGGAAGCCGGCGAGCAGACGCTGGTCGGAGAGCCGGGCCGTGCCGGCGGGGGCCGGCGGCTCCGGCCGGAGCAGGAGCCCGTCCTCCGCGGGTAGTGCGGACGCGAAGTCCGGGAGCAGCGGATGAAAGAGCGAAAGGAGCCGGCCCGCGCCGACAGCGAGATCCGCGCGGCGAAGGAACCACCGACCGCCTCGCCGGGAACGCTCCGGATCGACCCGCCGCGCTTTCACCACTTCCTCGGATCTGTCGGCGAGACGATTCCTCAATCCCCGGGCCGGCGTCAAGGGCGGCGGAGAAGATTCTCCCAGTCGCGGAAGAAGTCCGGGTACGACTTGTCGACCGCGGCCGGATCGTCGAGAGTCGAGCCGGACGGAAGGGCGAGAGCGAGAACCGCGGCCGACATCGCCACTCGGTGGTCGCCGTGGGCGGCGAAGTCGGCGGCACGGGGAGTCCCGCTCCGGCCGTCGAGGACGAGACGGACGTCCCTCCCCTCCCCGTCCGTGTGCGCGGCGGCGCCGGCGCGAACGAGGAGGTCGAGCGCGGCCGAGAGGCGGTCCGACTCCTTTTCGCGGAGCCGAGCCGCTCCCGCGAGGACCGACGTTCCGCCGGCAAAGGCGAGGAGAGCGGCGAGCGGAAGCGCCGCGTCAGGGGCCCCGTCGACGTCGACCGAAAGCGGCTCGATGCCCGAGGGGCGCAGGACGTGCCTCGCGTCGACGGTGAGGCCGAAGTTCTCGCCGTCCCCCTCCCAGACGATGCGGCCTCCCGCCCGAGCTGCCCAGTCGCGAAAGACGGAGTCCGGCTGGTCGAGGGATCGGGAAAGGCCGAGGATCGTGACGCTTCCGCCCGAAAGGAGGGTCCCGGCGATCGGGAAGCAGGCGGCCGAGTCGTCCCCCGGGACGGCGAGCCGTGCCGGCCGGTAGCCGCCGCCCGGCCGGCCGCCAAAGGAGTCGAGGACGCTCTCCGTCAGTTTCAGATAGGCGGCCGACGAGACCGGGCCCTCGATCTCGGTTTCGACGCCTCCCCCGACGAGCGGCGACACGAGCATGAGCGCCGAAAGAAACTGCGACGAGACGTCTCCCCGGATCCGGACCGACCCGCCGCGCAGCGTCCCGCCCTCGACGCGGACCGGGAGAAAACCCTCGCGCCCGAGCGGCTCGATCCTCGCTCCGAGGGAGCGGAGAGCCGAAAGGAGCGGGCCCATCGGCCGCTCGCGCATCCTCGGCGAGCCGTCGAGGACGAACCGCCCCGCGAGCGCGGGGAGAAGTGCGGCCAGGAACCGCGCGGGTGTCCCGGCATCTCCCACGTTCAGCTCGAGACTCGCGTTCGCAGGATCGCTCCGCCGGATCGGTCCTACGACCCGCCACCTCTCACCTTCGAAGAAGACCGCCGCCCCGAGCTGCTGGAGCGCGACCGCGAGAGCCCGGGTGTCCGAAGAATCGAGCGGATTGATCAGCGTGCTCTCCCCGTCGGCGCAGGCCGCCGCGAGGAGCGCGCGGTTCGTGACGCTCTTGCTCCCGGGGACCCGGATCGTCCCCTCGAGCCGTCCCCGCGGGAGCGGGTACATCGTCATTCGAATCCGTAGCTCCGCTTGACGGCGCGGGAGGCGGTCGGCTCCTCGACGACCGAGAGGCGGCCCGACGCGTCGATCTCGACGTGCTTTCGCTCCTCGAGCCACGCCGGGAGGACGTAGGTCACGGCGTCCGGAGCCTCGAGGCGGCGCTCGACGTGAAAGTGTCCGACGAGAAGCTGGTCGTAGCCCGCCCGGCGCGCACGGCGTCCTTCGGCGAGGAGCTCCTCGTTCGGGAGCCGGGTCTTGTGCTTGAAGTTGGTCCGGTAGAGGCGCTTCTCCGTCTCCGCGACGATCGCCCGCGCGAGCCGACCCGGGATCAGCGCGAGCGACGCCCGGGAGAGAGGGCTCTTCGAGAGGAGCCGCCAGAACCGGTACGGGAGATCTCGCGTGTTCACCCTGTCGCCGTGGACGAACGCGAAACGGATCTTCCCCACCTCGAGGCCGTCCGTGTCGCCGTACGCAGCCAGCGGGGCGGCCCAGCGCGTCCCGGCGAGGAAGAAATCCCGGTTTCCTTCCACGTATCGGAGCGAGACGCCAGATGCCGCGAGGCCTTGCCACGCGCCGAGGACTTTCCGGACGAGCGGCGTCTCGAACTTCGCGTCCCCGATGAAGTAGTGAAAGATGTCTCCGAGAAGGACGATCGTCGTCAGGCCCCGGCCTGCGACGTCGGCGAGGGCCGCGAGGAAGTCGTCCGCGTCCCCGTCGGCCTGCCCGAGATGGGCGTCGGCGAAGACGGCGACCCCGGACGGAACCCGGCAAGGCTGGGGAAAGGGCACCACGCTGCGATCTTACCGGCCCCCCGGAAAAGGAAAGGGCCCCGGTTATCCGGGGCCCGATCAGGATGGGATTGAAACGGATTCGTTCTAGAAGGCGGCCCAGTGGGCGTAGAGGCCGACGCGGGTCGAGCCGAAGTCGCCGTACGTGTAAGCCGTTTCGGTGTACCGGTCGTAGCCCAGCTCTCCGACGACGGAGAATCTCTTGACGAGCGGGACTTCGAGCCGGCCGCGGACGCGGTCCATCCGGAACCCGAACGAGCCGAAGTTCCAGTACTTGCCCCCGGAGACGTCTAGCTGGACCGGCTTCATGCGGAGGATCATTCCTCCCTCGTAAGACCGGCCGTCCCCGATGTTCACGGAGTCGAGCGCGGAGAGGTTGATCGGATTGAGGATCGGGATGTGTGTCTGGGCTGCGAAATTGTTGCCCGAGAAGCGGAACGACAGCCACTCGGTTGGCGTGAGGTCGACGTCGCCGCCTACCTGGCGGAACGTCCCGGTCGAGTTGATCCCGAGGGAGTCGTTCGACTCGGAGGTCCACTGTCCCGTGCCCGCGATCCGGGCGAGCTTCCCGATCTGGACGACGGCGCGGCCGCGCCAGGTGGTCCGCGCCGTGAAGTCGGACCGCATGACGGACTGGTCGGCGTTTTGGCCGCGGTACTCTCCGCCGAGGGTGAGGATCCCGAGAGAGAAGGTCAGACCGGCGTCATAGGTGTTGATCGCCCGCTTGTATTCGCCGGACTGGCCCCCCGGAACGACGATCTCGGCCACGTCTTCGCTGACGCTCGTCCCCTGCTTCGTGTGGCTGTAGCTGAAGCGGAGGCCGAAGGGCCCGACTTTCCGGGCAGCAACGCCGAGGTCGAAGGTCTCCTCGGAGCGGGAGAGACCGTTGTTGATGTTGAGAATCTGCTGGACGTTCGCAGTCGGTGTGCCGCCGTAGAGAGCGGTGTTGTAGAAGATCTGCGAGAGCAGCTCGAAGCCCGTAAGCTCGCGGAAGTTCTTGACCCAGCCCCCCGACACCTCGACGCCGTCCATCGGTGTCAGCTCGGCGCGGACGGCGCCCCGCCAGAAGAGGTTCTGGACTGAAGAGCTGGCCGTCTCGTTCAGGCCGCCGAAGAAGCGGGCAATGTCGAAGTTGACGAGCGTGCCGTCGAGATTCGTCGGGCCCTGTGTCTCGGTCGAGCCCGTGCCGCGGACGTAGGTCCCGAGGACCTTGCCGAAGCAGCCGAGCTGCCAGACGCCCGACGCGGTCGAGACCGGTATGCGGACGTCGGTGACCGCCGAAGAGCTGTACGAAATGAGGCTCTGCTGCTGGCCGAGGATGGTGACGGTGCTGTTGCCGGCGCCGGCGCCCGGAGTGAGCAGGGACTGCGTCTCGTCGTGGTATTTCCGCCACCCCTGCATGAAGTTGATGGCGACGGGGCCGGTCGCGAATGCGAAGCCGACCCGGGGCTCCGAGTCGTAAGACGTGAAACTCTGGTTCAGCCGGAACTCGTCCTGGCCGACATGGATCGTCGAGGTCGACGGGCCCGTGTAGCGGTTGTACGTGAAGCCGACGATCGGCGTGAAGATCTTCCCGGGGAGAATCTCCAGCTCGGCGTCGTAGACGTTGCGAAGCCGCTGGTACGTCTGCTGTCCCGGGACGATCCCCGAGGAGAGGAGCGGGTTCGCGAACGCGGGAAGCACGCTGAACATCTGCCACCGGTTGTAGGTGAACCGGAACTTGTAGATCTCGCTCTTGCCCATCTCGAAGCGGATGGAACCGGCCGGGCCGGCTCCGATGTCGCTCACGTCGAGACGGAACTTGTCGGCGAAGCCGATCGAACCGTTGAAGTCGCTCGAGGCGAGCGTCATCGAGCGGAGGAGAAACCCCTCCTTCTCGTTGATCTGGGACCGGTACATATCCACGTTGCCGGAATTGTTCACGATGCGGTATCCCAGCTCGACGTCGAGCGGGAAGTTCTGCGCGAGAGCCGGGACTGCGAGCAGTACGAGTGCCGCCGCGAGGGCGAACCGGGTGAGTCCTTTGTGTCTCATCGGCCGCCTCCTACTTCAGAAGCTGCGGGTCGCGGTTGGAACCGTGAACCGCCGTGTGGCAGGTCGTGCAGTTCTGCCACCGCGCCTGGTTCAGGTTGTGGATCGAAGGCGGCTGCCCGCCGAGGACGTTTGCACCGAGGCGCGAGTGGCACTCGAGACAGACCTGAGAGACGTTCGCGCGCTTCAGCATCTTGGGGTAGTTCGAGCCGTGCGGCTCGTGACAGGTCAGGCAGTCGCCGCTGTAGTTGCCGTGCGGGAAGACGAAGGGCCCCTTCTTCTCCGTGTGGCAGCTCAGGCAGGGCAGCTCGCCCGAGCGGGTGAGCTTCAGGGAGTTCTTCCCCTGCCGGCCGTGCGGCTCGTGGCACGAGGTGCAGTCGATCCCGCCGCGGCCCACGTGGTGCACGTAGGGCTTGTTGCGGAAGGACGCGACCTCGGTCGAATGGCAAGTTTCGCAGAGGTCGAGCTGCTTCTTCCTGAGCAGCCTGGGGGCCGTGAACTCGGACGAGTGGATGGAGTGGCAGCTCAGACAGTTCACCGCGGGCTGCGGGGCGTGGGCCCCCGTCGCGTGCGAGGCGGTATCGATCAGAGCCCCCTGCGACGCCTTGGCGCCCACCGGAGAGCATGTCGCACAGTTGTAGTTGCCGATCTTGTCGTGGCACGTCAGGCACGCTTCGGCTCCGGTGACGCCCTTAAGGCTCTTCACCAGGGCCGCGTCGCCGCCGGAATCCGCGTGCTTCGAAGCGCCCGTGTGGCACGCCTCGCAGACCGCGTCTTCGCGCCATCCCTTGGCCTTGAGACCCCGGTTGTGCGGGTTCGCGAGGAAGGCCTTCACCTGGTCGCCGTGGCAGTTCGCGCACACGCTTTCGGCCAGAGGGTCGCCCTTCTTCGCGGCCGCCGCCGGGGAGGCCAGGACGGGACTCGCGACGAGCCCGACCAGCAGCAGCAGAGCCACCACCAGGAGGATGCCGCCGGGAAGCAGGAATCTTGTTCGCATCTGGGCCTCATGGCCTCAGGCGGCGCCTGGAGGCGCCGCCTGAAGTCGGTGAATCAGCGGGCGTGGACCTTGGTGGCGGAGAGGTCGGTGTTTTGGCCGTGGCAGGTGCCACAGGCTTCGGCCACGTTCCCGCTCGGGAAGGTCGCCGTGTTGATGTAGGCGTGCGCGGCATAGTCCTTGCTGTCGTGGCAGCCGAGGCAGGCCGCCGTGGCCGGTCCTTCGAGCGGGAAGTAGTCACGCGCGGTCAGGACGTTGAGGGCACCGGCCGCGATCGGGATCGTGTAGGTCGCGGTCTCGCCGCTGCCGGTGTGGCAGGCGAGACAGTCCATCCGGTCGCCCGGATAGGTCACCTCGTTGAAATTCGACGCTCCGGAGAAGCCGTAGACCGTGAAGTCCTTCTCGAGCAGATCGCCCGAGTGAATCCGGTGAATCAGGTGGGCGAAGGAGATCGACTCCGCCGGGTCGGCCGAATGGTCGGCCGGGCGACGGGCCGCGTCGGTCCCGTTCGGGTTGTGGCACTGGACGCAGAACTGGATCGAGTTCCGCTGGCCGCCGTGCGAGAAGAGGTTCGGGAGGTAGTAATGGCAGGCGTTGCACTTGGCGATGTCCACGACGGTCCGGCGTGCGACGACCGGGCTTGCGTCGACCGAGACGTTGAAGATCGGGTTCGCTCCACCTTCCGTGTAGCTGATCGTGCCGCCCACGGCTTTGGTCAGCGTGATGGCTCGCCGGTACTGGGCGCTGAAGGTCCAGGTCCCCTTGGCGGTCGCCGGGACGGCCGTCGTGAAGGTGTAGGTCGCGATCCCCGTCGTCGCGTCGTAGGCAGCGCCCGCCGCGCTCTGGCTGATCGGCTGCATGTAGTAGTCGGTCGGAGTGCGGCCGTTGAGCGTGAGGCTGATCGAGAGCCCGGTCGAGTTCGGCGCAATGGCGTTGCCGGCATTCTCCGTGATCTTGAAGGTGACGGTCGGCTTCTGCCCCGGGGCGACGTTGGTCGCCGAGAGGATCGCGACGCTCAGCCCCTTGAGCTGCTTGGAGTCGGAGGGGACGATGTGGGAGTTGATGACCGACCCGTCGTACTCGTCCGTCCCCTGCGGCGGATGGCAGGAGGCGCAGGCCGAATCGTCCGCCTGCGGAAGGTTCTGGGCGCTGTGGCCCGCGCCCGTCACGAAATTGACCGTGGGATGGCAGCCGCCACACGCGGCGCGTGTGGGATAGGTGTACCAGACGCCGACCTTGTCTACTGAGGAAGAGGTGCCGGTGTCATGGCAGGTCGTGCACTTCCGGATGTCCTGCGGGTACGTGATCGCGCCGACCGCGGTCGAGTTCGACGAGTGGATCTGGTGGAACCAGTTCTGGCCGTTGTACCAGTCGCCGTTGGCGTTCCGCGTCGGGAAATTGTTCTTGTTGTGACAGATCGCGCAGACCTTCGCCTCGCGGTAGTTGCCGCCGTGCGGCGCGATCGGGTCGTGGCACTGGTTGCACTTGGCCGTCGTCGTCACGGACCAGTTCGTCGTGGCGGCGCCGGTTGAGGGGACGAAGTCCTTCGTCACGTTGACGAAGTAGTCCTTCCCGAGGACGTCGGTCACCGTCCGGCGGGCGCCCACGAAGAGGGTGACCGGCTTCGAGACGTCGAAGGCCGGCAGGGCGACCGAGGAGGTGTACTTGTAGTGCCCGACCTCGAGGTCCTGGTACTTCCCGGACGAGTCACGGTTGGGCGCGCCGGAAGAGTTCAGGATGAGGTTCGTGTAGTAGTGGCCGTCCCAGGTGGCCACCGTGTACCGGACGGCGATCGTGCCGGGGCTCAGAAGCCCGTACCGATCGAGGGGCCGCCCGAGGTCGTCGGTGACGTGGAACTCGATCACCGGCTTCTGGCCGCCGGCGACGCTCGTCACGCTGTCGATCGTCACCTTGAGGCCGGGTTGAAGGCCCCAGAGCGTCGCCGAGTCGATGTAGTACTCCTTTTGGTCGATCTGGTACGACGACTGGGCCGAGGTCCCGTCGTCCCCTGTTCCCTGACCGACGCTGCTCGTCTTCGGAGCCGACGGTCCGAGGGCGATGGCTCCGGCCGCCATCAGGATCAAGAGGCCGCGCTGCACTCCTACCATGAGAACTCCTCCTTCCGGCCTGTG
>JBBIPB010000046.1:0-18145 GCA_037443065.1 Acidobacteriota bacterium | reverse complement strand
GCGCCTTCGTCCTCTTTCTCGGGCCGGCCGAGAAGGAGGCCGAGTGGAGCGACGAAGGCATCGCCGGGGTCGAGCGCTTCCTCGCCCGCGTCCGGACGGCCGCGGAGAGGTTCGCGGCCTCCCTCGGCGATCCGAAGGGGGTTCCGAAGAGAGCCGACACGAAGGCGGCGCGCGCCCGCCACATGGCCGTGCGGCGCGTGACGGGCGACTTCGAGGCCTTCTCCTTCCACACGGCGGTCGCCCGGCTCATGGAGTTCTCGCGGGAGGTCGCGGATCTCGTGGGCGATCCGTCCGCCGATCGCGGCGAGACGGCCGCGTCGCTCCGGACGCTTCTTGCGCTCTTGCATCCCGTCGCACCGCACCTGACGGAGGAGCTGAACGATCGCCTCGGATTCGGGACGAGCCTCCTCCTCTCGGGGTGGCCCTCGTTCGACCCGGCCCTCGCGGTGGAGGAGCGCGCGACGATCGTCGTGCAGGTGGCGGGGAAGGTGCGGGGCCAGGTCCAGGTGGCGAGGGGAACCGCCGAGACCGAGGTCGTGGACGCAGCCGAGAAAGAACCGTCGATCGCGAAATGGCTGGAGGGGAAGACGCGCGTCAAGACGGTCTTCGTCCCGGACCGGCTTCTGAATCTCGTCGTGCGGTGAGGCGCTCCCTCGTCGCGGCCGCCCTCGCGCTCGGCCTCGCCGGCTGCGGGTACGGCCTCGTCGGGACGAGCAAGGGATGGCTCCCCGAGAACGTCCGGACGGTCTGGGTCCCGGCATTCGTCAACGATACGAACGTCGTCGGCCTCGAGCAGCGGCTGACGGGGGCGGTCCTTCGCGAGCTCTCGGCGCGCCGCCGCCTCAAACCGGCCACGAGCCTCGAGCAGGCGGACGCGGTCCTCGTCGGCCGGGTGACGAGCTATTCGCTCCAGGCGGTCCGCTTCGACGCGCAGGGGCGGGCGCTCGAGTATCAGGCGGTCGTGACGGCCCGAATCACCCTGACGGAGCGGGCGAGCGAGAAGGTCCTCTTCGACGATCCGGCGTTCCTTTTCCGCCAGCCCTACGCCGTGCCGGTCCAGAGCTCGACGTACTTCAACCCGGAAACGCTGGCCCTCGACCAGCTCGCCCAGCCGTTCGCCCGGAGCGTCGTCTCGACGATCCTCGAGGGGTTCTAGGAAGCTATATTCTTCACGGCGCCCTTCGTGACGGACTTCGTCACGCGGGACTTGAGGCGGGAGGCGGTGTTCGCGTGAACGATCCCCTTCCTCACGGCGCGATCGAGCTCGGAGACGATTTCCTTCAGCGTTTCCGGCGCCTTCTCGGCCCCGGCAGCCGCTGCGGCGCGGAGGTCGCGGACGCCGTGCCGGACGCGGGTCACGATGGAGCGGTTGCGCACGCGTCGCCGGACGCTCTGGGCGGCGCGCTTCTTCGCCTGCTTGGTGTTTGCCATTCTTCCTTCCTTGTCGTGTCGTCGATTTCGTGCGGACTCTAGCGGGCGTCGGCGCCGAGCACCTTCAGCCGTTGCCGGGCGCTCTTCGCCTCGTCCGAGCGGGGATATTCGTGGACGACGAACTGCATCTCGACGATGGCCTGCGCCTTCTCGCCGAGATCGAGGTGGGCGACCCCCTTCTTCAGGTGCGCCGCCGCCCCCTTGTCGCTGTCCGGGTATTGCCTGAAGAGACGCTCCCAGGCGGCGATCGCCTCGCGCGGCTTCTTCTGGGCGGCGTAGCACTCGCCGATCCAGTAGGCGGCGTCGTCGGAGATGTCGGTCTTCGGGTAGGAGTCGAGGTACTCCTGGAACCCCTGGCGCGCGAGGTCGAACTGGCCGCGCTGGTAGTCGGCCGAGGCCTGGGCATAGAGATCGGCAGGGGAGGCGCTCCTGGCTCCGGGGGTCGTTCCCGGGGCACCGGCCGCGGGAGGAGCGGCGCCCGCCGCCTGGGCGGCGGCCGCGCGCGCCTGCAGCTCGGCCAGCTGCTGGGAGACCTCGCGGAGCCGCCTGTTCGAGTCCTCGAGCTTTCCGGCGAGGGTCTGCATGTCGCGGATCAGGTCGTCGAACTTCGTCCCGATCTCCGCGTTCGCGCGGAGGAGGGCCGTGGACTGCTTCCCGAGGCTCTCGCTCAGCTTCTGCACTTCCTCGCGGGAAGATGCCTGCGAGGAGAGGGCGTCCACCTTCTTCTCGACCCCGTTGATCTGGCGCTGGAGCCGCTCGATGTCGCTGCCGCTCACGCAGCCGGCGAGCATGAGTGCTGCGATGGCCGGCAGAAGCCCGGCGGCGAGTCGGGAGGCGCGAATCACTTCGCAGTCACCACGAAGTTCGCACGGCGGTTCTTCTGCCAGCACGCCTCGTTGTGCTCCGTGCAGAAGGGGCGCTCCTTGCCGTACGAGATGATCTGGAGGCGGCGGGTGTCGGTGCCGAGGGAGACGAGGTAGTCCCGCGTGGCGCCGGCCCGGCGCTGGCCGAGCGCCATGTTGTACTCGCGGGTGCCGCGCTCGTCGCAGTACCCCTCGATCGTGACCTTGACCGTGGGCCACTTCCGCAGGAACTCGGCGTCCGCGCCGAGGGCTTCGCGGGCGTCGGGCCGGATCTCGGCCTGGTCGTAGTCGAAGAAGGCGGGTTTGAGGTACCCGGAGATCTCCGTGAGCGTCTTGTCCGACATCGAGACTTCCGCGACGCGGGGCGCCTCGGGAGGCTTCGGCGGGACGGGGACGGCTGTCGGCACCACCGTGACCGCTGCGGGGGCGGGGGACGGCGTCGGCTCGGGGGTCGTCTGGGGCACCGGCTTCTTGGAGCAGGCGGCCACCAGAGCGACGAGCGCGAAGAGAGCGGCCGGTCGGAGCGTACGGACGAGACGGGTCATCTCAGGTTCCTTTCTTTGGCGTTCGGGTCCGGGTAACCGGTGCCGGGCAGATCCCGGTCCTCCCGAGGGCAGCGGTCATTCTACCGTCTTCGACCAGGCGGGCGAGGTGTTGTTCCCGGCGGAGGTCAGGACGCGGAGCGACGAGCCGTCCGTGTTCGCGACGACGATCTGCGTCCCGTCGTCCTTCGTCACCTCCCACGCGATCTTGGAGCCGTCCGGGGACCAGGTCGGATTCTCATGGGCGCCTGGCCCGGTCGAGATCTGGAAAGTCCGGCCGGAAAGGAGATCGAGCACGCAGATCTGGAACTCTCCCTCGTTCCCGCAGGCGAAGGCGATCCGGGAGCCGTCGGGCGCGAAGACCGCCTCGTCGTTCCAGTTCGCGGCCAGGGAGACCCGCCTCACGTTCGCCCCTTCGCCGTCCATCAGGTAGATCTGGGGCGAGCCCTGCCGGTTGGACGTGAAGGCGAGCTCGCGCCCGTTCGGGGCCCAGCGCGGGGTGGAGTCGACGGCCTGGTTGTCGGTGAGGCGCCGAAGGCCGCTGCCGTCCGTGTTCACGACGAAGATCTCGGGATTCCCCCGGACCGCTCCACAGAATGCGATCGACTTGCCGTCCGGGGCGAAGGACGGGGAGGCGTTCAGCTCGGTCGAGAGCGGGATCTCCTTCGGCGCGCCCCCCGCCGTCGGGACGAGGAAGAGCCCGGGAGGCCCCTTGAAGTACGACTGGAAGACGATCGACCGTCCGTCCGGCGACCAGTCCGGCGACAGAGCGAGGTTTCTCGTGGCCGTCAGGCGCCACTGGCTCTCGCCGTCCCAGTCCATGAGGGTGATCTCCTTCTCCACCCGGCGTCCTTTCGGGGAGGTCCGGTCGGAGACGAACGCAAGACGCGCGAGAAAGGGCCCGGGCCGGCCCGTGAACTGCCGGACGATGTCGTTGGCGAGGGTGTGCGCGATCCGCCTGGCGCCCGCCACCTCGCTCGTGTAGGCCTTGCCGAGGACGCTCTTGAGCGATTTCAGGTCGTAGAGCTGGGCGATCACCTCGATCCCGGCGGCGGCCGGGTGGACCTGGGTGTCGAGGAGGAACTGCGCCCCCGACGCGATCCAGGCGTCGCCATCCTCGCGGACGACGGGGGGGCGGGTTCCCTTGGGATAGAGCGCGGGATCCGCGAGGACGAACGCGGGATAGCTCGAGAGGTCGTCGGTCAGCGCCTTGAAGAATGGATCGACGGCCTTCGTTCGGAGCTCAAGAGTCAGGGGCGAGATCGGAACCGGGATCGCGAGAGGCGTTCTCACGCCGCTCGGCTTGGTGATGTCGACCGAGATGATGGTCTCCTGCGGAGAGGCGGGCGTCGGCGCCGGCGGCTCCTGGGCACGGGCCGCGAGGCCGGATGCGGCGAGGATCGAAAGGGCGATCGCGCGGATCTTCACGTGGGGGCTCCTCCGTCGGTCGTTAGCGGAACCGGAGATGAACGCCGAGCTGCCCGCCGGAGAACTCCGGAGGAAGCGGCGGGAGCGGGTTGGCGGCGTAGACGGCCCGGACGGCGGCGCGGTCATAGATGCCGACCCCCGAAGCGGAAATGAGCTTCACGTCGGTGATCCGCCCGTCCCGCTGGATGTTGAACGCGACGACGGAGGCCGTCCCCTCGGCGGCCTCGGGCTTGAGCCAGTTTCCGCCGATCAGGGTGAGCATCTGGTCGACGTAGAAAGCGAACGGGAAGTCGACGTCGAGGGCGGCGACCGAGGTTCCGAAGCTGAGGCTCGACGCATCAGGCGTCCCGCCGCTCGCCCCGGCGGTGGGGAGATCGAGCGCGGGTGACGCGGGGGGCGTCGGGGCCGGCGTCGGCACCGGCTTCTTCTTCGCGAACGGTTCGGGCATCGCACGGGCGGACGGGACCGGTTTGGGGTTCAGCTTCTCGATGACGTGCTTCGGCTTCGGCGGCGGCTCGGGGACGGGCGCGCGCACGGGAGGCGCCGCAGGGCGCACGCCGAGCGCCCCCGGCGAGACGACGTGGACCGGGAGCGCCACGGGAAGAACGGTGACCGGACGCGGGTGCGAGACGAGGACGAGGAGCGCGAAAAAGGCGACGTGCGCCGCGAGCGACACGCCCGGCCCGAGACCGAACGGGGCGTCCACCCGACCGAGGCGCCGCTCCAGGACCTCCGAGACCGTCACGGCTTCTCGACGCTCCGAAGCTCGGTCACCATCCCGAGGCTCTCCACGCCGAGCCTGTTGAGGATGTCCATCGTCTCGACGACCGTTCCGTACGGGAGGTTCCGGTCGGCCTTGAGGTAGATCGCCTTGCTTCTCCGGTTCCGGAGGATGATCTTCAGCCGCTCGGAGAGCTGCGAACGGGGGACGGGAGTTTCGTTCAGATAGTAGACCTGCGACCTCGTGATCGACAGGATGAGCGGGTCCTCCGGCTTCTGGGGAAGGTTCTGCGCCACGGCCTTCGGGAGCTGTACGTCGATCCCCTGCTGGAGGAGCGGCGCCGTCACCATGAAGATGACGAGGAGCACGAGCATCACGTCGACGAGCGGCGTGACATTGATGTCGGAGAGTGCGTGCGTCTCGTCGTCCAGCTGGAAAGCCATCGCTCCGTGCGCCTCAGGTGAAATGACGCTCGGCGAGGTTCAGGAACTCGAGCGCGAAGTCGTGCATCTCCGCGCGCATCACCCGGACCTTGCCGTTGAAGTTGTTGTAGGCGATCAGGGCGGGAACGGCGGCGACGAGCCCGGCGGCTGTGTTGATGAGAGCCTCGGCGATTCCGGGGGCGACGGCCACGATGGACGAGTTTCCCTTGGCCGCGATCTGCGAGAAGGAGACCATGATTCCCCAGACGGTTCCGAAGAGGCCGATGAAGGGGGTCGCGGACGCCGTTGTCGCGAGGAACTGCATGCTGCGGGTCAGGCGCGTCGTCTCGACGCCGGCAGCGCGCTGCAGGGCCCGCTCGATGGCGGCGAGGCTCTTGACGAAGAGCCGCCCGGGGTCCGAGGGGGCCACCTGCCGGCCGTCGCGCACCTGCTGGTCCAGCTCGGCGTATCCGGAGCGAAAGAGGCCCACGAGGGGGCTCGCCTCGAACTTGTCGCAGACGGAGAGGACGTCGGCGAACTTGCGGCTTTTCCGGAAGTTCGAGAGGAAGCCTCGGCTCTGGCTCCGCGCCCGTGCGAAACTCCACGCCTTGGCGACGATGATCGCCCAGGACGCGAGGGAAAAGGCCGCGAGGATGCCGAGGACGACCTTGGCCGTCCAACCGGCGCCAAGGAACAACTGGATGATGTTGCTGCCGCCGGTTTCCGTCATGACCCCCCTTGGTCTGTTCCTGCGACGGACCCGTCGCGGACCGTCCGGGCAAGGTAGCACGCCGCTTCCGCCCCGGTCAAAAACCGTGACGGCCGTCGCTTTGGCGCTCCTCCTCGCGGGAAGCACACTTCGGGCCGAGGAGATCCTTCCCCTCTCGAAAGTCGTCCCGGGGATGAAGGGGTGGGGTCTCACCGTCATGAAAGGGAGCGAGATCGCGCGATTCGAGGTCGAGGTGCTCGGCGTGATTCCCGGGACGACGCCGGGGCGTTCGACGATCGTCGTCCGCGCGTCGGGGCTCGGGCTCGAGAACAGCGGCATCGTCGCCGGGATGAGCGGAAGCCCGGTCTACCTCGACGGGAAGCTCGCGGGCGCCCTCTCGAGCGGTTTCGCATTCGAGAAGGAGCCCGTCGGCGGCGTCACGCCGATCGAGTCGATGCTCGCGATCGAGAGCGCCGCCCCCGCTCCGGCCGGCCGCCCCGTCTCGGCGATCCGGCCGTCGGAACTCCTCGTGGCCCTCGCGTCGGCCGCAGACGAGGGGTTCGGAACGCTGGAGCGGCGCTTCCGGGAGATGGAGTCGCTCCTGCCTCCGGCAGCGACGAACCTTCTCGCCCCCTCCTGGCGCGGGATTCCGTCCGGAACGCTCCTTCGGTCCGATCGGCTCCTCGCGATGCTCGGCGTCACGGAAGCGGCGGCAGCCATACCGGGTGCCGCGGGCCCCTTGCCGCCCGCGGCCCCGCCCCTGCCGCTCGCCGGAGGAGCGTCGATCACGGCTCTCCTCGTGGACGGCGACTTCCAACTCGGCGCCACAGGGACCGTGACGCACGTGGACGGCGAGGGACGGTTCGTGGCCTTCGGGCACCCCTTTCTCGGCCTGGGCGAGCTGGAGATCCCCGTCGCGCAGGCAAACGTCATCACGGTCCTCCCGAGCGTCTATTCGTCCTTCAAGCTCGGATACCCGGCCGGTCCGGCCACCTGGAGACTGACGAAGGACCGGGACTCCGGAGTCGCCGGACGGACGGACCACAGCGCCGTCATGATCCCGGTCCGGTTCCGGTTCCGGTCCGGCGCGACGACACGCGAGCTCTCGTATCGGCTGGCGCCCCATCCACGGCTCCTCCCCCTGCTTCTCGCCATTTCAACGGATGCCGCCCTGACGACGTCCGACCCGACGCCGCGGGACCGGACGCTCCGCTTCCGGGTCTCCCTCGACACGGTCGCCGGACCGTTCGCATGGGAGGACCTGCTCTCGGGTCCGCGGGCGAAGGAGACGGCCGTTCTGACGACCTCGGTCCTCGCCGGGCTCATCACGGACAACGAGTTCGCCGACCCGGGGATCAAAGCGGTGTCGATCGACGCCGTGAGCGACGCCGGCGAGCGCCGGCTCCGCATCGTGGACGCCGCGCTCGTATCGCGCCGTGTGGCGCCGGGAGCCGACGTCGTGGCGACCGTGCGCCTCGCCGACCGAAGGGGCACCGAGAAGACCGAGACCCTCCGCGTGACCGTTCCGTCCGAGCTGCCGGACGGGCACGCGAGCCTCGTCGTCGGGGACGGAAACGCGATCTCGGCCCTCCGCTTCTCGCTGGAGCCGGGGGAGCCGCGCTCCCTCGCGGACCTGCGCCGCTTCGTGGAGCGGATCGTCCCGGCCGACCGGCTCGGCGCCGTGCTCGTCGTCCCCGGGCGGGGAGCCGTCACCGGTCCGGCGACGTTTACGTCTCTCCCGCCGTCCGCGGCGGCTCTCCTCGCCGACGGGGAACGGGGCGATGGAGCGCGGCACAGCCTCGGTTCGAGGATCGTGGTCGAGCGGCTCGTCGTGCTCGACCGTCCCGTGTCCGGTTCGGTCCGGCTCGAGTTCGAAGTCGAAAGGCCGCGCTCATGACGGCACGGCGCAGCCCGGAGGGAATCTGCGTGTCGAAGGCACCATTTTTCGCGCTCGCGCTCTCCGTCGCGCTCCCGCTCGCGGCCGGTACGCCGCGCATCGCCACGACGGCGTCCGCGCGTGACTTCCTCGCGGGGGATGCGAAAGGGACGGCCGTGACGGCCGACGGGCGTCTGACTCTCGGGGTCCCGCTCGGCCCGAAGGAGTGGCCGGAAGATGCCGCCGATGCCGTCGTCTTCGGAGCCGCATCCGACGCGGCCGGTCGTGTCTTCGTCGCGACCGGCGGGGGGACAGGCCGGCTCTTCGCCGCCGCCCCGAACGGGAGAGTCGCGGTCGTTTTTCGCGCCGCCGAGCCGAACGTCACGGCGGTGGCGGTCGGTCCGGACGGTACCGTCGTCTGCGCCACTTCTCCGAACGGGAAGATCTACCGCGTCGACACGAAGGCGAAGGAGCCTGCGGCCGCCGGAGCAGACTGGGGCTCGCCACAGGAGGCGGCGATCTGGGCGCTGGCATTCGGTCCGGACGGGACCCTCTATGTGGGAACAGGAAACAAGGGGCGGATCTGGCGCCGGACGACCTCGGGGAAGCTGGAGATGTTTGCAGAGACGGAGGACGTCCACGTCCGCTCCCTCGCCGTCGGGCGGGACGGCACGGTCTACGCGGGAACCTCCGATCGCGGTCTCCTGATCGCGGTGTCGCCGGACGGGAAGAAACGGACCCTCTACGACTTCTCGAAGCCGGAAGTCGTCGGGATCGTCGTGGACCCGTCCGGGGTGGTTTACGGCGCCGCCGCGAGCGCCGAGGTGGGAGCGCCGCGGACGACGGTCTCCGACGTCCGCACGATCCGTCCGGCCGCGCCGACCCCGACGCCGACGCCCGCTCCCTCTGCGGAGGAGACGACGCCGCGCGGCGCAGTCTCGATCTCCACGCGAACGTCCCGCGCGGCGCCGACTCCGGCGCCCGGCGGCGGCGGGAGCAGCGAGATCGCGGCGATTTCCCCGGACGGCTTCGTGGAACCCGGGTGGTCCTTCCCCGAGGAAGCGGTCTATTCGATCCGGGCCGACCGGGATGGAAGCCTCCTCGTGACGACCGGTGCGCGCGGCCGCGTCTATTCCCTGAAAGACCGGAGGCTCCGGCTCGTCGCGCAGACCGGCGAACGCCTCGCGGTGGCTGCGCCTTCCTCGGGCTCCGGATTCGCCGTCGTGACCTCGGGAGCGGCCGGCGTCTTCCTGCCGGCATCCGGAACGCCGGCGGGGACGTTCACGTCGGCCGTTCGGGACGCCACGCGCTTCTCGTCGTTCGGGCGACTCCGGTACGAAGGAGAAGCGCCCGAAGGCAGCCGGGTCTCGTTCGACGTGCGCGCCGGCAACTCCGAGAAGCCTGACGGCACCTGGACCGACTGGAGCCCGGTGGCCGCCGACGGATCGGCGAAGCTCCCGGGGGCCCGCTTCTTCCAGTGGAGGGCGACGCTGGCCGCCGGCACGAAGGGGTCGGCCCCGTCCGTCGAGCGGGTGGAGTTCTCGTACGTGGAGCGGAACGCCCGTCCGATCCTCGAGAACGTGACGATCCTCGAGCCGGGCGCCGTCATTCCCCGGCCCGGCTCGTCGGGGATGAACGTCCTGTCGGTGACGAATCCGGACGAGAACGGCATCTACGCGGGACTCGAGCCCCCGCGTGAGACGGGAAGCCCGGAGCCCGGGGGGCGGCACCTCTACCGGAAAGGCTTCCGGACGATCACGTGGCGAGGCACCGACCCGAACGGCGATTCGCTCCGGTACGAGGTCGAGGCGAGGAAGGAAGGGACGGACGTCTGGTTCCCGGTCCGAAAGGACGTCGAGGAGCCGTTCTGCTCCTTCGACACCACGGCGCTTCCGGACGGGCGCTACCGGTTCCGGGTCACGGCTTCCGACCGGGCGTCGAATCCCGAGCCGGAAGCCCTCGCCGCGAGCGAGGAGTCGGCGATCGCCGTCGTCGACAACACGCCCCCCGTCCTGAAGGTGGAGTCGGCGAAGGTCGTCGGAGGAGAGATCGAGATTCGCCTTCTCGCGACCGACGCCCTTTCGCCGATCGTGAAGGCCGAGGGGGCCGTGAACGCGGATCGGTGGCGGCCGCTCGCGCCGGAGGACGGCGCGTCCGGATCTCCCGTCGCGCGCTTCGTCTTCCGGATCCCGAAGCCCGGGAAGGCCGCAATCCTCTCGATTCGTGTCCTCGATGCCGCGGGGAACTCGGCCGCGGCGTCGGTCGAGTACCCGAGGGACATCAGGTGATCTCCCGCCGGTTTCTCGCGACGGCGGCGGCCGCGCTCCTGTTCGCGGGGTGCGGGGGGCCGAAGGGAAAGCACCCCGAGAGCGTCGTCCAGCGACGGCTCGAAGGCGAGCCCCGGACGCTGAACCCGATCCTCGCCACGACGGACCCCGAGAACGTCGTCCTCGCTCTCGTCGTCCGGAACCTCCTCGAGTACGACGAGAACCTGAAGCTCGTCCCGGGGCTCGCCGAGAGGTTCGAGGTCTCGCCGGACCTCCGGACCTTCACTTTGACGCTCCGCGACGGCCTTCGGTGGGAGGACGGCAGCCCGGTGACGTCCGAGGACGTAGCGGCCACGATCCGGCTCCTCGTCGATCCGAAGACTCCCGCTCTCTCCCGCAAGAGCTACTGGGACGGGTTCGAGCGAGTCGAGGTCCTCGACCGCCGGACGGCGCGTGTCGTGTTCCGCGAGGCGTACGCCGAGCGGGATCTGGCCTTCGTTCTTCCGATCCTTCCGGCGGCCGACTTCGTCGGGAGGGACGTCAACACGAACCCGCGCAACCGAAACCCCCTCGCGAACGGACCGTACCGTCTCGCGCGCTGGGATGCGGGCCGGACGCTCGAGCTGGTCCTCAACACGCAGTACGACGGGCCGCGCCCCGAGCCGGAACGCGTCGTCTTCCGCGTCGTTCCCGAGAACGCCTCGGCCTACCAGGCCCTCCTCTCCGGGGAGCTGCACGAAATGCGCGTGAGCTACGAGCAGAAAACGCGCCTCGACGCGGATGCGGGGGCGGCTGCGCGGTCGCTCGTCTTCGACGATCTCGGGTACACCTACGTCGCCTGGAGGAACGACTTTCCCATCTTCTCCTCGCCGAAAGTCCGGCGGGCTCTCACGATGCTGATCGACCGCGAGACGATCGCACGCACCCTCTACGGCGGCCTCGCGACTCCGGCTTCCGGGCCGATCCCCCCAGGCCTCTGGCCTTACGACCCGTCGATCGCGCCGTGGCCTTTCGATCCGAAACAGGCCGAGGGGCTTCTCGACGAGGCCGGCTTTCGGAGAGGAACTGACGGCATCCGCCGGCGGGACGGGAAGCCGTTCGCCTTCACCCTGCTTCTCGGGACCGGCAGCGAGCTGCAAAGGCAGATCGTGGAGGTGATCCAGCAAAGCTTCCGGAAGGCCGGGATCGAGATGACGGTTCGGCCGATGGAGTGGGCGGCCTTCACCGCGAAGGTGGACGAAGGGGACTACGAGGCGGCGATCCTCGCGTACAGCCTCGACCCGAACCCGGACCTCGCCGTCTACTGGCACTCGAGCCAGAAGGCACCGAAAGGGTGGAACTCGGCGGGCTACTCGAACCCGGCGGCGGACGCGCTGATGGACCGTCTCCGGACCACTTTCGACCGCGGGGAGGCCAGGAAGCTCTACGGGCAGCTTCTCCGGATCCTTCACGAGGACGAGCCGGTGACCTTTCTTCACTACACGAAGGCAAGGTGGGGGATCTCGAAGCGGCTGGAAAACGTCCGGACCTCGCCGCTCGGGCTGTTCCTCTTCTGGCCGGGGGCCTCGGCGTGGAGGCTCGGGCCAGGTCACGCGCCGCTCTGACGTCCGCGTAACATTCCGCCATGCTCGCCTACGCGCTGCGGCGGCTCCTCGCGGCGCTCGCGACGCTGGCCGGCGTCCTGACCATCGTCTTTCTCCTGCTCGCGATGGCGCCCGGCGACCCGGCGGCCCTCGCGGCCCGGAGCGGAGGGGCCCGTCCCGCCGCGCCCGAGGCGATCGCGGCCTACCGGCGCCTGCACGGACTCGACCAGTCGCTCCCCGTTCGGTACCTCTCCTGGTACGCCCGCGCGCTCCGCTTCGACCTCGGCCGCTCGTTTCAGGACGGCCGTGAGGTGCGCGCGCGTCTCGCCGAGGTCCTTCCCGCGACGCTTCTTCTGAACGGCTGTGCCCTCGCGGCCGCGCTCCTGATCGCGGTCCCGGCCGGAGTGGCGGCGGCCCGGCGGCCGGGAGGCCGGTTCGACCGGGGGAGCGGCGCCCTCTTCGATGTCCTCTTCTCCGCGCCCTCCTTCGTTCTCGGGCTTCTCCTCCTCCTCGTCTTCTCCGGGTGGCTCGGATGGACTCCGTTCTTCTCCGGCCCGGAACTCGGGTTTCGCGGGATCGTCCTTCCGGTGGCCACGATGGGGCTCGGGGCGCTCGCCTTCCTCTCGCGGTTCGTCCGGACGTGCGTCCGGCAGGCCCTCGAGGATCCGGCGGCGCTCGCGGGCCGGGCCCGCGGCGAGGGAGAGACGGCGGCGGTGTTTCGCGCGCTCCGCCGCTCGGCGGGAGCCTTCTCGGCTTTTGCCGCGATCCTCGTTCCATCCCTCATCGCCGGCTCCGTTCTCGTGGAACGCCTCTTCGCGTGGCCCGGGGCCGGGCGGCTCCTCGCCGACGGGGTCTTCGCGCGCGACGTTCCCGTCGTTCTCGGAACGACGCTCGCCTCCGGCCTTGCCGTCGTCGCTTCGAGCACGGCGGCGGATCTCTTCTCGGCCTGGCTCGACCCGCGGCTCGGCGAGTCGCGTTCCGGCGGGGCGCGCGAGGGGGGGGACGCGGGATGAGACGGCTCCCCGGCGCGGCGTTTTCGGCGGCGGCCGGCCTCCTTGCGATCGTCCTCGTCTCCCTCCTCGCACCGCTCGTGGCCCGCTCCCGCCCCTGGGTCGAAAATGCCCGGGGCGAGACCGTTCTCGCCGCGCCCGTTCCGTGGGATCCCGATGCCGTCGACCTCGACGAGAGGCTCCGCCGGCCGTCGCTCGTGCATTGGCTCGGGACGGACGAGCTGGGGCGGGACGTTCTCTCGCGCCTTCTCCACGGGGCGCGCGTCTCCGTCGGAGCGGGCGCCGTCGCCTCCGGTGTGGCCCTGGTCGTCGGGTCGCTCCTCGGCGCGCTCGCCGGCCTCTCCGGCGGCCGGACGGACCGGATGGTTCTCTTCGGGATCGAGGTGATCCAGGCCCTTCCCGCGCTGGTCCTCGTCGCGGCTGCGGCGGCGTTCCTTCCTCCCTCGTTTCTTCTCGCGGCCTTCCTGATCGGGCTGACGGGATGGACCGACTCGGCGCGGATCGTCCGGGCTGAAGCTCGACGCCTGCGGGAGGCTCCGTTCGTCTCGGCGGCGCGCGCGGCCGGAGCGGGCGGAGGACGCCTCCTCTTCCGCCACGTCCTGCCGCACGCCCTGCCGCCAGCGCTCGCGACGGCTCCGTACGTTCTCGGGGCTGCCGTTCTGACGGAGTCGGGTCTTTCGTTTCTCGGCCTCGGGACGCCGCCCCCGTCAGCCTCGTGGGGACGCTCGCTCGCCGACGGGAGAGATCTCGTCCTGACGGCGCCCTGGTGCGTCATTCCACCCGCGGTGGCGCTGGTTCTCCTCATCCTCGCAGCTCGCCGTCTGGGGGACGCCGTGACGGCGACGGGGCGGTCTAGAATGACGTCCTCGTGAAGGGCATCGCCATCTTTCCCGGTTCGTTCGACCCGATGACGAACGGGCACGTCGACATCGTCCTCCGGGGCGGCCGGATCTTCGATCGGGTCCTCGTGGCCGTCCTCCACAATCCGGAGAAGGCCCCGCTCTTCGACGTGACGGAGCGGATCGGGATGATCCGGGCGATCTTCCGGCGCGAGCCGAAGGTCGCCGTGAAGGCGTTCTCGGGTCTCCTCGTCGACTTCGTCCGGAAGGAGGGGGCGCACGTCGTCGTCCGGGGCCTCCGGGTCATGTCGGACTTCGAGTACGAGTTCCAGATGGCACTCATGAACCGCCGCCTCAATCCGGACGTCGAGACGATCTTCCTGACTCCAAAGGAGGAGCTCTCCTATCTCTCGAGCCGCCTCGTCAAGCAGGTCCACGAGCTGGGGGGCGACGTCTCGGGCCTCGTCCCGCCGCCCGTTTACAAGGCACTCCTGAAGAAGCTGCCTCGGGGCGGCTGAACGCCTCCTACCCTCCGGCGAACGAGCGGAAGGCCTTGACGACGCCGGGAGGCACCTGTCTCGGGCGGCCTGCCGTGTCCACGAAGATGTGGTGCGTCTCTCCTTCGGCCGCGAGCGCACCGCCGGGGAGGACCACCTCGTAGCCGAAGGCGCAGCCGCGGCTCTTCATCCCGGCGAAGCGGGTCCGGACGGTGACGACGTCTCCGTACCGTACGGCGCGCCGGTAACGGGCCCGGGCCTCTACGACGGCGATCAGGACCCCTTCGGACTCCATCCGGGCGTACGGATACCCGGCGGCCTCGCAGTAATCCGTTCGGCCCACCTCGAACCAGACGAGGTAGTTCGCGTGGTAGACGACCCGCTGCGCATCCGTCTCCGCATAGCGGACCCTGACCTTCGACTCGACCACGGGACCCATCGGCTTCATCGTCGCTCCCGAGCCTAGACTAGCCGAGGTGGGGATCAGCGCTCTCTTCAACGGGGACGGCTGGACTCTGGCGACGCCGCTTTTCTTCGAAGGTGAAAAGAGGCTGCTCGTGGCCGAGAAGCCGGAGCAACTCAAAGGAGTCCTTTCCTTGCTGGACGAGGTGGTGGCCTCGAAGGATCCGGACCTGATCGCCGTCGGATTCATTTCTTATGAGGCGGGAGTTCACCTCGAGGGGTCATCGACGTTTTTCCGCGAGCCGGAAGGGACGCCTCTGGCCGCTTTCGGCGTTTTCAGGCTCCGTGACCAATCCCGCGGAGCACGGGTGCTGCGGCAGGATCGATTCACTTTCGATGAATCCTCGACACCCTCGACGTCGCTCTCTCCCGATGAATGGGCGCGCGGCGTGGAGACGATCCGCGCCGCGATCGCTCGAGGCGACGTCTACCAGGTGAACCTGACTCGCCGGTCACGCCTGAGGGCGGGAGGGGACCCTTTCGCACTCGCCGGCACCCTCTTCCGGGAGAACCCCGTCCCCTACGCGCTCACCCTCGCCGGCGAGGGCTGGGCCGTCGTGTCGAATTCCCCCGAGCTCCTCCTGGACGCGGACTTCGCGGCGGGCCGGGCCGCGAGCGCACCGATCAAGGGAACGGTGGCGCGCGGCTGGACGGAAGAGGAGGACGATGCGGCCAGGGCCTGGCTCCTCGCCTCGTCCAAGGACGCGGCCGAGCACGTGATGATCGTCGACCTGATCCGCAACGACCTGGGGCGCGTCGCCGAGCCCGGCGGCGTCCGGGTCGAAAGGCTCGCCTCGCTCCGGACCTTTCGCCACCTTCATCATCTCGAGTCCCTGGTGGCGGCGCGTCTGGCGGCGGGCGTCCGTCTATCCGACCTCCTTCGGGCCATGCTGCCGGGAGGGTCGATCACCGGCGCGCCAAAGAGGGCCGCCCTGGGCTTCATCCGCGGGGCCGAGCCTTGCCCGCGCGGCGCCTACACGGGAGCGGCCGGCTTCGTTCGAGGCAACGGGCGGGTCATTTTCAACGTGGCGATCCGGACGGCGATCGTGCACGGCGGCGTCGTGGACTATCACGCGGGGGGCGGGATCGTCTGGGACTCCGATCCGGCCGCGGAATGGGACGAGTCCGAGACGAAGTCCCGGGAGTTCCAGGCGGTCGCCCGAAGCGCCCCGGCGGGTCCGGGTGGAGAATCGGACCGATGAGGCGGCCCGCCGACGTCCCGTTCAACGCCCCGATCGTCGAGCGCGGCGTCGGGTTCTTCGAGACCGTTCTCGTCGCGGGGCGTCGTGCCGTCCTTTGGGAGCCTCACCTTTCGCGCCTCGACGCCACGCTCCGCCGCTTCTCGTTTCCCCGGCCCGACCGGGGGAAGCTCGAGGACGCGGCGCGCGCCGCCGCTGGCGAGGCCCCGCTCGCGGCGGGGGAGGAGCGGGCCCTCCGCCTCGCGTGGATCGCGGTCGGCTCCGATCTCGACGCTCCGGCCTCGTGGCGGCTCGACATCTCGATGCGCGCCATTCCCGAGTCCACGCTCGTCCGACGGACCGGCTGCCGGGGGGCGACGCTCCCGCCGTGGCTCCGGCGCGACACGCCCGAGGTGAAGTCGACGAGCTACTTCGCGGCGATCGTGGGGCTCCGGATTGCGCGAAACGGCGACGCCGACGAAGGGCTCTTCACGGCGCCCGACGGGACCTACCTCGAAGGAACCTCCACGTCGCTGATCGCGTGGAACGGCGGACGCCCCGCCCGGGCGCGGTCGGGATTCCTGCCGAGCGTCACGGCGGCCGCGTTCCTCGGCGACGGGGACTCGACGGCGCTGCTGGCGGCGGAAGAGCTTCGCGCGGGGTCGCTCCTCTGCGGATCCCTCACGCTCGCGGTCCCTCTCGTCGCCCTCGATGGCGCGCCGTGCGGCGTCCCGGCCGCCATGGACGAACGGATTCGTGACTTTAACCGGCGGCTCTTCTCCGACCCGGCGCTCGGCACAACCCTGTGAGGCGACCATGAGAAAAAGCCCTGTTCGTTCCCGTCCGAAGAAGCCCGAGACGTCTTCGTCCGTTCTCTTCACCGGCTTTCCCGGCTTCATCGGAGCACGCCTCATCCCCCGCCTCCTCGAACTTCGTCCCGGAGTTCGCCTCGCCTGTCTCGTCCAGGAGAAGTTCCTCGGACCTGCCCGGGAGGCGGTGACGGCGATGGAGAAGGCCCACCCCGGCACGAAGGGACGGGTCGGCCTGGTCGTCGGCGACATCACCTCGCCCGGGCTCGGGCTCGGGGAGCGCGACGCCCGCGCGCTCCGGAAGCATCTCGTCGGCTGCTACCACCTCGCGGCGGTCTACGACCTCGCCGTGGCGCGGGACATCGCGCTCCGGATCAACGTCGAGGGAACGCGAAACGTCCTCGAGTTCCTCGGCGAGGCGCCTCACGTCAAGCGGCTCGACTACGTCTCGACGGCGTACGTCTCGGGGACGGCCGCCGGCACGTTCAAGGAAACCGACCTCGACGTCGGCCAGTCGTTCAAGAACTTCTACGAGGAGACGAAATTCCTCGCGGAGGTCGCCGTGGCCGAGAGCGGCATCCCGGCCACGATCTACCGCCCCGGGATCGTCGTCGGCGACTCGGGGACGGGGGTGACGGCGAAGTTCGACGGCCCCTATTTCGCCCTGCATGCCATGGACCTCCTCCCGTCGCCCGGGGTCTTCCTCCGGATCGGCGATGGGACGGCGGAAGTGAACCTCGTCCCGGTCGACTTCGTCCTCGAGGCGATCGCGCAGCTCTCGTCCTGGAGCGGCGCGAAGGGGAAGACCTACCACCTCACCGACCCGAAGCCGAAGTCGGCTCTCACCGTCGCGGAGCTCCTCGCGAGGTCGATCGGGAAGTCTTTTCTCTTCGTTCCGGTTCCCCTCCCGATCGCGCGGCTCGTCTTCTCGGTGCCTCAGGTCCCGGGCCTCCTCGGGATGCCGGGGCAGACGCTCGACTACTTCGACCATCCCGTGCACTACGACGCCGCACGGGCGACGCACGATCTCGCGCGGTTCGGCGTGAAATGCCCCGACTTCGAGGAGTACGTTCCCAGGCTCGTCGCCTTCTGGAAGAAGAAACGGAGCGAGATCACGCGGGGGGCAATGGCGTGAAGAGCCTGCTCGCCTCGCACCTCCGTCCCATCATCGACGGTCAGGACGTGGCGACGGGGCATCTGGCGCCCGCCATCCGGCCGTCCACCGGAGAGCCGTTCGCCGAGTTCCACCGGGCCGGACCCGCCGAGATCGACGCGGCGGTCGGCGCGGCGGCCAAGGCGTTCCGTCACTGGTCGAGGACGTCGTTCGCCGAGCGGAAGAGGCACCTTGGGCTGCTCCTGGACGTCGTCCGGCGGAGCCATGTCGAGATCGAGCGGCTCATCGCCGTCGAGCAGGGGAAGCCGATCGGCGAGGCGCGGGCCGTGGACATCGTCCCGGCGGCCGACACCCTGCGGTATCTCTCGAGGTTCCTCGGCGAGCTGCTCGCGCC
>JBBIPB010000045.1:0-18265 GCA_037443065.1 Acidobacteriota bacterium | reverse complement strand
AGATCCTCCTCGTCCTCGACGCCGTCGTGAACCCGCTCGCGCTCCGGATGTCGCTCCCGAACCTGGCGACGCACCTCGTCAAGCAGTCGCTCTACACCCTCGGGGCGCTCACCTCCACGCGGCCGGACCATCCGGCGGCGCGCCGGATCGTCTCCCGCTCGTGGTTCCCCCACGCCGTCGCGCTCCTCGCCCTCCACTCCCGGGCTTCAGGGCGCTACCAGGAGGCCGCCTCCGCGTGGCAGGACGTCCTCGACCGGGCCGGACGGCAACCTGCGGACTTCCCGCGTGCCCGCCTCGCGATCCCGGCCCCGTTCCCCGAGGCTCTCGTCCCCCCGCCGGCACTCCTCAGGGCGCACCCCGACGCTCACCTCTTCCCCCCGCCGGACGCGCCGCCCCCGGCGGCACGCAAGCGGCGGCACCGCCGGAGCGGACGGAAGCCCGTGGGGGGCAACGCCCGGGAATAGAGCGTCGCGGCCCTTGAAGTTCGAAGGTGTCCGAGGCCTAATGGCGGCCGAATTCCCGCACCCATCGAGACGGAGGGGACACTCATGAACGCCCGTTCCCTAATCGCTCTTCTCCTCGCCACGCCCCTCCTCGGAGCTGACGAGCCCGTGCGCCACACGGGAAAACCGATCGGAACGGGGACGACGGCGCCTACCATCACGTTGACGGCGCCTACGGGCGGCTGGACCGTCGACCGGATGGTCCTCGTTGCTGGCACGATCAGCGACCCGACGGTCAATCCCGTCACCGTGAGCATAAACGGCGACCGCTATCTCCTCAAGACGGTGAATGGCGCGTTCCAGCGCAAGTTCCCGATGGGCTCGGGAAAGAACGCAATCGTCGTGCAAGGCGTGAACATGGGCGGCAGCGCGCGTGCCGAGCGCACCTTGTATGCGCAGGTGCCGCCAGTGCCCATCTTCCTCGTGCTGACGAGCGACACGGACGGCGTCTACACGGACCTTCACGTCTACGAGCCACCGCCCGATGCGGCAGACCCCGAGACCGCGGGCCGCGACGCGTCCGCGCACGTCTTCTGGGCGCGCACGAGCTCGCCCTCGGGCGGGCACTTCTATCTGAACGAGCAGGGCGGCGACTTCGACAGTCCCGGCTACGGCCCGTACCTCTATACGCACGCGGCGCCGCCGCTCGGTTTCTACCGCGTGGACACGAACTACTGGCCGAGCGGCGACAAGGCGCACACCGTCGCAACGCTCAACCTCGTCCTCTTCGGCGGGACGCCGAACGAGATTCGCCGCCACGTGAAGCTGCCGCTCGTGAAGCCCGGCGAGACGCAGACGCTCGCCTGGCTCCGCGTGGAGAAGGGCGGGCGCGCGCACGTCTACCTGCCCTCGCTGGACAGGAAGCCCACCGACACTCGAACGTGGCCCGCGTGGGTCACGGACTACAAGCCGAAGGATGACGCAAACACCGCGGGCGAGCCTGACCCGGGCGGGAGCGACTGATGCTCGCGGGCAAGCTCCTCCACGCCGGCCCGGCCGCCGCCCTCCTCGCCGCTGCGCTCTCCGCCCCGGCCACGGCTCGGGACAACGCCGACGCCGCGCGCTTCCGCCTTCTGAACGAAGCGCTCACGCAGGCCGAGGGGCCGCGCGCCGACTGGGACCCCGCGCAGCGCGACTGCGCGGGCTTCGTGCGGTTTCTCTTCCGCAAGTCGCTCGGCGGTGCGGCGCCACTCTGGCGGCGTGCGGACGGCACACGGGCATCCTTCGTCTCCGCGGGAGACCTCCTCGCATACAACTTCGCGCCCGTCTCGCGCGAGCCAGCGCCCGACACCGTGGAGACCGGCGACCTCCTCGCTTTCCTCAACCCGGAGAAGCCCCGCGCGGATGCCTGGCATCTCATGGTGCTGCTGCGCCCGCCGGGTGCCGCGCCGGACCGCATCCTCGTCGTCTACCACAACGGCGGCGCGGGTCCCGACGCCGCCGTACGCAAGGTCTGGCTGGAAGACCTCGAAAGCGGTCCGCCGGAGTGGCGGCCCTCCCTCTCCAATCCGCGATTCCTCGGCACGTTCCGCTGGAACGGCTGGGTCGCGCCCGCAGCCGCGGCGCGCAAGGAGAAGTGACGTGAATTCTCCATCACGGCTCCGGCTCGCCCCCTTCGCGCTCGGCCTCGCGTTCGTCTTCGCGCTCCTCCCCGGCCACCCGGCGAACGGGGCGGAGAAGCCGGAGGCCAGGAAGGCCCCGCCTCCGCCCATGCCGCTCGTTCCCGAGTACGAGCTGACCGTCGCAGACGGTGCACGGCTCAGGACGCTCTTCCGGGAGAACGTCTGGACGAGGGAGTTCGCCTCGTCGAGTCTCTACCGCGGCACGATGGTCAGGCTCGGGCCCGTCCTGAATGCCGTCGCGAAGGAGGGCCGGGACGGCTGGAAGGGGCGCCTCGCCGACTTCTTTGCCGAGCGATTCCTCGACGGACGCCCCGTGAAGCTGAGCCTCTTCGAGGCCTCGGGGCTCGTGAGCCCGTTCGGCGTGACGCTGCCGGATCTCACGGAGCGCGAGAGGGACGCGCTGGCGCTTCTCGTGAAGGGCTTGCGGGCCGGGCCGGACGTCGCCGTCACGATCGGGGACGGTGCGGGAGGCGCGGCGACCGTGGCGGTCACGCCGCTCGTCCTCCGCCTTCAGAAGTTCGCGGCCGTAACGAACGGGTCGTGCCTCGCGCTCAGTCGCGACCCGCGGGTCGCCGCCACGCTCTCGCGCGTCTGTCCGACGGACGGGCGCCTCGCGGCGGCCGTCCTCGACATCCGGACGGACAAGTTCTTCTCCGCATGGTCCGTCGTCCTCGAGAAGCTCTTCGGCATCGGTCCGGGCCTCAGGGTCACGTTCGACTGGGACAGGAAGAATGCGCGCTTCCGGCCGATGGGTGCGTCGCTAGCGCTCCGGAAGGAGCACGTGCTCGGGACGGCCGCAGTGCCGCCGGCGCTCCTGTCCGCCATCCCGGCAGAGACACAGCTCCTCGCGACGGCGGTCCTTCCCGACCCCGGGCACCTCGACACCGCCTCGGCCGAGGCCTATTTCGCCAGCGCTCGCGCGAAGCGTGCGGAGCCCGGCGTCCCCGTGACGCTCCTCTCGCTCGGCATGCGCGCCGAGGGCGACGGGCGGCCGGAGGCGATGTCCGTTCTCCTCGTGCCGCGCGCGGACGCCTCGGAGGGGGCGCTCGAAGGGCTGGACGCGCTCTTCAACCGGCGCGGGACCTACGAGGTGCACGCCTCGCGCGCCTGCCCCGGCGTCCTCGCGCTCAGCCCGTCGCGGGCGGCGCTCACGAAGGTCGCCGACGCGTGCGCCGGCCGCCAGCCGTCGTTCCGCCAGCTTCCACCGCGCATCGTGGAGGCGTTCGTGCACGGCCCGATCTCGACGGGCGCGTTCCTGAACGTGGGCGGATTTCTCCGCGCCTCCCTCCTCTTCGGCTGGCAGCGGGAGGCTCCGTCCCGCGGCCCCGACAAGAGTCCGCCGCCCCCGCCGCGCGAGCTCGCGGACGCGATGCAGCTCCTGGACCGCCTTCCGATGTACGCCTTCACCGGCCGCGTCGCCGGCGACGCGGTCGTCATGACCGGGGTCGAGCCATGAAGCGCCTCCGCCTCCTCCTCGCCGCCTTCGTCTGCCTCGAGGCCGCACCGCTCCTCGCAAAGGAGCTCTACATCACGGTGCGCCGCGACTACGCGCCGGCGGAGACGCCGGAGATCGAGCTGCACTACGGGCGCTCGGCACCCTTCACGGTGCGGCTCTACCGGCCGAAGGAGATGAAGGAGTTCATCGCGAGCCAGATCGACCTGCGCCGCGCCTGGCGGCAGCCGGCGGTCGAGTGGAATCCCGCGAAGTTCCTCTTTGCCGGCCTCAACCAGACCCGCCTCGAGCTGGACTGGCTGCGGGTGGCCGCCGACGTCGCTCTGCGCAAGCGGCTGATGTCCGAGTACGGCGGCGGCAGCTGGAGCCCCGCGCCATCGCGCCTCGCCGAGGGCCCCACGAAGATCATCGCGGGCCCGGCGCAGTTCGACCTCGTCTCGGAGTTCTCGTTCGAGCCCGACGCCGACGACGCGAAGGTGCCGTTCGACGTGCCGGGCTTCGACTGGTGGTTCTCGCGCGAAGGCCGCCTCCGGCAGAAGGCCGTGGCGCTTCCGAAGGTCGGGCCGGGCTTCTACCTCGTGCAGGTTCTGCAGGGCGACCTCGAAGGGCAGGTCGTGCTCGTCGTCAACGATCTGGCGGCCGTCGTCCAGCAGACGGACGGAGCCGCACTCGTGCGCGTCGCGCACCGGGACGGGAAGCCCGCGTCCGGCGCGACGGTGGACGTACGGAACCTGCAGGGTGCATGGGTGGCCGCGGGCCGGACGGATGCCGACGGCGTCCTCTCGCTGCCGTCCGTGAAGGACGGCGAGCTTCTCGCCCTGATCCGCGACCGGGATTCCACGGCGATCGTGGACACGGAGTTCTTCCCGACGACCGCCGTCTTCCCCGACGTCTTCCTCTACACTGACCGCCCGCTCTACAGGAAGGGCTCGAAAGTGCGCTTCCGCGGCGTCCTGCGCGAGCCGGTGGACGGCGTGAGCCGCCTCATCACGCGGCTCGGCACGAAGGACGCGGACGTCGCGTATGTTTCGGTCGTGGATCTCTCGGGCGCGACGGTCGTCAAGGAGGTCTCCGCGCGGCTCACTCCCTTCGGCACGTTCTCGGGCGAGCTGGACCTTTCCGGCGACGAGGATCTCAATGGCGTCTACCGTGTCACGGCGCACCTCGCCGGCGCGAGCCATGCCGGCGAGTTCCGCGTGCGCGAGTACGTCAAGCCGCTCTTCTTCTTCAAAGTGGAGACGGCGCAGGAGACGCTGCGGGCGGGGGGCACGCTCACGGCGACCCTCGCCGTCGAGCGCTACGCGGGTGGAGTCCCGAAGGGCGTGAAGGTCTCGGCGCAGCTCTTCCGCGTGCGCGCCGAGTCACCGCAGTGGGTCGAGGACGCGGGTCTTGGCGAGGCCGGCAGCACGACGACGTATGGATGGGACATGGCGAAGGGCGAGTCCGTCTCCGTGCCGCTCCCCGTGGCCGACTCGGACGACCTCGAGCTGGACGCGACGGGCCGGACGACGCTCACGCTGAAGCTCCCCGAGACGCTGCCCGGGCCCCCGAACTACGACTACTCCTTCGTCCTGCGCCTCTTCGCGAAGGATCCCGACGGGAACGTGGCCACGTACTCGAAGTCGTTCCCGGACGCGCGAAGCGAGGTCGTCGCGCTCGCCAGGATGTCCGCCGTCTGGGCGAGCGCCGAGAAGCCGGCGACCCTCGCGATCCGCGCGGTCTATCCCTCGGGGAAGCCGTACGGCGAGACGACGGGAACTGTCTCTTTCGCGCTGACGCCGTACAGGCTCCCGCCCGCCAGGCGCGAGGTGCCGTTCACGACGGGCGCCGACGGGCGCGCGCGGCTGCCGGTGCCGACGGACGCCTCCGGCCGTCTCGACGCGGTGGTGACGCTTTTCGACCGCTCCGGCAGAGCGACGAGCGCGGAGGCGACGATCGTCGTCGCACGGGAGAGACCGGACACGCCGGTCGCGGACGTCTCCGAGATCACGATGCTCCAGGAGAAAGAGACCTTCGCGCCGGGCGAGACCGCGCGCGCCCTGATCCTGCTGCCCGAGGGGTGGGGCGAGGGAGGCTCGGACAAGGGGCGCCTCTATCTCACCGTCGCCGGCCGGCGCATCTACGGGCAACGCGTTCAGAAGGTGAAGGGGCTCACAGCCTGGATCACGCAGCCCGTCCTCCCCTCCTTCGGGACCGCGGCGTACGTCGTCGTCGGCTACCCGGACCCCGTGCGCGGCTGGACGGAGCGGACGCTCACGCTCCGCATTCCGCCCAAGGACAAGGCTCTCGCCGTCTCGGTGAAGCCGCAGGCGCCGTTCGTGAAGCCCGGACAGCGCCAGGGGCTGACCCTCCGGGTCGTGGACGCCGCGGGAAGGCCCGTCGAGGCCGAGGTCTCCGTCTCCGTCGTCGACAAGGCAGTACTCGCGCTTCAGCCCGAGTTCCGGCCGTCGATCCTTCCGTTCTTCTACCCCGTCGAGCGGCTGAACCTCATGAGCTTCTTCAGCCGCGAGTTCCAGTCCTACGGTTACGGGGAGCGGCTGGCGCGCCTCTTCCGCCCGAACTTCTGGCTCGCCGCGACGAAGCCGGACCGGAAAGACCCGAAGGAAGACGATACCGCCTACTGGAACGCGCACGTCGTCACCGGCGCCGACGGCCGGGCGGCCGTCTTCTTCCGGCTCCCGTCGAACCAGACGACGTGGAACGTCTCGGCCGTCGCCGTCGACACGCACGGCCGCTTCGGCGAGGGAATCGGCTCGTTCGGCACGAACGCGCCGGTGACGCTTTCCGTAGCGGCCCCTTCGTTCCTGAGGCGCGGCGACCGCTCGCAGGTGCGCCTGCTCGTCTCGAACCAGGAGAAGGCGGCACGCGACGTCTCGGCCGCGCTCACCGTCCCCCCGGGCGTCACCCTGGAGGAACCGATCGCCATCTCGTCCCGCCTCGCGCCGAAGCAAGAGGCGTCCGGGCGCGGCGCGATTCGCCTCGCGGAGCTGTCCGCTTCCGGTTCGGCGGTCCTGGAGACCTCGCTCGTCTCGAACGGGGAGACGCAGCGCTTCGAGCACCTGCTCGGTGCGCTTCCTGACACCGTCCGGCTGCACGAGACTCTCGCCCTGCAATCGGGCGTCTCCGTCTCGCTCGCTCCGGCTTCCGGAGAGTCGCTCTCCGACGTCCGCGTCACCGTGGCTGGGTCGTTCGCCGCGACATTCTTTCCCTCCGTGCGGTGGATCCTCGGCTACCCGTGGGGCTGCGCCGAGCAGGTCGCGTCGATGACGACGTCGAGCCTCGTCGTGAACGGCCTCTTCGACCCGACGGCGAAAATCGCCGGAGCGACGGAGGAGACCAGACGCAGCGCGGCCGAGTTCGGCGCTGCCGGCGTGGCGCGTCTGAAGGCGCTGCAGAATGCCGACGGCTCGTTCGTCTGGTGGCCCGGCTCGGGCAAGGGCGACGCCGCCATGACGGCGCTCGTCCTGATGCTCGTGGCCTCCGTGGATGACGCCGAGCCACTGCGTGCGCTGGACGCGCCGCGCGCGCTCGGCTGGCTCAAGACGCAGACACCCGACGCGGCGTCTCCGCAGGGCATCGTCGCGTCCTATGTCGAGTCGCGTCTCGTCGCGCTCGGCCTCCTGCCCGCCGCCGGCGCGTCCGTCGAGGCCGCCCTGCGCCTGCAGGGCGACTGGGCCGCGGCAGGCGGCACGGTCGTCGACAGGTCGCTCCTCCTCCTCGCGCTGAAGAATCTCGGGATGGAGGAGAAGCCCGGCCTCGACCGCGTGACGAAGGACCTCCTCTCCGGTGTCGGCACGGCCGTCGACGGCGCGCTCGGGAAGCCGGGCTCCGAGGACCCGACGCGCTGGACGCCGCTCGCGTCCGGCTGGCCCCGGTACCCGGGGCGGCTCCCCTCGTCCCTCGCGCTCGCGGCGCACGCGCTGAAGGCGCACGGCCGGCTTGACGCGGCGGCGAGGAAGGCCCTCGCGCGCCGGCTCGTCGAGGAGTTCGACGGCCGCCACTACGGCTCCACGTTCGAGACGTCACTGGTGCTCGCCCATGCCGCGTGGCTCGTTCGTGAAGAGACGAAGGCCGCGCGGACGCTCAGACGTCCCCGCGTCGCGGTCGCCGGACGCCAAGTCCCTGCAACCCTGCTCGCCCTTCGCGAGGTGCCGGGCGGCCTCGAGATCGTGGTGGACGCGTCCGAGGCCTCTCGCGGGCCGCTGACCGTCACGGCGGCGCCGGGCGACGACGTCGTGCTGCGTGCCGCCGTCACGCGCAATGTTCCGTTCGACCAGGCGTCCGCCACCCGCGGCGCGTGGGACCTGGAGCGCACGTTCTTCCGCCTCGACCCGAAGACGGGTGTCCGTAAGCCCCTCGAGGGTCGGGTCACGGTGGGCGATCTGGTTTACGTGCGGCTCACGTTCACCCCGCGTGCCAGCGGCCGCCCGTGGTGGGCTTCGTCGTACTACCTGCTGACGGACCAGGTGCCCGCGGGCTTCAGCGTCGTCGAAGAGGACAAGGCGTACGACGCCGCGCCGTTCGCGCTGAACCTGCACGGCGGCGGCTACGCGACGCGCGACATCCGGAACGACCGAGTGACCTGGACGTACTCGTTCGCGCGGGCGTTCATGGACCGTGCCTGGCACGTCGGCTACGTCCTGCGCGCGCAGCACGCCGGAGACTTCTCGGCGGGCATCGCGCGCCTGGAGGACTTCTACGATGAGGCGCTCGAATCCCGTACGGCTTCTCGCCGCATTCGGGTGGATCCTCTTCCCGAGCGCCCGCGCCGCTGAGCCGATCCGCTTCGAGCCTCCCGTCACCGCCGGGCAGGCGCGGAGATGGGAGGCTTCGGCGCGCGTGGCATGGGTGGATTGGGAGGCGCGCTTCCGCGCGAGCGCGGAAATGCCGCCCCTCACGGTCGGCGTCGTGGACGTCGCGCGCTTGCCGGACGATCTCGGTCGGACGCGGAGCGGGCACGTCGAGCTGAATGCCGCGCTCCCCGCCGACGCGGCCGACACGACCCTGCTTCACGAGATCGCGCACGTCTTCGTCGAGACGCGATGTCCCGTTCTCACCGGAGCGGCACCCCTCCTTCCAGAGGCGTTCGCGCTCTACGCCTCGGGCGACGCCGCCCGGCGCCTGGCCGAGGGGGGCGCTCCGCCGACGCTCTCCTCAGCGCGCGACTGGCTCGTCGCCCACGCCTCGGACACGCGGCCCGAGCCGCGAGCCGCCGCGCGCGCGCTGGTGCGCGTCCTCGCCCGCGGCGACACGCAGGAGGCGTGGGACGCCTTCTTCGCGCGCCTGCTCGGCACGTGCGGGGACGAGAGCTTCTCGTCGGGCCGCGCTCTTTCGGAGTTCCTCGACGTCGCACGGGGCGCCTCCGCGCCGCCGGTGGCATCGAGCCTGGACTTCGTCCTCGTCGACGGCCACTCCGGCGAGATCCTCGCGGAAGAAGGCGCTCCACGCCGGCGGGCGCCGGCCGGTTCGATCCTGAAGCCGTCGCTCGTGGCGGCGGTCCCCGATCTGATGGAGCCCCGGCCCGCCCGTGACGATCCCTCCTGGCACTGTCCCGGTCCTCCGCGCGCCGGAGAGCCGATGAGGTGGGAGGCGGCCCTCGCCCGGTCCTGCAACGGCTACTTTCTCGACTTCGTCCCGCGTGGCCCCGACCCGTTCGCACTCTGGGAGGAGTGGTTGGCGCGCCTCGGCCTCCCGCAGCCGCCCCGGACGATGGAAGGACGGATCGGGCTTCTCGGCGACTACGCCCTGTCACCCCTCGAGGCCGTCCGCCTTTTCGCGTGGCTGGACCGGAGCGCGCCCTTCGTCCTCGATGCCCTCCGGCGAACGGCGTCGGACGGCACGCTCGCGGCCGCTTCGGACGCCGGATGGTTTGCCGCCCGCGGCATCGCGCTCAAGACGGGAACCCTCCGCGACGCCGCGAGCCGGCCGCTCCACGCCTGGATCGTCGCCTCGGGAGCGCGAAGCGCGGCGGGCGCTCCCTCGTTCCTCGCCGCCCTCCACGCGACCGGGCGCGCTCCCGCAATGCTCCTGCCGGATCTCCGGCGCCGTCTCGACGAGGCGCCCACCGGCCTCGATGGCCCGGCCGAAGTCCAGATTCTGGGGCTCGTGCCGCCCGGCACCGTAGGACTCGCGTGCGAGGCCGGCGTGCCACTCGCCTCGCGCTCCCCGGGCGGCACGTGGCGCCTCGAGCCCCCGGGCTCGGCGCGCGCGTCCGGAACGCTCGCGAGCGGCGCCTGGTATGTGTGCCCGGCCTCGGGGCTCGTCCTCTCCTTTCCCGGCGCGGACGGCGCGCCGCTCACGCGCCGCTATCACGGCGCGCTACGCGTGGAGGAGCCGTCCGCGTCCCCTCCCTCCGGCGTCCCGCTTCGCGCCACGAGCGCACGCGCACGCGCCGGCTCGCGTTACGTCCTCGTCACGAGCGAGCGCTCGTATGTCACGTCGAGCATTCTCTCGGAGTCGCCCACAGTCCACGAAGAGCTTCTGAAAGCACTTTCGCTGGTCGTCCGGAACAACCGTCTCTCGCGCCGGCACGGCGACCGCCCGCCCTGCGACACGACGCACTGCAACCTCTTCGCCCACGACGTTTCCGTCCCGCCTCGGGCACGCGCCCGGGCGCGTGCGGCGGTGTCGGCAGTTGCCTCCTTCGAGATCGCCCCTCCGCCCGGGGGTCGCATCTGGCTTCCCTTCTTTCTCGGTGGCCGCCACCCCTGGACCGAGATCCGCTCCGCCGCGACCGTCCGCGAAGAGCTGGGACTCGACGGCGATCCCGTCCGGATCGCGCGCCGCGCGGACGGCGGGATCGACCTCGAGGCGAGAGGAGCCGCCGCGCGGAAAATCCCTTGCGAGATTCTCCGCAACCAGCTTCGCTTGCTCTCCTGCCCCTCTGCCGTGGAGCGATCCGGGGACGGATTCATCTTTCGCGGCCAGGGGGAAGGGCACGGAGAAGGCCTCGACCTGACCGCCGCCAGTGCCGCGGCCGCCGAGGGCGCGGACTTCCGCGCCCTTCTCCACCGCTACTTTCCCGGTATCCGGATCGAGCCGTGCCCGCCCGAGGCGACGCGTCCCGCCGCTACTTCATCGGCCCCGGGTTCGTCAGGTCCTTCGGCTTCGGCTCCGGCGGCCAGACCGGCGGATGCTCCTTGATCCGCTTGAGGACTTCCTGGATCCCGCGTTCGAGCTGCGCATCCTTGCCGGCCATCTCGTCGGCCGGCAGATTGTCGACGTCGATGTCGGGGCGCGCGCCTTCGTTCTCGAGCACCCACTCCCCCTTCAGGCTGTACGTAGCGAACTCGGGGATGAAGGTGTAGCCGCCGTCCACCATGCCGCCGCCGAGGCCGCGGATGCCGACGACGCCCCCCCACGTCCGCTTCCCGATGAGAGGCCCGAGGCCGTACTCGCGGAAGAAGTACGGGAAGATGTCGCCGTCCGAAGCGGAGTAGGGGCTGATGAGCGCCACCATCGGACCGTTGAAGGAGGCGTCGGGATAGGGCGTCGGGCGGGCGTTGCGCGCGGTGCCCATCCCGATCGTGCTCCGGCGAAGCCGCTCGAGGATGATCTCCGAGACGAAGCCTCCACCGTTGGCGCGGACGTCGACGATGAGGCCTTCCTTCCGGAGCTGCGGGTAGTACTGCCTGATGAACTCCGTCAGCCCCTCGCCCCCCATGTCCGGAATGTGGATGTAGCCGACGCGCCCCCCGGTCGCCTTCTCGACCTTCCGCCGGTTCTCTTCGACCCAGTTGTAGTAGCGGAGGTCTTCCTCGCTCACGATCGGTCGGACGACGACTTCGCGGGCTCCGGCGCGCTCCGGCTTCGCGTTCACGAGGAGCGTCACCGTCCGGCCTCCGCCGGCCGCGGCCTGCTTGTCTCCGGTCGGGCCGACCGCCCCCGCGAGGAGGCGGTACGGCTCGTCTTTCGCGGTCAGGTCGCGGCCGTCGATCGCGAGGAGGTAGTCCCCGGTCGAGACGTTCACGCCGGACTCCGTGAGCGGCGAGCGGCGCGACTCGATCCAGTTCTCTCCCTGGAAGATCTTCGCGATCCGGAACCGCCCGGCCTTCGCGTCGAGGACGAGGTCCGCGCCGAGCGTGCCGACCGGCATCCGCTCGGGCCGCGGGTAGTCGCCCCCGCCGGCGTACGCGTGGCCGGACGCCAGCTCGCCCGCCATCTCGCCGATGACGTAGTTGAGGTCGATCCGGTGCGCCACGTGGGCGACGAGCGGCTCGTACCGCTGCCGGATCGCCGTCCAGTCGATCTTCCCCATGTCGGGGAGGTAGAAGAAGTCCCGGTAGAGGCGCCATGTCTCGCGGAAGATCTGCGCCCACTCGGCCTTCGGATCCAGCTCCATCGCGAGCCCGGAGAGGTCGAGCTTCCCGTCGCCCGGCTTCAGCCCCTCCTTCGGCTCGACGATCGCCCACGTCTTCTCGCTCTTGTAGGCGATCCGGCTCCCGTCAGGCGCCAGCTCGTAACGCCGGACGTTCGAGAGAAGGTCGGACGCCTTTCGCTTCTCCATGTCGAAGGACTGGAGCGTCCCCGACGGGGGCCCGTCCGCATCCGTGAGGGCGCGCGTCGGGAAGGAAAGCCAGTAGACCTTCCCCTTGGCCGCCGAGAGGGACGCGTAGTCCCCCGGCGGGACCGGGAAGGGAACCGCGCGATCCGCGATCCCGGCGAGATCGATCCGGAAGGGAGGCTTCTTCTCCTCCTTCTTCGGGTCCTTTGCGTCTTTGGCGTCTTTCGATTCCGCCGCAGCGTCCCCCTTCTTCGCCTCGTCGCTCTTCGGGGCGAAGGGGGAGGCGCCGTCCGCGCGCAGGATCAGGGCGTACGGCCGCGTCGTCCGGTTCACGGTGAACGACGCCTCGAAGGCCCCGAGCGTCGGCGCGATGTCCCGGTCGGAGAGAAAGTAAAGGTACGCCCCCTCCGGGTCGAAGACCGGCTCGTCGGACTCCACGACCGACGGCGTCACCTGCATCGCGGCGCCGGTCGCGGCGCTCCAGAGGAAGAGGGCGTTGAAGTCCGTGTCGACGCGCTTCCGGTAGGCGAGCCACGAGCCGTCCGCCGAGAAGGCGTACTGAGAGATCTCCCAGATCGTCGCCGTGTCGACGAGCGTCTTCTTCTTCGTCGCGACGTCCAGGACGAAGAGGTGCATCGCCCGGTCCGCGAAGGCGAGCTTCTTCGAGTCGGGGGACCAGACCGGCGGGAAATGCCACGTGGCCGAGCCGGAGGTCAGCGCCACCGGCGCCCCTTTGCCGTCCTCCGGGACGATCTGGAGCTCCTCCTCTCCCGTCGCGTCCGAGAAGAAGGCGATCCACTTCCCGTCCGGCGACCAGACGGCGTTCTTCTCCCGCACGCCCGGCGTCCGCGTGACGTTGCGCGTCGTGCCGTTCTCGGCGGGAACCGAGAAGACGTCGCCGCGGGCCGTGAAGGCCGCACGGAGGCCTCCGGGGGCGAGCGACACGTCCGTGATCCGGTCCTCCACCTTCACCCAGCGGGGGCGGGCGAGCCTCCGATCGTCGGGGAGGAAGACGGAGAGCTTCGTCTGGCGCCCCGTCGACGGATCGAGAACGTAGATGAAGCCCCCGTTCTCGAAGACGATCTTCCCGGAGCCCGCGTGCGGCCACTTCACGTCGTAGTCCGCAAAGCTCGTCACGCGCGTCGTCGCCTTCGCCGCGACGTCATACTTCCAGAGGTTCAGCTTCCAGTTCTCGCGGTCCGAGAGGAAATAGATGTCACCCCCGATCCACATCGGCTGCGTGTCGGTGCCGCGCCAGTTGGTGATCGTCTCGAGCGCGCCGGTCGCCAGGTCATAGATCGAGACGTCCTGAGCCATCCCCCCCTGGTAGCGCTTCCAGGTCCTGAAGTCGCGGAAGATCCGGGTGTAGGCGATCTTCTTTCCATCCGGCGAGAAGGAGATGGCCCCGCTCTCGGGAAGCGGGAACCGCTCGACGGGCCCCCCCTCGGGGCTCACGACGTACGGTTCGCCGATGAACCCCCGGAGCGGCCCGCGCTGGCCGCGGAAGAGGATCTTCCCGGCCGGCGTCCAGCCGAGGACCATGTTGTCGAACCCCATCCGGTCGTTGTTGTCCTGCGACGGGTACCAGGTCAGCCGGCGCGGCTCGCCTCCCGAAGCCGGGATGACGTAGACGTCGAGCGAGCCGTCGTACTGGCCGGTGAAGGCGATCCACTTCCCGTCGGGCGAGAAGCGGGGGAAGAGCTCGAGCCCCTCTCCGCTCGTCAGCCGCCGGGCGACTCCGCCCGAGGCCGGAACCGACCAGAGGTCCCCCGCGTGGGAAAAGACGACTGTATCGCCGTAGATGTCCGGGAAGCGGAGAAGACGAGCCTCGCCGGCGGGCTCCGCCGCGCCGGCAGCGGGCGGGAAGACGAGAAAGGCGAGAAGGACGGACAGAAAGGCAGCGTGCGCTCTCTTCATGGCACGTCAGGATACGAGACGCCGGGGCCTTTGTTTCGAGGGACGCGCGTTCAGGGGCCGAGCCGGACGTGGCGGAAGGGACGGGGGTTCTTCCCCGTGTATGTCGCCACCACGTGCCCGTCCCCGAGGAGGCGGTACTTGTACGTCACGAGCCCGTCGAGGCCGACCGGCCCCCGGGCGTGGAGCTTGCTCGTGGAGACCCCCACTTCCGCCCCGAAACCGTAACGGAAGCCGTCGGCAAAGCGCGTCGAGGCGTTGACGTAAACGCCCGCGGCGTCCACTTCGGCGAGGAACCGGTCGGCGGCGGCGCGGTCCGAGGTCACGATCGTGTCCGTGTGCTTCGAGCCGAACCGGTTCACGTGCCCGATCGCCTCGTCGAGGCTCTCGACCGTCTTCACCGCGAGGACGAGCGCCCCGAACTCCCGCCCGAAATCGCCCTCCGTCGCCGGCACGAAGCCAAGGTCGGGCGCGAGGGCGCGCGTCTTCTCGCAGGCGCGTATCTCGACCCCCTCCCGGCGGAGCGCCGCAGCGAGCGGGCGGAGGAGGCGGCTTGCCGCCTCGCGGTGGAGGAGGAGCGTCTCGGCGGCGTTGCACGCGGCCGGGTAGGTCGTCTTCGCGTCCACGGCGATCGCGATGGCCATCTCCGGGTCCGCCGCCCGGTCGACGTAGACGTGGCAGACCCCTTCCGCGTGGCCGAGGACCGGGATCCGTGTCTGCTCCCGGACCCAACGAACGAGGTTGGCGCCGCCGCGCGGGATCACGAGGTCGATCTCCGGGTCGAGCGCGAGCAGCGCTTCCACCTCCTCGCGCGTCGAGAGAAGCTGGAGAGCGTCGGCGGGGATCTCCGGGATCTTTTCGAGGCCGGTCCGGATCGCGGAGAGGATTGCCGAGGCCGACCGGGCCGACTCGCGCCCCCCTTTCAGAAGCGCCGCGTTCCCCGACTTGAGCGCGAGCGCTCCGATCTGCGGCACTGCGTCGGGACGGGACTCGAAGACGAAGGCGAGGACGCCGAGCGGGCAGGTCACCTTCTCGAGGACGAGCCCGTCATCGAGGAGCGTTCTTTCGAGAAGGCGTCCCGAAGGGTCCGGAAGGGCCGCGACGGCGCGGACGCCGTCCGCCATTGCGCGGACCTTCGCCGGGTCGAGAACGAGCCGGTCGAGGAGCGGCTTCGCGAGGCTGCCGGCCTCGACGGCCGCGCGCGCTTCCGCGACGTCGGCGCCGTTCGCCTCGAGGATCGCCGCCTCCTGCGCCTCGATCTCCAGGGCTCCCGCCCGGAGGGCGCGATTCTTCGCATCCGCAGGCACGCCCGAGAGGACTCGCGCCGCCGCCTGCGCCGCCCGGGCGCGAGAACGGACCGGGTCCTCTGCGCTCATCGCCCTGCCCGGCGGGGCGGGAGGAAGAGCGTCCCGATCTCCTCCCCCGCGAAGAGCCGGTCGAGGACGTGCGGGGTCCTTCCGTTCGCGATGACGGCGAGTCCGCCGGCTTCCGTCGCGAGCCGCGCCGCCTCGAGCTTCGTCTCCATCCCACCCCGCCCGCGCGTCCCGGCTCCTTTCGCGTACCGGGCGATCCGGTTCGTCACACTTGCCACGAGAGGGATGAGCCGGGCGCGCCGGTCCCGCGCCGGATGCCCCGTGAAGAGGCCGTCCACATCCGAGAGGATGACGAGCGCGTCCGCCTCGACATGCCGCATGACGAGGGCGCTGAGCCGGTCGTTGTCGCCAAAGAGACTCCGGCGCGCGGCGCCTGGCGTCTCCAGCTCCGCCGTCGAGACGACGTCGTTCTCGTTCAGGATCGGGACGACCCCGAGCGCAAAGAGGCGGCCGAGCGTCGCGGAGAGGTTCCGGAAGCGCTCCGGGTCGGCGAAGTCGTCCTCCGTCAGAAGCACCTGCGCCGTCGGGACGCCGAGCGCGCCGAACCCCTCCTCGTAGACCGCCATCAGGCGGCACTGTCCCACCGCCGCGCACGCCTGCTTGAGCGAGAGCTCGGCCGGCCGGCTCCGGAGCCTGAGGCGCTGGACGCCGAGACCGATCGCCCCCGAGGAGACGATCAGGACGTCGCGCCCCTTCTCCCGGAGGGAGGCGGCCGACTCGATGAGACCGAAGAGGCGGCCGAGCGCGATGCCCCCTTCCTCGCGCATCACGACGTTCGTCCCCGCCTTCACGACGATCCGCCGGGAGGCCGCGAGCCTCTTCCGGGCGGCGCGGCGGACGTCCCCGGTCACTCGTCGACCTCGGCCGCGGCCGCGCGCTTCTTCCACGAGTACGGGCCGAAGAGGGGACCGAAGACCTGAGCGCCCTTCGCCCCGAAAGCCCGATCCCACGTCTCGACGCGGTCCGAAAAGACGCGGATCTCCGAAGTCGCCGTCGCCGCCCCGAGGAACGGCGGCAGGCACGCGACGGCCGAGACGCTCCCTTCATAGCGCTCCAGGATCTTCTTCAGCGTCACGGCACAGGCCGTCCGCTCGCGGACGTCGTTCCGTCCGAAGAGCGCAAGGTCCGCGGGAGTTCGCCATTTTCCCGCCGCGGCCGCGCCGTCCTTCAGGTCGAACGAGCGAAGGACGATCGCCCCGTCCGCGTCCGTCTCGACCCGGAGGAAGCGCTGGAGCGACGGGCGGTCCGGCGTCCCGGCCGGAGCCTCCTCGAGGTAGAAAACCGGCACGCCGAAGGAGAGACGGCTCTTCGGAACGGCGACGATCACCATCCGGAGCGCGGGAACCTCGGCGCTCCGGACGGACTGCTCCTTCGTGTCGTATGTCCCGGCGAGCCACGCTGCGATCTCATTGGCAGAGGCCGGACCCCCGGCGCCGGCCGGAGGCGCCGCGAGGAGGAGCAGGAGGAGGAGCGGGCGCCTCACGAACTGAGTCTACGCGGCGAGGGTCAGCCCTCGTCGTCCGTCGCGCGCCGCTTCTCCGAGACGCGCCGCATCGAGTGGTCGAGGATCTTCTTCCGGAGGCGCACGGACTTCGGCGTCACCTCGACCAGCTCGTCCTCGTCGATCCACTCGATGGCCGCCTCCAGCGGCATCGGGCGCGGCGGCGTGAGCCGGATCGCGAGGTCGGAGGTCGAGGCGCGCATGTTCGTCAGGTGCTTCTTGACGCACGGATTCACGACCATGTCGTTCTCGCGCGAGTTCTCGCCGCAGACCATCCCGCCGTACGCGGGGATGCCGGGTCCGAGGAAGAGAATCGAACGCTCCTGGAGACGCTCGAGGGCGTGAGCGGTCGTCTCCCCCGCCTCCTTGCAGACGAGCGCTCCCTCCCGCCGCGCCGCGAGGTCGCCTTTCCACGGCTCGTAGCCTGCGAAGACGTGGTAGAGGAGTCCCTCGCCCTTCGTGTCGGTCAGGAAGTCGGTCCGGTATCCGAAGAGGCCGCGCGTCGGGATCCTGAACTCGATCCGGACGCGGCCCGAGCCGTGGTTCGTCAGGTTCCTCATCTCGCTGCGGCGCCGCCCCAGCTTCTCGATGACCGTCCCCATCGCGTCCTCCGGAACGTCGACGACCAGCTCCTCCACCGGCTCGGAGAGGACGCCCCCGACGTCCTTCACGATGACCTGAGGGCGCGAGAGCGCGAACTCGAACCCTTCGCGGCGCATCGTCTCGACGAGTATGGCGAGGTGGAGCTCGCCGCGCCCCGAGACCTTGAATGCGTCAGGGCTTTCGGTCTCCTCGACCTTCAGCGCCACATTCGTCCGGAGCTCCTTCGTCAGGCGGTCGAAGATGTTTCGCGACGTGACGTACTTCCCCTCCCGCCCGGCGAAGGGGGAGTCGTTCACGCGGAAGGTCATCGCAACCGTCGGCTCGTCCACCGGGGTGTGCGGCAGGGCGTCGGGGCTCACCGGATCGGCGATCGTCTCTCCGATCGTCACGTCCGGGAGGCCCGCCACGACGACGATCTCGCCGGCTGCGGCCGCGCCGGTCTCGAGCTTCCCGAGCCCCTCGAACGTCATCAGCTTCGTCACGCGGCCGGCCGCGATCGACCCGTCGTGCCGGCAGACGGCGACGGGCTGTCCGGACGTGATCGTCCCGTTCCGGATCCGGCCGATCGCGAGGCGACCGAGGTAATTGTCGTAGTCGATCGAGGAGACGAGGAGCTGCAACGGCGCCACCGGCTCCCCGACCGGCTCGGGCACCTCGACGAGGATCGTGTCGAGGAGGGGCCGCACGTCGGTCTCCGAATGGTCCACCTCGCGCCGCGCGAAGCCGTGCTTGGCCGACGTGTAGACGATCGGGAAGTCGAGCTGCTCGTCCGTGGCGCCGAGGTCGACCATCA
>JBBIPB010000044.1:0-18340 GCA_037443065.1 Acidobacteriota bacterium | reverse complement strand
GGACCGCGAGCGGGAGGACTCCAAGGGTGAGAAGGTCCGTTCTCGATAGCTACGCCGTTCTCGCGTATCTCTTCAAGGAAAAGGGACACGAGAAGGTCGTCGCGGTCCTCGAAAAGGCCGCGGAATCGGACAAACCGCTCCTCATCGTCGCTCCGAACTGGGCGGAAGTCTGCTATCAGGTCGAGCGAAAGGTCGGCGCAGAGGCCTGGGCGAGAACCCGGGAGAAGCTTCTTGGCCTCCCGATCGAGATCGTCCCCGCGGATCAGGAGCTGGCCGAGCAGGCAGGAGCGATCAAAGCCCGCCACCGGATGTCTCTCGCCGACGCCTTCGCCGCGGCCCTGGCCAAGGCCCGGAAAGCCGATCTCTACACGGGAGATCCCGAGTTTCGGGACGTCGACAAGGAGATACACATCGTATGGCTCTGATAGGACGTGAGCCGAAGAAGGGTCTCATAAACTGGGAAATCGCGGTATACGCCGTCTACCTAAAAGGCGGAACGTCAAAGTTCGTTCACACCGAGGACGTCGCACTCAAGAGTTTTGAACTCGTCCCGGACGCATTCTCTTGGATTAGGCACCCACAGCTTCCCGACAAAGACATTGTCCGTGTCGCTCTCACTGACGCACGGAAAGCCCGAGTCGGTGGGTTCGTAGCTGGCCGCGCCGGCAGGGGACTCCGGCAACCCACGGAAGCGCCGTACGGTTCGACAGCTGATGGGTGGCGCCTCACGGAGGCTGGCGTTCGGTGGGTCCTGGAAAATCAAGATCGTCTCCGCGACGCTACTGGTGCACGCGAGGCCAAGAACCTGCGTCAAGAAGTTCTCCAGAAGCTTTCTCGCCTAACGAATCATCGCCTCTTCGCCTCATTCAAACATGATGTGGAGCACTTCTCCCCTTCCATCGGCGAGCTAGCTGACCTGCTGCGCTGCCGTGTCGATGCTGACGCCACCGTCTGGAGTAAGCGCCTCGATACATATCGAAACCAAGCGGAGCTCGCGGCAAGGCAGGATCTCCTCCTCTTTCTCACGAAATGCGGGGACGCGGTGGCACGTCTTTCGGGAAGCTAACGAGGTTCCGAGATGACTACAGCCACGCCGATTCCGCTCAACCTCAGCAACCTTCGCTACTGGCATTCGAACGCGAAGCTCGCCATTCGGAGTATTCACGATGCTTTGATCGAACTCGTCACGAACTCCGACGACGAGTACGAGCGTTTGAAAACGCGCGGCCGTATCGAGATCGAGGTCGAGCGGCGACGCGGAGAAAGCCCGAATCTCGTGCGAATTCGCGATTTCGGCGGCGGGATGACGGCAGAGGCCATGAAGAAGAAACTCGCCCGCGTCGGCGATAGAGTCAGCGGAATGGCCGCGGGACTTGCGGTCCGCGGGGCAAACTCCAGGGGTGCTAAGGATGTCGCCGTACTTGGGAAGGCGACGTTCGAATCAATCGCTTCCGACGGTCAGTACCACAAGTGTGAGATCACGGCGCAGGGAAGTTTTTTGCTCTATCCATCTCGGCCGGTGGACGATGTTGACAGAGAGACTCTGAGGATACGCAGCGGCACCGGGACGCTGGTCACTCTCGCCGTTAGCTCAGGTATCGCCCCGATCCCACAGCACGAGACTCTGAAAGACCAGCTTTCTTCGCTTGTTGTTCTTCGGGACATTCTCGGAACGCCTGACCGTCAAGTCCTGCTCCGTGATCTGAACAAGAAACGAACCGACCCTGTGACTAGCCGCCCCATCGAAGGACGTGAGGTCCTCAGCGAAACCTTTACCATTCCAAGGTATCCAGGAGCTACCGCGAAGCTGCTAGTGAAACATTCTCCACGGCGTCTAGACACTTCGAAGCCAGCGTTCCGCGAGGGCGGCATCGTCATCAAGTCCACACGAGCTATACACGAGGCTACCTACCTCGCATCGGAACTCGAACACGACCCGTATGCAGGTGTCTTCTTCGGAAGACTGACGTGCGACTACATTGAGAAGCTTTGGAACGAGTACGACGATCGCTTCGAGCAGGATCTACCGGCCCTTCCCCTGAATCCCCGTCCGCCGGTCGATCCGACCCGGCGCGGTGGTCTCGACAGGGATCATCCCTTCGTCAAGGCTTTGTTCGGAGAGGCCTTACGGAGGTTTCGACCTCTCGTCGAGGCAGAACGGAAGCAGCATGAGAACACCCGGGCGGATGTCGAGAGTCGCGCCACTCGCCAGCGCCTGCGGACATTGGAGCGAGAGGCGGCGAAGTTCATGGATCGCCATCGCGAGGAAGATGAGGCTGCGCGTGATCCAAACGACCGAAATCCTGACGGTGCTTTCCGCCAGAAGGGCTTCAGTCTCAGTCCCCCGTTCGCGCAAGTCATCCTTGGGGAAAGCAGGCGGTTTTGGCTCAACATTGATCAGTCTGCGTTTCCAGAGATCTCCGTCGGCGAGATCGTCGAGATTACGTGCGGCACGAATGAAATCAGCGCTAACAAAAGGCTCGTACTTCTTGAGCCTCACCCGACGCAGGAGAAGGTGTTGCGGGCACTCTGGCTCGTCAAGGGCGAGAAAGTAAGTCCTGCCACCAGCCTTACTGCCAGGGTCGGCCCCATCATCGGAGAATCCACTGTTGAGGTGCTCGGTTCCGAGCGCGACAAGTACCGCCACGTAACTGATCTCTGCTTTTCGAACAAACGATATTCCGTTCGGGTTGACGGCACTCGAAGTATCGCCGTGTTCGCCCCGTTCCCTGGCGTCGTCTCAAAGCCCACCTCAGTGAAACTGAACTGTTCGAGCGGCGAGTTCAAGTTCTCGGGCGATCCCGTGCTTATCCCGAAGCCGGAACTCGGCGTCGCGCTGTGCAAAATTCGCGTGAAGGCTGCCGTGCCGGAAAAGCAAGGAATCCTAACCGCCCGACTTGATGAGCGGCACTGCGAGGCACAAATCATTTCCATCGAACCACATGGCTCAGGGATAACCATAAAGCTCGAGGATGTTGACCATGGTAACCAGCGCTACAGATGGAAGGGAAACGTCCTCGAGATAGCCACCCGCCACCCCTCCCTAAAGAGGTACCTCGGGCCACCTAAGGAGTTCCCCGGCCAAGAACAAGCTCATTTTCGAGTACTCCTCGCGGAGATAGTGGCGGATGCGGTCTGTTCCAGAGTAATCAGTCGAAATGAGCTCGGCCACCCCGACGACTACAAGGACTACGACTGGGACGCGTTCTATGCCGAGTATTCAAGCCTTCTGACCGAGTTCCTGCCGATCGCTCACGCGTCACAGTTGAAAGATCCGCCGGCGACGTAGGTCTACCTATGCCGGCGTGAGATTCGCGAAGCGGGCGACGAACTTCTTCCGCCCGGCCCGGTCGAAGTAGACGGTCAGCTTCTCCTCGTCCCCTGACCCCTCGATCATCAGGACGACTCCGGGGCCGTACTCGGGGTGGACGACCCGCGAGCCGCGCCGGAAGCCGGAGGCGGTCGGCGGCGGCGGCGTCCGCCGCATCCGCGGGAGAGGTGCGGACGCGCCGTGCCGTGCCGTCGGACGCCGAACCGGCGAAGGCTCCTGCGACTCCCCTTCGTAATCCGGAAACAACGCCCCTCGCCCGCCGCGCCGGTCACGAGAAGCGGCGCCGCCCCCCTCTTCCTTTTCGAAGAACAACGATCGTTCCCCAGCGCTCCTGAGTCCACCCGAAGCGAACGATCCGAGATCCTCGCGCAGGAGCGCCTTCTCCGGGATCGCGTCGAGGAACGGGGAGGGCTCGCGGCTCATCCACTCCCCCCGCACCATCCGGCGCCGCACCCACGAAAGCGTGAGCCGGTTCTTCGCACGCGTCATCCCGACGTAGGCGAGGCGCCGCTCCTCCTCGACCTCCTCCTCGTCGTTCTGCGAGGAGATGTGCGGGAGCGACCCGTCCTCCATCCCGGCGAGAAAGACGTCCTCGAACTCGAGCCCCTTGGCCGCGTGAAGGGTGATGAGGAGGACCCCCTTCCGCTCGTCCGCCTCGTCGGCGTCGGAGCGGAGCGTGACGGCGTCGAGGAAGCCGGAAAGGGACGGGTCGTCCCCCTCGCCGCCCCCTGAGAGCGCCCGCTCGTGCTCGCGCGCGGCCGAGAGAAGCTCGTCGAGGTTCTCGCGCCGCGCCTCGTCCTCGGGTTCTCCCGACTTTTCGTAGAGGGCGAGGAGACCCGTCTGTTCGAGGACGGCGGCGACCGCCGCCGCGGCGCCGACGCCCGGCTCCCCCGCGATCTCGCGAAGTCCGTCAACGAGCCCCCGGAACTCGCCGAGCGCTTTCTTCGCCCGCTCGCTCATCTCCGCCGGAAGGCCGGCGAGCGCGCCGAAGAGCGAGGCGGCGCGCACGCCGGCCGCCCCCTCGAGCGCCTCCATCGTGGCCGCGCCGATCCCCCGGGCCGGGACGTTCACGACGCGCCGGAACGAGACGTCGTCGTCCGGGTTCCGGAGGAGGCGAAGGTAGGCGAGAGCGTCCTTCACTTCGGCCCGCTCGTAGAACTTCGTCCCGCCGACGAGGAGATAGGGGACGTTCGCCCGGAGCAGCTCGTCCTCGAACGGACGCGACTGCGCGTTCGTCCGGAAAAGAACCGCGACGGTCCCGGAAGGGTTCTCCCGCCGTGCCTTCACGAGGCGCGAGACGACCTCGCGCGCCTCGTCCCGCTCCTCGTCGAAGGAGAGAAGGCGGACCTTCTCCCCCCCGGGGCGCGTCGCCCGGAGGGCCTTCCCGAGCCGCCGCCGGTTCTCGGCCACGACCGCCCCCGCCGCTTCGAGAATCGAGGCCGTGGAGCGGTAGTTCCGCTCGAGGCGGACCGTCGTCGCCCTCGGGAACTCGCGGGAGAACTCGAGGATGTTCCCGACGTCCGCACCGCGCCACCGGTAGATCGACTGGTCCTCGTCCCCGACTGCGAAGACGTTCCCGGTCTCCCCCGTGACGAGCTTCACGAGGCGCGCCTGGATCCGGTTCGTGTCCTGGTACTCGTCGACGAGGAGATGGCGGACGCTCCGCCTCACGAGGTTCCGGACGCCTTCCTCCTTCGCGAGGAGCTGCTCGGTCCGTACCAGGAGGTCGTCAAAGTCGAGGGCGGAGGAGGCGCCGAGCGCTTTCTCGTACGCCCGGAAGAGGTCCAGGAGGCGCGCTCCGAGGTAATCACCGAACCGGCGCGGGAACTCCTCGGGGGAGAGGCCCGAGTTCTTCGCCGCCGAGATCTTGGCAAGGAGCGACCGGGGCGTGGCGAGCTTCTCGGGAAAGGCGAGGTCCTTCATCGCCCGCTTCACGACGGCGAGCTGGTCGTCCGCGTCGAAGACGACGAACGACCGCGGCACCCCGGCCTCTGCCGCGAACCGCCGGAGGAGCCGGACCCCCCACGCGTGGAATGTCCCGACGAAGGAGCGCGGACGCTCCGTCGCGAGGAGCGACGCGACCCGCTCCTTCATCTCCCCCGCCGCCTTGTTCGTGAAGGTCACGGCGACGACGGCCTCTTCCGGCGTTCCGTGAGCCACGAGCCAGGCGAGGCGCCGCGTCAGGACGCGCGTCTTCCCCGATCCCGCCCCGGCGAGAACGAGAAGCGGCCCCTCCCCGTGCGTGACGGCGGCGGTCTGTTCGGGGTTGAGTCCTTCGAGGAGGCTCTTCCGGAAATCGCCCAAGGCTCGCGGATGGTAGCGCAGCGCGGCGCGTCGGCCGAAGCGGCGGCGTCGCTACTCCACCGTCACGGACTTGGCGAGGTTCCGCGGCTGGTCCACGTCGCAGCCGCGCCGGCGGGCCGTGTGGTAGGCGAGGAGCTGGAGCGGGACGACGGAGACGACCGGCTGGAGGGCCGGCGGCACGAGAGGGACCTCGAGCGCGACGTCGGCGAGCTGCGCGACGTCGTCGTCCCCTTTCGAGACGAAGGCGAAGAGGACTCCCTCGCGCGCCTTGACCTCGCGGAGATTCGAGGCGACCTTCTCGTAGAGCGAGTCCTTCGGGGCGAGGCCGACGACCGGCATCGCCGGGTCGATCAGGGCGATCGGCCCATGTTTCATCTCTCCCGCGGGATACCCCTCGGCGTGGAGATAGGAGATCTCCTTCAGCTTGAGCGCCCCCTCGAGGGCGATCGGGTAGTGCGTCCCCCGCCCGAGGAAGAGGACGTCCCGCGCGTGCTGGAGGCGCCGGGAGAGCTTCTCGATCTCCGGCTCCAGGGCCAGCGCCTCGCCGATCGCGGCGGGAAGGTGGGCGAGCCCCCGGAGGAACGGGTCCTCGGGGGACAGCTCGGCACCGCCGCGGGCGACACGGGCGTAGTGAGAGAAGAGGGCGATCGCGACGAGCTGCGTCGTGAAGGCCTTCGTCGAGGCGACGCCGATCTCCGGGCCGGCGTGCGTCGCGAGCACGCCGTCCACCATTCGCGCGATCGCCGAGCCCGGGACGTTCACGATCCCGACCGTCCGCGCCCCGAGCCGCCTGGCCTCCTGGAGCGCCGCGACGGTGTCGGCCGTCTCCCCCGATTGCGAGATCCCCACGACGAGAACCTTCGGCGAGACGAGCGGCGCGCGGTACCGGAACTCCGAAGCGTAATCGACCTCGGTCGGAATCCGGGCGATCTCCTCGAGGAGGAACTTCCCGACCAGCCCCGCATGCCAGCTCGTCCCGCAGGCCACGAGATGGATCCGCTCGATCCCGGCGACGAGGGCACGCGGCACGCCCATCGCCTCCTCGTCGAAGCGCCCGGTCTCGAGCGAAAGCTTGCCCCCGACCGTCTCGGCGACGACAAAGGGCTGTTCGGCGATCTCCTTGGCCATGAAGTGGGGATAGCCCCCCTTCTCGGCGGCCACGGCGTCCCACGGGACGCGGCGGGCCGGGCGGAGGCGCGGCGCCCCCGCGAAATCCGTCACCGCGATCCCGGCGGTGGTCACCCGGGCGAGGTCGCCGTCCTCGAGAAAGACGAGGTCGCGCGTGTGCGGGAGAAGCGCCGTGGCATCGGAAGCGACGAAGCTCTCCCCCGACGCCGTCCCGAGGACGACGGGGGGTCCCCACTTCGCGGCATAGAGGACGCCCGGCTCGTCCGCGGAGAAGAGGACGAGCGCGTACATCCCGCGGAGCGTCCCGAGGATCTGGCGGACGACGGAGGCGAAAGGCTCATCGGGCTCCTTCCGCCGCGCGGCGCCGAGAGCCTGCGCGACGACCTCCGTGTCGGTCTCCGAGGCGAAGCGGACACCCTCGGCCTCGAGAGAGCGCTTCAGGGGGAGGAAGTTCTCGATGATGCCGTTGTGGATGACGACGACGCGTCCCGACGCGTCACGGTGGGGATGGGCGTTCTCCTCCGAAGGGCGCCCGTGCGTCGCCCAGCGCGTGTGACCGAGGCCGAAACGTCCCCGGAGCGGCGCCTCGGCCAGCTTCGCCGCGAGCCGCCCGAGCTTCCCTTCCGCCCGAGCGATCCGGACGATCCCGTCGTCCCCGAGGACGGCGACGCCGGCGGAGTCGTATCCCCGGTACTCGAGACGCGAGAGGCCGTCGAGGAGGATCGGGAGCGCCTCTCGGGGTCCGACATAGCCGACGATCCCGCACATTCAGCGTGATTTCTTCCGCTGTTTCCGCTCGCGGTACGCCGTGCCGCCGCCCTCCGACGTCTTCTGCGGCGTACGCGAGGTCGCAAGGGCGCCGGACGGGACGTCCTCGGTGACCGTCGTCCCCGCGCCGATCACGGCGCCGTCGCCGACGGAGACCGGAGCGACGAGCTGGACGTCCGACCCGACGAAGACGTCGCGGCCGATCGTCGTCCGATGCTTCGAGAACCCGTCGTAGTTACAGGTGATGACCCCCGCGCCGACGTTCGTCCGCTCCCCGACCTCCGTGTCGCCGAGATAGGTGAGGTGGTTCGCCTTGGCGCCCCGGTGGAGACGGGCCTTCTTCGTCTCGACGAAGTTCCCGACGTGCACGCCGGGCCCGAGATCGGTCCCCTCGCGGAGGCGTGCGAAGGGTCCCACGATCGCACCGTCCCCGATCCGCGCCTCCGAAATCACGCAGTACGGCTTGACGGTGACGTCCGCCCCGACCGTCGTGTCGCAAAGGACGCTCCCCTGTCCGATCCGGCTCCGCGTCCCGACCTGGGTCGCGCCGAGGAGCGTCGTGAACGGCTCGAGGAGAACGTCGGGGGCGAGGCGGACCGTCTCGTCGAGCGTCACCGTCTCGGGCTTCATGAGCGTTGCCCCCGCCTCCATGGCAGCCGCGGCGGTCCGCGAGCGGAGGACGGCCTCGACGCGGGCGAGATCGGCGCGCGTGTTCACGCCGAGCACCTCTTCGACCCGCTCGACCGGGAAACCCCGGGCCGGCCGCCCCGACTCTGCGGCCATCGCGAGGACGTCGGTGAGGTAGAGCTCCTCGGATGCATTGAAGGGCTCGAGCCGGGCGAGCGCCGCCTCGAGGAAGGCACGCTCGAAGACGTAGACGCCCGCGTTCACTTCGGTGATTTCCCGCTCGCGCTCCGAGGCGTCCTGTTCCTCCACGACCGTCACGACCGTGCCATGCGCGTCGCGAAGAACCCGCCCGTAGCCGGAGGGATCGGGAAGAACGGCCGTGAGAAAGACCGCCGGCGAGTCGGGCTCGTCCGCGAGTGCCGCACCGAGGGCGAGGATGGTCCTGACCGCGAGGAGGGGCACGTCGGCCGGAAGGACGACGACCGAAGCGGCGTCCCCGAGGAACCCGAGCGCGGCCCGGGTCGCGTCGCCCGTCCCGCGCAGCTCGGCCTGCGGCGCGGTCACGGCTTCGGGAGCCGACCGGTGGACGGCGGCGGCGACCGGGTCGCCCGTCCCCGGCCCCGTCACGACGACGAGGGGTCCTCCTCCCGTCTCCCTCGCGACCGCACGGGCCGTCGCGAGAGAGCGGTCGAGAAGGGACCGCCCGGCGGCGGAATGCAGGACCTTCGGGACGCCGGAATGCAGCCGCGTCCCCGCGCCGGCTGCCAGGAGGACGACCGCGGCCGCCGGCGTCACGCGCCTCCCGAGAGCAGCTCCGTGAAGCCCTGGTGTCCGCGCAGGGCCGAAAGGTCGGTGTCCAGCCGGGCCTGGATCCGGTTCTGATCCGAGGCGGCGATGGCCTTCTTCAGCGAGAGGAGCGCCTGGTCCACGTCTCCCTGGAGCGCGTGACAGCAGGCCGCGAGGTAGTGGAGACGCCCGTCGCCGTCGCGCCGTCCCGCCGTCTTGCGGAGAAGCTCGAGCGCACGTTCCACGTTTCCGCGGTTCTTCTCGAAAACGGCGTGGTGGTAGAGCTCCTCGGGCTCGCTCGGCAGAGCGCCCTTCGACTTCTTCCCGTTCCGGCAGGCCGTGACGTACATCTTGGCCCGGTCGCGGAATTCCTTCTCGTCGGGGTGCTTCTCGATGAAGTCCTCGAAGCGCTTCCCGGCCTCTTCGAAGCGCCTCTTGTGGAACGCCTCGATCGCCTTCTCGTACTCCTTCCGTGCGGCGGAGAGCTCCTTCTGCGCCTCCTTCAGCGAGGCCGGCGCCTTGCGGGTCGCCGCCGGAGGAGGAGAGACGAGCTTCAGCTGGCGGATTCGCTTCTCGACCTCCTCGAGCGGAAAGCCGAGCTTCTGGGCGAGCGTCTGAACGTCGAGGCGGGCGACGTTGGCTTTCAGCCAGCGGGTGTCGTCGTCCGTCCATTTCTTCGTCATGGGGAGCCTCCCGGGAACGGGTCCAATGCCGCCACGGGCTGCGGCGAATGGCGGATTCTCGTCGCGCGCCCCCCGGGCGTCAAGGATCGCCCGCAATACCGTGCCCGGGCGCACGGCCAAGGCTAACGGCGCGTCCGGGAGAAGAAGAGCGCGCCGAGCTTCGCCGGGACGGAGCGTGGGACGAGGCGACCGGCGGCGATCCAGACGCGGTCGAGCGGGTGGGTGACGGCGACGGCTCGCTTCTCGGCGAGCGCCCGGAGGCCCGCCTCGGCCACGGCGTCCGCCGTCATCTCGGGGAACGGTGTCGACTCGGCCCCCTTCATCCCCGCCACGGCATAGAAGTTCGTCCGCGTGAATCCCGGACAGAGCGCCGTCACGGTCACGCCGTCCCGCTTCGCCTCCTCGTGGAGGGCGTGCGTGAAGGAGATCAGGAAAGCCTTGCTGGCGCCGTAGGCGGCGAAGTAGGGCGTCGGGTAGAAGCCGGACGTCGAGGCGACGTTCAGGATCTCACCCCTCCCGCGTGCCGCCATCGCGCCGAGGAAGAGGTGCGTCAGCTCGGCCGTCGCGAGGACGTTCAGCCGAAGAAGGTCGCGAAGGCGCGCCGTCTCCATCTCCCGCTGGGGCCCGTTCCAGCCGAAGCCCGCCGCGTTGACGAGAAGGTCTACTGCGATGCTGCGCCCCTCCGTCCGGGAGAAGAGGTCGGCGGGCGCGCCCGGACGGACGAGGTCGAGAGGGAGGACCTCGATCTCGCCTCCGAACGTCCTCCGCCACTCGGCGGCCTCGGCGTCGAGGGTCGGGGCCGAGCGGGCGACGAGGACGAGCCGCTGCCGTCTCGCCGCGATCTTCCGCGCGATCGCCGCGCCGATTCCCGAGGAGGCCCCCGTGACGACCGCGGCGCCGGGAGAGCGCGGGGTGCTCATCGCGGCGGCTCCGAAGGGGGCGAGACGACGCCGGCCACGCGGAAGCCGAGCAGCGTCTTGAGCACTTTGGCCGGCGCGAAGAGGTCGAGGACGGGCGAGGAGGCCGGCGACGGCATGACGGCGAGGACGAGCGGGTTCGCCGGATCGTCGAGGATCTCGAAGGTTCCGAACCAGTTCACCGCGACGACGGTCGCGAATTCCTTCGTGCGGCCGTCCACCTCGAGCGAGAAGCGGCGCGGAGGCGGGACGCGCTTGAGGAGCGCCGGGCTCTCGACGTGGGCGTCTGCCGCCAGCTCCGAGGCGCGCCGAAGGAGGACGGAGGCCGGATCGCGAAGTGACCGCCCCTCGAGGAAGAGCGGCACCTTCGCTTCGCCCCGGAGCTTCAGGTCCTCGAGGGCTCCCCTCGGCAGCGTCAGCCCCGTCGCCCCCGGGAGCGTCACGTTTCCCTCGGGCCAGAGCCCCGGAAGAAGGAAGGAACCGCTCGACGTATCCTGGAAGACGAGCGTCCCCGTGATGGTCCGCGTCTCGTAGGTCGCAAAGACCGTCGGGATCGGCGTCGCCCCCGCGCGGGAATTCGAGCCGGCCCGGACCCATTCCTCGCGGCGCTTCGCCGACTCCCCCGTCTCCATCCGGACGGTTCCTGTCCAGCGGAGGCTCAGGAAGCGGTCGTCGTGCGCGAGGATCTCGACGTCCCGCCGCGTTGCCTCCGGCATGTCGTCGAGCGGCACTCCTGGCAGGTTCGGCACGAGGGAGAGCCTGAGGCCGGGGCGCAGGCGGAGCGGCGCGGGCGGAGCGGCGGGTACGGATGGCGGCGGCGCGGGCGCCTTCTTCCCCCCGCCGCACGCCGCCGCGAGGAGAAGAAGGGCGAGCGGAGCGCGCTGCGGCATCGGCCCTCAGCGGTTCGCTACGTCGTTCAGCCGCTCGTCCATGGGGAGCGCGGCCACCTTCTTCGCGAGGATCCACTCCCGCCCGGGAAGGAAGTGGTTGAGCGACTCGATGAAGAGCGTGTCGCCATGGACCGTGGCCGGCTCGAGCTTTTCGAATTCCCTTCGCGCGTCGAGAAGGACGCGGCTGACGTAGACCGTGTCGGAGGGAGGAGTCCACCGGACGTAGGAGACGTTCTTCACGAATGCCCGGGCTGCCGCCTCGAGCCGCTCGTCGAGGTCCTTCGCCTCGAACGCCTTCCGCTCGAGGGGGGGGTCTCCCCGCCGCCCGCGGACGAGGACGATGACGGGGCGCGGGTCGGGGAACTGCTTGCGGACGAGCGATGCGACATCGAGAAGGGTCATCGCCCGCCCGCCGAAGGTGAAGGTCATCCGGTCCAGGTCGCCCCCCGCCTTCGAGAGGTCCTTCGGGCGTCCGAGGACGAGGACGCCCTCGAGGGCGGCGGCGTTGTGGGCGTTGATCCAGTAGGCGAGCTGATCCTCGAACGTCGGGAAGAGGTGCGGCTGCCCGATCGGCGAGATGCGGGCCACCTCGCCGAGGTAGAGGTCGAGAAGGTCCTTCTGTCCCTCGACAGCGGCGTAGTCGACGAGGCCGTCAGCGGAAACGGCGGTCTCGAGGACGCGGTCGAACGTTGCATGCGGGAACTGCCCCGCGGAGGGAATTTCTCCCTCCGGCGCCTTGACCGTGACGGGTCTCCCGCCGCCGCATGAACCCGAGAGAAGGGCGACGAGCGCCGTGCCGGCGAGCGCGGACGCGTGGAGAGGGCAGCGTCGTCTCATTCCGGTTCCTTCCCGGTCAGCCGACGAGGTCCTCGGTCCCGTCGACACCGAGGACGTTTCCGGTCATCCAGACCGTCTCCGGCCGGGCCGCGGCGACGAGGACGTTCGCGACGTCCTCCGGCGTCGTCAGGCGTTTCGCCGGATGGACGGCGAGACTGCGTTCGATCATCTCTTCGTTGCCGGGGATCTTCCGGAGCGCCGGGGTGTCGGTGACGCCCGCGCGGATCGCGTTGACGGCGATCTTCCGCCCCGCCAGCTCCACGGCGAGCTGCCGGCAGTGGCTTTCGAGCGCGGCCTTCGCCGCCGAGACCGCCCCGTACGCGTGCCAGATCCTGTGCCCGCCAGCCGAGGTCATCGCGAAGATGTGCGAGCCCTCGCCCATCATCCCGGCGGCGAGGAGGTCCTGCGTCCAGTAGACGAGCGAGTGGGCCATGACGTCGAGTGTCATCTCCATCTGCGCCTTCGTGATCGCGTCGGCCGGGGCCGACGCGAGGAACGGCTTGAGCGTCCCGAAGGCGAGAGAGTGGAGGAGGACGTCGATGCCGTAGAGGCTCTTCTCCTCCTCGAGGACCCGCGCCATGGCGGCGAGGGTCTCGGCTCTCTTTTCCGGGTCCGCGGCGTTCCCGTTGAAGAACTGGGCCCGGACGCCCGTTTTCTCGATCTCCCCGATGATCCGCTCGACGTTCGGGAGCGTCGCCCGGCGGTCGAGGTGGACGCCGAAGACGTTCCGCCCGGCGCGAGCGAGGGCCAGGGACGCCGCCTCGCCGAAACCCGACGAGGCACCCAGCACGAGAGCCCACTTCCTTTTCTCCGCCATGGGGGAAAAATACCACCGTGGCCATCCGCGAGGCGCTTCATTCCGGCCGGACCCTTCTTCTCGACGCCGCGATGGGGACGGAGCTGGCCCGCCGCGGCGCCGACACGCGCCCGCCCCTCTGGAGCGCGCGGGCCCTTCGCGACGCCCCCGGCCTCGTCCGGGAGATCCACGCGGAGAATGTCGCGGCCGGCGCGGACGTCCTGACGGCGAACACGTTTCGCCTCCACAAACGAAACATCGAGAGGGAACGACCGGGATTCTTCCCAGAAGGAAGAGAGGGAATCTCGAGCAGCGACCTTGTGACGCTGGCGGTCTCGCTCGCGCGGGAGGCGGCGTCCGTTGCAGAGCGTCCCGTCTGGGTTGCCGGGTCGATCGCTCCGCTCGAGGACTGCTACCTCCCCGATCTCGTGCCGGACGAGCCTGCGCTCTCCCGGGAGCACCGCGAGATGGCCGACACTCTCGCGAGCGCTGGATGTGACCTCATACTCGTCGAGACGATGAACGCCATCCGGGAGCTGATCGCCGCGACGAAGGCCGCACTTGCCACCGGACTTCCCGTCGTCGCGTCGATGGTCACGGATGGAACGGGACGCCTCCTCTCCGGAGAGCCGCTGGAGGACGCCGCCCGGGCCCTCCTCGCGCTCGCCCCGCGCCCGGGCGCGATCGGCGTCAACTGCGTGCCCGCCCGCCTCGTCGGAGCAGATCTCGCCCGACTTCGGTCGGCCGCACCGGACGTCCCCTCGTGCGTTTACGCGAACGCCGGACGGGCCATCGACGAGGCGCGGGGGATCTATACGGACCCCGTGACGCCCGGAGACTACGCGCAGCTCGCCGCGGGCTGGCTCGCCGGGGGCAACACCATCCTCGTCGGCAGCTGCTGCGGCACGACGGCCGCCCACACGGCCGCACTGAGGTCCATTGTCTGACGGCGACGCTTCATCTCGCACGTTCTCCCTTGCGAGAGTCGTCGCCGTCATCCTCGTCGTCGACGTCGTTCTTCTGCTTCTTCTGGAGGGTGCCGCCCGTCTCTTCGCCCCGGCGGCGGACAACTCCCGCCTCGGCGAGCTTTCCCGATTGACGGTGGAGCTGGGTCTGCCGGCACTCCAGAAGGTCGTTCTCTTCGACCGGACGCTCTTCTGGAAGCTTCGCCCCGGTCTTCCTCCCACGCTCATCGAGGGGCGGATCGGCCCTTCGGACCCGATCCGGTTCCACCTCTCGACAACGGCGGCCGGCTTCCGGGCGCCGGAGCCCGACGGCCCCCCCGCCGTCGTCTGCCTCGGCGACTCCTGTACGTTCGGCCTCGGCGTCGAGGACGGGGAGACGTTCTCCGTCAGGCTTCGGGCGCTCACGGGACTCTCCGTCCTGAATGCCGGCGTTCCCGGCTACTCGTCGTTTCAGGGGCGGCGGCTTCTCGAAGAGCAGATCCCCGCGTGGAGGCCGAAGGTCGTCGTGATCCAGTTTGGCTGGAACGACGCCGCGGTCTGGGACGGCCGGAGTGACGCGGAGCACGCAGAGCTTCTCGCGCGGGGGCCGGGCCTGCTCGCCCGCTCCCGCCTGCTCCAGCTTCTCGTGCCCCTCCTCCCGAGGCGCGGGAGCCGGGGGGGAGACGGGCCGTCCGCGCCTGCGCGTCCACGGCTCACCCCGGCGGAGTTCGGAGAGGAGATTCGCGCCATGGTCCGCCTCTCGCGAGCCGAAGGGGCCGAGCCGCTTCTGATTCTCTGGCCGGCCCGGCATCACCTCGGCGGCGTTCCTCTGTCTCCTCACCTCGGTGTCCTCCGGCAGGTCGCCGCCTCGGACGGCGTCCCGCTCGTCGACCTCTTCGAGGTCTTCTCCCGGGAGGGAGGTCCGTCCCTTTACGCCGACGCCGTCCACGCGAACGCGTCCGGCCACCGCGTCGTCGCCGAGGCGATCGCGAGGACACTTCGCGAGTCGTCGCACCCCCCGATCAAGGGAAGTACCCGCGGATCGTCTTCGGCCGGAGCTTCGGATCGGCCAGCTTCACCTCCACCGCCCGGAACTCGTTCTCCCCCTTCTTCGAGTTCGTCAGGTAGGTGACGAAGTACTGGGCCCGGAGCTCCGTCTCGATCTTCCGGTAGACCTCCGCCAGCTCGGAGGCTTTCCCGATGAAAAACGCCTCGGCTCCCGTGTCGCCCGCCAGCTCTCTCATCTTCGGCTTGATGCCGAGCTCGAGGAACGGGATTCCCAGCCCGATGAAGTAAATCGGGATCCCCGCGGTCCGCGCATACCGCCGCAGAGTCTCGTAGTCGGCCCACGAATGATTGTCGGCTCCGTCCGTCAGGACGACGATCGCCTTCCGCCCCGGGATCGCCCGGAACTGGTAGAGGGCGAGAATGACGGCGTCGTAGAGCGCCGTCGCTCCGTCGGCGTGCGTCTCGCGGACGGCCCGGAGGAGGTCGCTGCTCGATTTCGACAGGGGGGAGAGGAGCGCCGGCGACTCGCGGAACTCGATGACGAAGCCCTGGTCCTTTTCCCTCACGAGCCGCTCGATGAAGCCTCCCGCGGCCTCGTGGACGAGCGGCATCGACTCTTTCATCGAGCCCGAGCCGTCGATGACGATTCCGAGCGAGAGCGGGAGCGCTTCGGCGAAGTCGAAGGCCGAGACCTCCTGCTTCACGCCGTCCTCGAGAACGGTGAACGACTCCTTCGGCAGCCCCTTCACGAAGCGCCCGTCGCCGTCGTAGACCGAGATGTGGAGCTCGACGAGGTTCACTTCCACGCGCGAGATGAACCGCTTCTCTCCCTTCAGGAGCTTGACGTCCGAAAACTCCTTCCCCTCGGCGTCGACCGCCGTCGCCCGGATCAGCGTCGCCCGCTTCAGCCGCTCGGCCGGGACGAAGGCCGTGTAGGGCGGAGCGGCCCATTCCTTCACGAGCTCTGCGTCGAGGTAGAGCTTCAGCCCCTTCGCCTCGCCGCCGGCGATCGACTGGACGGTCACCTTCAGCTCCACCGTTCCGATCGAGGTCGCCGGCAGCTCGAGGATCCGGACGGCGAGCCGGGCGTCGCGCTCGTTGAGCGCCCAGGCGTCCGCGTCGAGAAAGTTCCCCTGCGCGTCGTAGGCGAGGGCCTTGAGCGTCTGCTTCTTCGGGATCTTCCCGAGGTCGATCTCGACGGAGTAGGGCGGGCGGTTCCTGACGACGAGCCGCTTCTCGTCGAGCCAGAACTCCACGCGCGTGGCGGGGGGGGCGACTTCGGCCTCGACCCGGAGAAGGCCGATCGGCACCTCGCGCTGCGGGGCGATGATCTTGACGATTCCCTTTGCCGCGGCCTCCTTCGGGACGGCTGGCCGGTTCTCCGACTCGAGGACGACCGCCGCGGCCGACGGGAGCCCCGCCGCGTCGGTCCCCCCCTCCTCGGCGCGAAATTCCGACGACATCCGCGGGACGGTCAGGAAGATCGCGCGCGTGGCGACGGTCCGCCCCGCGGCTCCCTCGAGCCGGAACTGGACCGTCAGCTCTCCGGGCTGGAGAGAAGAAAGGAAGGAGACGCGAACCGGCTTGGTCGTTTCCGAATCCGAAAGGTCCACCTCCACCGGCGCCCGGAACGTCTCGATGAGCTTGCCGGCCGCGTCCTTGGCCTCGCCGATCAGGACGAACGAGGCCCGGCGCCGCGCACCCGGCGGTCCGGCAGGGCCGACCCGGAAGTCCGAACGCGCGGCGGTCATCACGAAGCGGACGACGGTCTTCTCGCCGCTCCGGCCGAGGAACTGCTCGCGGATCTCTATCGGGACGGAGAGCGGGCCGGCGTCCAGACGGCTCTGCTGAGCCGCTTGAGGAGGGGCCTGAGCGAAGGCCGGGCCGCCGAGAACAGAGATCGCCAGGGCCGTGGCGAGGCGGGCGCGACGACGTCTCATCCTCCCATCGTAGACTGACTTCGACCCGGAGTTCTCCTGGTTCAGAAAATGCCTGCCTTCCCGCCGCTCCCCGTCCGGCTTTTCGACGCCCTGCAGGCGTGGTGGAACGGGCCACGGCGGCAGCGGCTTTCCGGTTCGGCTCTCGTCGGGACGTTCCTCGTCGCCCTCGCCGCGATAGAGGCGCGGCGGCAGGGATGGCTCCCGCCCGGCTTCGCGGCGGCCGTCCCGACGAGCCACTTCTACGCCATCGACCTCGCCTTCACGCTCCTCCTCGTCCTCGGGGTGATCGGCGTCGTCTTCAGCCTCGCCCACTCGGTCTCCGAGTCGCTCGGCAAGCAGCTCGAGATCTTCTCCCTCATCCTCCTCCGGCAGACCTTCAAGGAACTCTCCACCTTTCGCGAACCGATCGCCTGGTCGGATGTTTCCGACTCGATCGGACGGATGACAGCCGACGCCGCCGGAGCTCTTGCCGTCTTCGCCCTCGTCGGCCTCTTCTACAGACTTCAGCGACGCCGGCCCATCACGGCGGACGCGGGAGAGACGGAGAGCTTCGTCCGCGCCAAGAAGACCGTGGCGCTCGTTCTCCTTCTCTGCTTCGCCCTGATCGGCGCGGCCGACCTGAAGTACGCCGTGACTGGCGGCGAGGTCTTCAACTTCTTCGAGGCCTTCTACACCCTGCTCGTCGTCTCGGACATTCTCCTGGTCCTGATCTCGCTTCGATACAGTTCGACGTACCGGGTCGTCTTCCGAAACTCCGGTTTCGCTGTCGCCACGCTCCTCGTCCGCCTCGCTCTGACCGCACCTCCGTACTTCAACGCGCTCCTCGGCCTCGCCGCGACGCTCTTTTCGTGCGGCCTGACCTGGGCCTACAACGTCTTTTCGGAGAGCTTCGCGGCCGCGGCGCCCCGCCCCACGTCTCCTCCGGAGGCCGGAGGTCGATCCGCCTAGCCGGGACGAACGTCGCGCTCGCCGCGTCCGAGGACGTTTCCGCGGCGGGGCGGGGAGACGGCCGAAAGGCCGTCCATGAGCGCGCGGAAGTCCGCGAAGGTGAGGCTCTGGTCCCCGTCCGAGAGGGCCTTGTCCGGGTCGGGGTGGACCTCGATCAGGAGCCCGTGAGCTCCGCAGGCCCGCGCCGCCCACGACATCGGCGCGACATAGGCGCGGCGCCCCGTCCCGTGGCTCGGGTCGACGACGACGGGGAGGTGCGTCCGCTCCCTGAGGACGGGGACGGCCGAGAGGTCGAGCGTGTTGCGGGTCGCGCTCTCGAACGTCCGAATCCCCCGCTCGCAGAGGATCACCTGCCCGTTCCCCTTCGCGAGGATGTACTCCGCCGCGCCGAGCCACTCCTCGATCGTGCTCGAGAGGCCGCGCTTGAGGAGAA
>JBBIPB010000043.1:0-18385 GCA_037443065.1 Acidobacteriota bacterium | reverse complement strand
GCCTCTGCCACCTCGAAGGGGTCAAGACGAACGTCACGATGCTCTACGGCCACGTCGAGAGCGTCGAGGACCGCGTCGACCACTTCGTCCGGATTCGCGAGCTGCAGGACGAGACGAAGGGCTTCCTCGGGTTCATCCCTCTCGCATTCCATCCGGAGAAGACGCAGCTTCCCCACCTGCCGCCGGCCGACGGGATGACCGACCTGCGTGTCATCGCCGTCGCGCGCCTGATGCTCGACAACGTGGACCACATCAAGGCCTACTGGATCCAGATCGGCGAGAAGCTGGCCCCCGTCGCCCTCCATTTCGGGGCGGACGACCTCGTGGGAACGGTGACCGAGGAGACGATCACGCACGCCGCGGGAGCGAAGACCTCGTCCGGGCTCACGCGGGGCGAGATGGACCGGATGATCCGGGGCGCCGGGCGCGAGCCGTTCGAGCGCGACGCCTACTACGACCGGGTCGTCCGGGACGAGAACGGGCGCGTCCTCCGTGCCAACCGCCACGACTTCGCGCCGCACGCGCCGGAGGCGGCGCAAAAGCCGCTTCCGGCACACCCGTCGACCATCGACACGGCGCTGGCGTCGAGCTGAGGAAGAAAATCGAAGCGGGTCACGTCCGGTTCCTCTCGGCCCGCCTGTTCAAGGCGTCCAGCGCTCTCTCTCGTCAGCCGAGTTCGAGGATGACCGCCAGGGCTTCCGTAACCGCAGCGAACTGCTCCTTGGAAGCCACCTCGATCCGCTCGACGAGCCGCTCCTTGGCGATCGCGCGCACCTGGTCGATGACGGCTACCGCGGGCTTTCCCTGACACGTCACCCGGATCGTGATCGGCGGGTGGGCCGCCGCGACGGTCGAATACGGAATGACCACGACCGTTCGCCGGAGTCTGTTGAGCGTATCGGCAGTCAGAACGAGACAGCGCCGCGTCTTCCGGATCTCGGAGCCCTCGGTCGGGTCCAGTCGGACCCACCAGACCTCGCCACGGGCCGGAGTCACCGGCGTTCGGAGACGTTCAGGCGATCGTCGAAGGACTGCCACTCCTCGACTTCGGCGGCCAGCTTCTTGTCCGCATTCGCGGCGCGGCACGCCTTCTCGAGCGCCGATTCCCGTGAGTCCAGATCCTTCTCGATCAGCCGGACGACCGTCGCCGAGCGCCGCCGGCTCGGAACCGCAGCGAAAAAGCGGCGAGCCATGCCGTCGGGGAGGGAAATCGTCATCCGCATGACGTAAGTATGAAGTATGAATTATGCGGGGTCAAGAGGCAAAGGAGGGACGCGCTTTCGGCGCTCCCCCCTTCGGAACCCCCCTATTCGGGCTTCACCGCGGCAATGAACTTCTGGACTCCGCCGATGGAGCGGAGGACGTAGAAGCGGACCCACTTCCCCTTCGGGACCTTCTTCACCTGGGCCTGGAGATCCGCGATCGACCCGACCTCGACGCCGTTCACCTCGAGGATGACGTCTCCGTCGATGAGCCCCGCGTCGGCGGCGGGCGAGACTGGCTTGACGTGCATGATCAGGACTCCACGGGCCGCCTCCCGGTCGACGCGGAACTCCCGGCGCAGCTCGGGCGTCAGGTCTGCGAGTTCGAGACCGAGCACCTTCTGCTTCTGCCCGTTCTCATCGACCTCTCCGGCCGCCGGCTTGCCGGCGTCGTCACCACGCGTCGCGAGCGTCGCAACCGTGGTCTTCTCCTTGCCGTCCCGGAGAAAGGCGACGGTCACCTTCGAGCCCGGGGCCTTGCCGGAGACGTAGTCGATCAGGTCGCGATTGGTCTTCACCGGCGTCCCGTCCACCTTGACGATGACGTCCGAGTGCTTAAGCCCCGCCTTGTCGCCGGGCCGGTCCTTCTCGACGGACTCGACGATCGCCCCTTCCGCGGTCGGCAGCTCGAGCGCCTCCTGCAGCTTCTTGTCGACGGTCCGGATCGAGACGCCGAGGTACCCGCGGATCACCTTTCCCGCCTTGAGCTGCGGAATGAGCCGCTTGGCGACGTTCACGGGGACGGAGAACCCGATGTTCTGCGCGAAGCGGGGGTTCGCGATCGCCGTGTTGATCCCGACGACCTCGCCCGCCGTGTTCAGGAGCGGCCCGCCCGAGTTTCCGAAGTTGATGGCGGCGTCCGTCTGGATGAGGCTCTCGAACGAGCGGCTCGCCTCCGAGAGATTCGCGTAGCGCCCCTTGCCCGAGACGACGCCCACCGTCACCGTTTTCTCGAAGCTGAGCGGGTCGCCGATCGCCAGGACCCAGTCGCCGACACGAAGCCGGTCCGAGTCTCCGAGCGTCACGGTCGGGAACGGAGTCTTCCCCTCGATCTTGAGGAGGGCGAGGTCGGTCGCCGGGTCGCGCCCGACGATCTTCGCGTCGTAGTCGTCCTTTCCGCCCACTTTGACGACGACCTTCGACGCGTTTTCCACGACGTGATTGTTGGTCAGGACATAGCCGTCGGGTTCGATCAGGAAGCCGGTCCCCCCGGAGAATTCCTTCCGCTCTTCGAGGGCGCCGCCCGGGTCCTGCGGCAGGATGTCGAAGGGGTTCCACTGGTGAAAGCGCGGAGCGCTGCGGCGGTCGGGCTTGATGATCTCGGTCGAGGTGACCGAGACGACGGCCGGCGAGACCTTCTCGACGAGGTCCGCGAAAGACGGCAGACGCACGGGTGAGACCGCAGGTGCCGGCGAGACGGCCGCGGCGGCGGGAGCGGCGGCCTTCTGTGCGGCGGCCACCCGGGTGAGGTCGAGGCCCCCCGCGAGGATGATCCCGAAGACGACCGAGGCGGCGACGAGAGTCGTCACCGAGATCACTTTTGTGCTGGTTCGCATAGTCTCCTTCCCTCTGTTCCGATGATACGCAGCATCCGCGCCAAGGCGGCCGCGCCGACCTCATACGCGCAAGGCCCATGCCGGGTTTGCGAACAGGCGGTCCTCACCGGGCTCCCTTGTCGGATCGCTCCTCGTCGGGCCGCATGTTGTAGAAGAACGTGATCGTCACCCCTTCGCGCTCCTTCCCGAGGTCGTCCGGAAGCGGGCGAAACCGGCTCGAGCGGGCGATCGCCTGGAACGCCGCGTTGTCGTACGGAGGCTTCTGGGAGGAGAAGATGATCCGCTCGGCGTCCACCGTCCCGTCCTTCATGATGTAGAACCGGATCGCGAGGCGCCCCTTGACGCCGTAGCGCGCGAGCGTCGGGACGTCCCAGTTTCGCTTGATCTTCCGGAGCATCTCCGCGGCATAGGCACCCCAGTCGTAACCCTGGGTGTCGAAGGAGAGGCCGCCGGAGTCGACGAACCCCCCTTCGCGGTCGTAGCCGGCGCCGCTGTCTCCGGCATCGTCGCCGGCCCCGGAAGTTCCGCTCTGCGACCCGAGGTTCTCGGGGCGGACCGACGCGAGAGGAGGAGGGGGAATCCGCGCCCCGAACTTGAGCCCCGAGTCCATGCTCCGGTCCTGTCGAAGCGCCATGAGCGACTTCTCCCTTTCCCCTTTCGAAGGGTCTCCCGACCCGGCCGGGCGCGCCGGCGGGGGCGTCGGCACCGCCCCTCCCGAGGTTCCCTTCCCGGCGTCGAGATCGCGAATCCCTGCCTGCGCGACGGATTTCGGCTGAGGGAGCGGCGGGAGCTTCGGGTTCCCACCGTGCGCCTGCCGGTCCTTGTCCGAAAGGAGCGGGTTCTTCCCCGGAGTCGCTGCCTTCGGTCCGGGGGCCGGGAAGAACCGGAGCGGGATCGGCGGCGGCGTCGGTTCGGCCTTCCAGAGCCTCATGAGTCCGAGCGGGTCGTTCTGGTCGTTCAGCTCGGCCGGGACCTTCGGCCGGTAGTCCGGCGTGACGACGATCAGCAGCAGGATCAGAAGGTGGGCGATGATGGAGGCCGAGATCGCCCTCTCCCGCGTGATCCGGATCCGGAACCGGGTCTCGGGAGGAGTTTCGAGAACCTCTTTCAGCTCCAGCGTCTCGTCAGCCTTTCCGCGGAAAGAAAAGAAGCGGACGCCGCCGTCGGGCTCCGGCCAGGGTCGGGGAGCCTCGTCCCCCCCGACGACGTGGTCGTTCAGGCGGGGGAATGCGAGACCTTTGACCTTCGATTCCTCGCTCTCGACCTCGAGATCCTCCGGCGGCAGCTCGATGACGATGACCCGGGATTTCTTCCGGAGGCGGGCGACCTCGGGCGAGAAGGCGAACGCGGGTTCCGGCTTCGCCCGGGGCGCCGCCGGACCCTGGTCGGACCAGGGCCTGGCCGTCTCCCTTCCGTCGAGGAGAGGAGCATTCAGGTCGAGCTTCGTGAGGTCGCTGATGGGCGCTCCTTCATCGCGGCCGGTCTGACGCCGGTGGCTTCCGGCATGGAAGGGACATGCCAGCCCTCTGGGCAGGATAGACCCCGCCTCCCGGTGGCGCGCCGAGACTCTCCGTCCTATACTCCCGGGCGGCTGGCTTTCAAGGACCTTGAAAGAGGGCTTCGGCCCTTTTTTTTTTCCCCGAGGCCACCGTGAGACGACCGATGGAAAAGGCTCTTCCGCTTCCGGGCGAGGCCGTCGAGGCCTTGCGAAACGCCGTCGCGGCGCTCGGGCTGGACGTGTGCCACCTGGAATGGAAAGCGGGGCGCCGGAGCACGCTGCTCCTCACGATCGACCGGCCTGAGGGCGTCTCCCTCGGGGACTGCGAGGAGGCGTCCCGTGCGGCCTCGCGCGTCCTCGACCCCCTGGAGGAGAAGCTCCCCGCCTACGTACTCGAGGTGGCTTCGCCCGGGCTCGACCGGCCCCTCTGGACGATCGCCGACTGCGTCCGTTTCACGGGACGCCGCGTCCTCGTCCAGACGCGCCGTCCCGTCGAGGGGACGTCCCGCATCAAGGGGCCTCTCGAGTCGGTCGAGGGAGATCTCCTGACCGTTCTTGATGAGGATCGGAAGCATCGTTACACTGTTTCCTTTGGCGACGTGAAGTCCGCGCGCCTCGTGCCGGAGTTCTGAAGGATCCGGGCGAGGGCGCTTCGATTCAGGGCGGAATGACCAGAACCGGAGAGACCACCGAAATGGATTCGACCCAGGCACCGACGAAGGGCGACCGGGCCGCCAGCAAGGCGGACGGCGGGAAGTCCCCGCGCAAGGCGAAGGGGGCCCGCAGCGCCAAGTCTGCCAAGCCGGCCAAGGCCGCAAAGGCGGGCCCAGCCCCCACGAGCACGAAGGCCGACGAAGTTCTCGAAGCGCTCCGCGCCGCCTCGCGCGACAAGGACATCGGATTCGACCGCCTCGTCGCCGCGCTCGAGGAGGCGATCGCCACCGCCGCGCGCAAGGTCTACAAGGTCCGCGAGATGGCGGCCCGGTTCGACGCGCTCGCGGGAACCCTGACCGCCTGGACCCCTTACCGGATCGTGGAGCAGAAGACGAAGGTCGAAGCTCCCCCGCCGGCCGTCGACCCCGACGACATCCCGCTCGGGCAGGCACCGCCGCCGGCCCCGGTCTCTCCGGTCGAAGCCGAGCCCGAGAAGGAGATCCGCCTCCCCTACGTCGAGGTTCTCCTCGACGAGGCGCACGCGCTCCTCGCGGGCGAGATGTCGGGCCAGAGCTGGCAGATCGTCCGCCACCCGGAGGGCGGGACCGAGGAGATCGTGACGCCGGAGCGGATGGCGATCGGCGACGAGATCCGCCTCTACCGCTCGACGGAGGGCCTCGGCCGGATCGCGGCGCAGAGCGCCAAGCAGGTGCTCTACCAGAAGGTCCGAGAGGCCGAGCGCGAAAACATCTACAACGAGTACGCCCCGAAGCTCGGCGAGCTGATCACCGGCACCGTGAAGAGGTTCGAGCGGGGAGACATGATCGTCGACCTCGGACGGACCGAGGCGGTCATCCCCCGCGAGCACCAGTCCCGCGCTGAGCGCTACACGCAGGGTGAGCGCGTCCGAGCCGTCCTGGCAGACGTCCACAAGAACCCGAAGGGGGCGCAGCTCGTCCTCTCCCGCACCGCTCCGGAGCTGCTCATGCAGCTCATGAGGATGGAAGTCCCGGAGATCTACGACCAGACCGTCGTCATCCGGGGCTGCGTTCGCCAGCCCGGGGACCGCGCCAAGGTCGCCGTCTCCTCGCGCGAGCGCGACGTCGACCCGGTCGGCGCCTGCGTCGGCATGCGCGGCGCGCGCGTACAGGCCATCATGCGCGAGCTACGCGGCGAGCGGATCGACATCATCCAGTATTCCGACGACCTCGTGACGTACGCCCAGAATGCCCTCGCTCCGGCGAAGATCACGCGCGTCTCCGCCATGCCGGGCGACGAACCCGAGACCCCGGAGGTGGGACCGGACGGCGAGGCTCTCGAGCCCCTGCCGACCCTCGAGTGCATCGTCGAGGAGGACCAGCTCTCGCTCGCCATCGGCAAGCGGGGTCAGAACGTCCGCCTCGCCGCCGCGCTCATCGGCGCGAAGATCGAGCTCAAGAGCGAGCAGGCCGTGAAGGCCGAAGTCGCCGACGCGCTCCAGCGGATGCTCCTCTCCTCGCAACGGCGCGCCACCGAGATCGCGGAGGTGCCGGGCGTCGACGCGGCCACTGCCGCGGTCTTCGTGGCCGCGGGCCTCGCGACCGCCGGCGACGTCCTCGAGGCCGATTCGGGCGCCGACGAGGGAAAGGCGAAGACCCTCGCCGCCCTCGCGCTCCCCGAAACGGAGCGCGACGCGCTTCTCGACGCCGTGTTGGAGTTCGAGCAGGCCCCGCCCCCGGAGCCCGAACCGGACGAGGAGACACTCGCGACGGCCGAAGAGGAAGGCGGTCCGGATCCCGAAGGCGGGGAGGGAGCCCCCGCATCCGCCACTCCCGTGGCGGAGACGCCGGAGAAGTGAACCCGATGGCCGCCAAGTTCACCGTCTCCGAACTCGCCAAGATGATGGGGAAGCCCGCGAAGGAGGTTCTCTTCCTCCTGCAGGGGATCGGCGTCGACGTGAAAACCGTCGAGTCGGTCATCGAGGGCGGAGCGGCCCAGGCGATCCTCACCGGGAAAACGCAGGCCCCCAAGTCGCTGATCGTCCGCCAGACGCCGACCGCGCCCGCCGTCGCCACCGTGGCGCCGAGAGTGAAGACCGAGCGCGCCGCGCTCAAGCGGATCAAGATCGTCGAGAGGCCTCTCGACGCCGAGGGACAGCCGACCGAAGGCGAGGTCCCGGCTGCCGAGGTCGAGATGGCTCCCACTGCGGCGGAGGCTCCGGCTGACGCGCACCCCATGGAGCCCGCCTCCGCGGCGCCGCTTTCGCCGGCTCCCCCGCCGCCTCCCGCTCCGGTCGCAGCAATTCCCTCCGTCCCGGCGCCGCCGCCGCCCGTGGCTGCGCCGCCGCCTCCTCCGCCGCATCGCCCGGCGCCCCGCGTCGTCACCGCGACCGTGAGCGCCGAGGCCGAGAACGAGGCCGGGGCCGGCGCGACGGCGCAGCCGCCGTCCTCGATGACGGTCACCCCTGCGCGGCGCCCGGCAGCGACGCTCCGCCCCGGCGCCGGCCGCTCCGTGCCACCGGCGCCCGCGCCCCCTAAAGCCCCGGCCCCCGCCGGTGCCCTCGGCCGCATCCTGAAACGCCAGATCGAACCTCCCGCGCGACCCGCTGCATCGCAGGCGGTTCCGCCGTCCGCCGCGCGCGTCGAGCCGACGACGCCGGCGAGCACACAAACCTCCGCAGGGCCAGCAGCTCTCCCCGTCAGTGCGCCGAGTCCACCTCCGATTCGCGGCGCCGGAGGGCTGGGCCGTGCTGTCATTGCGCCTCCCACGCCGGCCACGCTCCGGCCGATCCGCACAGCCGGTGCCGCCGGACCTCCCGTGGCGCGCCCCGGCTTCCCGCCGCGCCCCGGGTCCGCGGTTCCGCCCCGGCCCGGAATGCCCTTCCGTCCCGGCGCCCCGACGCGCCCCGGATTCCCGCCGCGTCCCGGCATGCTCCCCCGGCCCGGTTTCGGACGTCCCGCCGGTCCCGCCGTCCCTCCGGTCGCGATCCCGGACGCCGCAGACAAGCGGCGGAAGGACCTCGGGAAGGCGGCCGTCAAGAAGGACGACGCCAAGAAGACCACGTCGAAAAAACCCCGCACCAAGGAGGTCGCCGCGCTGGAGGAGGACGTCCGCGAGTACCTCGGCTCCTTCCAGCAGGACACCTATGAAGACATCGCGACGCCGACCGGCGACGAGACGGCCGGCTCCGCAGCGGCGCGCCCGCTCTCGAAGTCGGCGCAGCGCCGCGCCGGGAAGAAGACCGTCGCGACCGAGAGCGGGGAGGTCGTCGAAACGCGGAAGGGAACGCCCTCCGGCCCCGTCTTCCTCTCGGAAGGAGTCACGGTCAAGGAGCTCTCCGAGAAGATCGGGATCATGGCGAAGGACCTGATGAAGGCCCTCCTCACGCGCGGGATCCTCGCCACGATCAACCAGCCCGTCGACCCGAAGACGGCTCTCGAACTGGCCCGCGAGTTCGGCATCGAAGCGGTCATCGTCTCCTTCGAGGAAGAGCTCGAGCTGGCCCGCCAGGCGACGCAGGGGACCCCGGCCGGCGAGGCCCTCGCCGCCCCGGTCGGCGCCCGCGTGCCGCGCCCCCCCGTCGTCACCGTCATGGGACACGTCGACCACGGAAAGACCTCGCTTCTCGACGCGATCCGATCGACCCGCGTCGCCGAAGGCGAGGCCGGCGGCATCACGCAGCACATCGGCGCTTACCGCGTCGAGGCACGGGGCCGCACGATCATCTTCCTCGACACGCCGGGCCACGAGGCCTTCACGATGATGCGCGCCCGCGGCGCCCGGGCGACGGACATCGTCGTCCTGGTTGTCGCAGCAGACGACGGCGTCATGCCGCAGACGGTCGAGGCCATCGACCACGCCCGCGCGGCGAAGGTTCCCGTCGTCGTCGCGATCAACAAGATCGACAAGCCGGAGTCGAACCCCGGCCGCGTCAAGCAGGAGCTCGCCGAGAAGGGCGTCATCGTCGAAGAGTTCGGCGGCCAGGTCGTCGCGTGCGAGATCTCGGCCAAGAAGCGGATCGGCATCGACCAGCTCCTCGAGATGATCCTCCTCCAGGCGGACCTCCTCGAGCTGAAGGGTCAGCCCGAGGGCCCGGCCCGCGGCGTCGTCCTCGAGGCGCGGCGCGAAGCCGGCCGCGGCACGCTCGCGACCGTCCTCGTCCAGCAGGGAACTCTCCACATCGGCGACGTCTTTTTCGCCGGCACGGCCGTCGGGCGCGTCCGCGCCATGCACGACGACCGGGGCCACCGCCTCGAGGAGGCGGGCCCGGCGGTGCCCCTCGAGGTCATGGGCTTCGAGGACATCCCGGACGCCGGCGACACGCTTCAGGTCGTCGAGGACGAATCTAAGGCGCGCCAGGTCTCCGGATTCCGCCGCGAGAAGGAGCGCGAGGAGGTTCTCGCGAAGTCGTCCCGAATGTCGCTCGACTCCCTCTTCTCGCGCCTCTCCCAGGGCGAGGCGAAGGAGCTTCCGATCGTCCTGAAGGCGGACGTCGGCGGCTCGGAAGAGGTGCTCGTCCAGACCCTCGGGAAACTCTCGACGGAGAAGGTCAAGCTCACGATCCTCCACTCGGGAGTCGGCGCCATCTCGGTCAACGACGTGCTCCTCGCGTCGGCATCGGAGGCGATCATCATCGGCTTCAGCGTGAAGCCGGAGAAGAAGGCTCAGGAGCTCGCGGACAAGGAAGGCGTCGACATCCGCCTCTACTCCGTCATCTACAACCTGACCGACGAGATGAAGAAGGCGATGACGGGGCTCCTGGACGCCGTCCGGAGGGAGGCGGTCCGCGGTCACGCGGAGGTCCGCGAAACGTTCAAGGTGCCCCGGGTCGGCACCATCGCAGGCTGCATGGTCGTGGATGGCACCATTCCGCGCTCGGCCTCGGTCCGGCTCCTCCGGGACAACCGGGTCATCTACGAGGGGAAGATCGGCTCCCTCCGGCGCTTCAAGGACGACGCGTCGGAGGTCAAACAGGGCTTCGAGTGCGGCATCGGCGTCGCGGGCTACCAGGACGTGAAGGTGGGCGACGTCCTGGAGGCCTACGTCGTCGAAGAAGTCGCCGCCTCGCTGTCATGAGTCAGGGGAACCCGGTCGCCGGGTTCCCCTAAGACCTCTCCGCGCGAATCGGCAAACGACACACGACAGGGCTTCTGACTCATGGTGATTGCAATCGCAGTTTTCGACTTTCACCTTCCCGGTTGCCGGGGGCTGAAGGAGAAGCGGGCCTTTCTCCGCCCGCTCAAGGCGAAGCTGCGGGGCGAGTTCGAGATCTCGGCGGCCGAGGTCGCGCACCAGGACCTCCTGCAGCGCGCCGTCGTCGGCGTGGCGGCCGTCGGGTCCGACCGGGCGGCGCTCGAGCCTCTCCTGTCGCGGGTCGCGGCCTTCGCCGAGGCGTACGCGGAAGAGAACGGGGCCGAGATCGCCGCCGCGCCGCACGAGTTCCTCTCCTACGGGGACGTGGCGGAGCCGGGCGCCGGGTTCGGCGCCCTGGAAGGAGGCGGCGATGACGGCTCGGAGTAACCGGCCGGGCGGCCGCCGGCCGCGGCAGGTCGCGGACGTCGTCCGGTCGGAGCTCGCGCGGCTTCTCCGCGAGGAGCTTCGCGACCCCCACATCGGATTCGCGACGATCACGGACGTCGAGATGGCGGCCGACCTCCGGTCCGCGAACGTCTACGTATCGGTTCTCGGCAAGGCGGAGGACTTTGCGCGCACCGTTGCCTCCCTGAACCACGCCCGCGGGATGCTCCGGTCGCTCGTGGGGCGCAACTGCGGCCTCCGCTTCGCTCCCGAGCTCCATTTCGTCGAGGACCACACGCTCGAACGGGGGGCGCGGATCAACGAGCTCCTGCAGAAGCTCCCCGGCACGGGCGAGGGAGGGGACGAATCGTGACGACGGCGCTCGACGCCACCTACCAGGAAGTGGCAGCGCTTCTCGCGGGCGGGCGGCGGTTTCTTCTGACGGGGCACCGGAACCCGGACGGCGACTCCCTCGGCTCGGCCCTCGGCCTCGCCCTCGCCCTCGAGGCGCACGGCAAGCAAGCGCATGTCGTGATGCGCGACGGCTGGTCCGGCGCCTACGCGGGCCTTCCGGGAATCGGACAGGTCGCCGTCGCCGAGGCGCTCCCCGCCGACTGGCCTTCCGGGTGGGACGCCCTCCTGGCGATGGAGTGCCCATCCGCCGACCGGACCGGCTGGCCGAACCAGCTCGAGGGGCGTGTCGCGAACGTCGACCATCACCCGGGGAACACGCTCTGGGGGACACTGAACCTCGTCGATCTCCCGGCTGCGGCCGTCGGCGAGATCGTCACCGATCTCCTCGACCTCCTCCGCTGGCCGATCACCCCCGGGATCGCCACGAACCTCTGGGTTTCGCTCGTCTCGGATACCGGCTCGTTCCGGTACGGCAACACGACGCCGAAGGCCCTCGCTCTCGGCGCCCGACTCGTGGCCGCCGGGGCCCGGCCGGCCGAGGTGAACGAGTTTCTCTACGAGGCGCAGCCGCTCGCGGTCCTCCGGCTCGAGACGCTCGTCCTCTCCACGCTCGCCCTCCACGACGGCGGGCGCGTCGCAACGGTCGAGCTTCCGAGGCGCTTCTTCGCCGAGAGCGGCGCGAAGGACGAGGACACCGAGGGCCTCGTCAACCGCGCGCGCGGGATTGCGGGTGTCGCCGCCGCCGCTCTCCTCTGCGAGGGGGAGAGCGGCGAGATCCGCTGCTCGCTTCGGTCCAAGGGAATCGTGGACGTCCGGGCCGTCGCGGCCCGGCACGGGGGAGGAGGCCACCGGAACGCCGCGGGCTGCCGCATCACCGGGACGCTCGAGACGGTCCGTCCCCTTCTCGCGGCCGAGATCGCAGCAGCCGTGGCTGACGTGGCGGCCGCAGGAGAGACGGGATGACGGCGGCGTCGTCCGAGCTCATCGCGGGCCTTCTTCTCGTCGACAAGCCCGAGAAGCTGACCTCCCACGACGTCGTCGACGTGGCGCGCCGTCTTCTCGACCTCCGCCGAATCGGCCACACGGGAACGCTCGACCCCGCGGCGACCGGCCTTCTCGTCCTCTGCGTCGGGCGCGCCGTCCGCCTCCAGTCGTTCCTGACCGGCTTCGACAAGTCATACGAGGGAGAGATCCGCTTCGGCATCGCGACCGACACCTACGACCGGGAGGGGACGCCGGTCGGCGACCCGCATCCCGGCCCGTCCCCCGGCCTGGAGCGGATCCGCGAGGCCGCGGCCCGCTTCGTGGGAGAACTCGTGCAGGCGCCCCCTCCGTACTCGGCCAAGAAGGTGGCGGGTCGGAAGTTCTACGACCTCGCGCGTCGAGGCGAGGCGGTTCCCCACGCGCCGAAGAGCGTCCGCGTGTCGGCGCTGGAGATCCTGAGCGTCGAGGGCGACCGCGCGCGCTTCCGGGTCTCCTGCTCCTCCGGAACCTACGTCCGGTCGCTCGCCCACGATCTCGGGAAGGAGATCGGCACGGGCGCCCACCTCCACGCCCTCCGGCGGACCGCGGTCGGCCCGTTCCGGCTGGAATTGGCCACGACGCTCGTCTCGCTCGAATCCCGGCAGGCCGGCGAGCGGCTGGCGGAGCCTCACTGGATCCCGATGTCGCTGATCCCGCTTCCCTACCCGGTCGTCGCCCTCGCGGCCGCCGAGGCGACGCGCGTCCGTCACGGGAACGCCGTTCCGGTCCGGCTCCCGGCGGACGCGGCCGGGGCCGAGTGGGTCCGTCTGGAGTCGGGAGGCGACCTCCTCGCCCTCGCCACTCTCGAGCCCCTCGGCCGGGGCGCCGTCGCGTTGGCCCGCCCGAAGATCGTCCTCGCCGAATGAGCCGGGCCGTCAAGTGTCTCACCTTCAACAGGTTTGACGGGCGGGGCGGGGCGGGTTAGAGTTCGCCGTTCGAAAGTAGAAGAGAAGGGACAAGAAGACATTGGCCCACCCCAGGACGAACAAGGCGGAAACGATCAAGTCGTACCGGCGCCACGACGGCGACACCGGCTCCCCCGAGGTTCAGGTCGCTCTCCTCTCCAAGCGGATTCTCGAGCTGACCGAGCACTTCAAATCGCACGCGAAGGACCACCACTCGCGGCGGGGGCTGCTGCAGATGGTCGGCCGGCGGCGCAGGCTCCTCGACTACCTGAAGAAGCGGGATGTGGAGCGCTACCAGGTGCTGATCGAGTCGCTCGGGCTTCGCAAATAGCCCTCCGCCCCACCCTCCTCCCGGCCCCCGTCCGATCTCCGTCCCTCAGGGGCTGACAGCGGCAAGCCGGGCTCGTCCAACGGGCCACGAAGGAAAGGAACCGAGATGCATGACTCCGTGACCATCGACCTGGGGGGACGTGTCCTCACGATCGAGACCGGGAAGCTGGCCAAGCAGGCCGACGGCGCGGCCGTCGTCCGGATGGGCGATTCCTGGGTTCTCGTCACCGCCTGCTTCTCGACGGATACGAGGGACGTCGACTTCCTCCCTCTGACCGTCGAGTACAAGGAATACCAGTACGCCGCCGGCCGGATTCCGGGAGGGTTCTTCAAGCGCGAAGGACGCCCGACCGAAAAGGAGATCCTGACGGCGCGGATGATCGACCGGCCTGTCCGTCCGCTCTTCCCCGAAGGGTTCAACCGCGAGACCCAGATCGTCGGCCTCGTCCTCTCGGCGGACGGGGAGAACGACCCCGACGTCCTCGCGATCAACGGCGCGGCAGCGGCGCTCGCCCTTTCCGCCATCCCGTTCCACCACCTCCTCGGCGCCGTACGCGTCGCGCGGATTGGCGGCGCGTTCGTCTTCAATCCGACCGTGAAGGAGCGCGAGGCGTCCGACCTCGACCTCGTCGTCGTCGGCTCGCGTGACGCCGTCGTCATGGTCGAGTCCGGCGCGAAGGAAGTCCCCGAGACGGTCATGCTGGACGCGATCCTCTCGGGGCACGGGGCGATCCAGAAGATCCTCGACGGCCTCGAGCAGCTCGTCCGCAGGAAGAACGTCATCAAGGCGCCGTTCACCCCGCGCGCGCCGCTCCCGGCCGACTTCGTCGCGGACGTCCGCCGCCAGTGGGAGGGCCCGATGATGGAGGCCCTGACGACGGGCGGGAAGCTCGAGTCGTACGCGAAGATCAAAGAGGTCAAGGGGTACGCGGTCGGCCTCGTTCCCGAGACCGAGCCCGAGCGGAAGGCCGCGACGAAGCGCGCCGTCTCCGAGCTCGTCGAGTCGCTCACCCGGGAGACGATCCTCCGGGACCGCCGCCGGCTTGACGGGCGGGCATTCGACGAGATCCGCCCCATCACGATCGAGGCGGGAGTCCTCCCCCGCACCCACGGCTCGGCGCTCTTCACGCGCGGCGAGACGCAGGCGCTCGTCACGGTGACGCTTGGCACTTCCGACGACACGCAGCTCATCGAGGACCTGATCGAGGGCGACTACGAGCGCCACTTCATGCTCCACTACAACTTCCCCTCCTTCTCCGTCGGCGAGGTGAAGCGTTTCGGCTCGCCCGGCCGGCGCGAGATCGGGCACGGGCGCCTCGCCTGGCGTTCTCTCCAGCGAGTGCTCCCGGACGAGAAGTCGTTCCCCTACACGATCCGCGTCGTCTCCGACATCCTGGAATCGAACGGCTCCTCCTCGATGGCGACGATCTGCGGCGCTTCCATGGCTCTCATGGACGCGGGCGTCCCGGTCTCGGCCGCCGTCGCCGGCGTCGCGATGGGCCTCGTCAAGGAAGGGGAAACCTTCGCCGTCCTGACCGACATCGCCGGCCAGGAGGACCACTACGGCGACATGGACTTCAAGGTGGCCGGGACCCGGAAGGGGATCACGGCCCTCCAGATGGACATCAAGATCTCCGGCATCACGAAGGAGATCTTCGCGCAGGCGCTCGAGCAGGCCCGACGTGGCCGTCTGTTCATCCTCGACAGGATGGAAAGCATCCTCCTCGCCTCGCGGCCGGAGCTCTCCGCCTACGCGCCGCGCCTCCTGACGATCACCGTCCCCGAGGACAAGATCCGGGACATCATCGGCTCGGGAGGCAAGACGATCCGGGCCCTGCAGAAGGACTTCTCCTGCAAGATCGACGTCCAGGACGACGGCACCGTGACGGTCGCCTCTAACGACCTCGTGACTGCCGAGAAGTGCCTCGACGCGATCCGGGCCCTCACGACCGTGCCCGAGATCGGAACCGAGTACCTCGGCACGGTGAAGCGGATCGAGCCGTACGGCTGCTTCGTCGAGATCCTCCCCGGTCTCGACGGCCTCGTCCACATCTCCGAGCTCGCCCCCGGGCGCGTGCGCGAGACGACGGACGTCGTCAAGATGGGCGACAAGGTCAAGGTCAGGATCATCGCGATCGACCCCGTGAACGGAAAGGTGAAGCTCTCGCGGCGGCAGGCTCTGACGCCGGAGGAGAGCGCCGCCGAGGTCGAGCGTCTCGGCCTCGTCGCGGTCGCGGCCGGCGGCCCCGGCGAAGGCGACGACCGGCCGCCCCGCCGCTTCGACCGCGACCGCGGCCCCCGGCCGGGAGGGGGCGGCGGCTTCCGCGGGCCCCGCCACGGCGGCGGCGGTCACGGACCCGGCGGCCCGCGCCACTGACGGGAATCGCCGCGCGGCTCAGCGCTCGACAGCCACGTACCGGCGAGAGGGCGGAGCGATCCCCTCGGGCGCGACGCGCGTGAAGGAGCGCTCCCCGAGAAGCCAGGCATAGGCCGACCGCTCGCCCGCGGCCCGCATCGGATCGTCCTTCCCCTCCTCGAGGTAACGCCGGATCTCGGTCGCCCCGGCCTCGGGCCCGGATCGCGCCTCCGAAAGCGTCGCGGCCACGATCGCGTCGGCCCAGCGGTGGCCGGGCGTGGGGATCGGAGACGGGAGGAACGCTGAAAGGGCGCTGACGGCCAGTACGGCTAGAAACCGAAAGAGAACCCGCGCGCGCTGCCGCGCGCGCCATTCTTCGAAGGAAAGAAAAACGAGCAGTCCGGCCCCGAGGGCGAGCGGCGGCACGACGCCGATCCTGTAACGTGCCGTCGTCTGGACCAGCAGACAGGCGGCGAGCGGGGTCGCGACCGCGATCGCCACAAGCCAGCCCTCTTCCTTTCGCAGCACGCCGCGCGAGAGCGCGGCGCAGAGTCCGACGATCCCGAGTCCCACGATGCAGGGGAAGACGGGCAGAAATCGAAGCTCCGACAGCCGGTCCCGGAAGAAGTAGTAGTTGGAGTTGTCGGGGACCTCGTAGGCGAGGAAGAAGGTGGCGGCTTTCTTCGCCCAGAGGAGGGGGAGCTGCCACGGGGCGTCGGCGTATCCCTCGAGGACGAGCCGCGCGGTCTTTCCCGTCGAACCTCCGGCCTTCTCGAGAATTTCTTTCATCGAAGGGGGCGGCGCCGTCGAGGCATCCGCACCCTGGCCGTTCCCCCAGGCGAGGCCGATCGCCTGACGCGTGTCGAACGTCAAGGGCGGGACGTCCACGGACACGTTCCGCGCAGCGAGGACCACGAGCGGGATCGTGAGGCCGAGGAGCGAGAGGGCAAGCGCCCTGCGGCGGAAAGCGCCGGCCGGGGATTTCTTCGAAAGAAAGAAGAGAGAGACGAGCGCGAGGGGAAGCAGCGTCTGCTTCAGCAGAGTCGCGAGGCCGCCGAGAAGGCCGAGCGTGAACGCCCCGCCGCCAGTCGACGCCTTCTGCCGCGATGCGGCAATCAGCGGCCACGCGACGAGGAGCGCCGAAACGTGCGCGACCGGGCCGTCCCGGTAGGCGAAGCCGTCCTGAAAGACGAGCGGACCGTAGAGGCCATAGGAAGCCCCCGCGACGAGCCCGGCGAGCGCCGGCCCCAAGGACGACGATCCGGCCTCCTCAGCTCCCGGATTTCTTTCTCTTCCTTCCAAGAGAAACCCCCGGGCGGCGGCCTGCGCCGCCGCCGCAATGGCGGCCGCGGCGAGGCAGGCGAGCAGAAGCTGGAGAATCCGGACGGTCGGGAAGACCGGGAGGCCGGCCACGCGGAGGAGCGCGAGGCCGTACGGATAGAGGGGCCCCGCGAAGTAGGCGTTCTTCTGATAGAGGCGCTCCCACGCCTCCGGCGGTCCGTAAGGCTCCTGCCAGGAAAAATAGGACCGCCACGCCGGAACGTCGAGCCAGTTTCCCTTCGCCAGGTGCGCCGACCAGTCGACGTACCCCCACTCGTCGGTCTCCATCCAGAGGTGCCAGTCCGAGAGAGGAGAGGCTTCGAGGGCCGCGAGGTAGAGCGACCGGAGGGCGAGGACCAGAACGAAGACGAGAGGGGGCACGAGCCGCTGCATTCGCATGGAACCGCCGGTCAAGGGCACGCGCGATTGTAGGGCGGGCGTCGAAAGAAGAAGGGCGCCGCATGCGCGGCGCCCTCGTGATCCTCCGCTGGCGACGTCGTCCGGCTAGTTTCCGACCTTCCGGGGGGTCCCGCCGTGAATGCCGCCCCCCTTCTTGCCGGAGCCCTTCGGGGCGCGCGGCCCCTTGACCCCGTGCGGCTTTTCGACCTGGGGCCTCTTCTCGGCCTTCTCTTCGCCTTCCGCTGAGGGCGCCTCGGCCTTGTCGGCCTTCCCGGCCTTCTCTTCGCCACCCTTCCCCGCCACGAGCTTCTTGGCCTTCTCGAGGAACGACTCTTTCTTCTCGGCTGCGGCCTTCGCGGCGACCTTCTTCTCGGCCTGGCGCTGGGCGAAGTCGTAGTCGACGAACTCGATGATCGCCATCTCGGCGCCGTCGCCGGGCCTGCGCCCCAGCTTCAGGATGTGGGTGTACCCGCCGACCCGGTCCTTGAACCGCGGCGCGAGCTGCTCGAAGAGCTTTCGGATGACGTCCGCGTCCGGGACGCTCTTCAGGGCGAGGCGCCGCGCGTGGAGACCGCCCCGCTTCCCGAGGGTGATCAGCTTCTCCGCCAGCGGGCGGAGTTCCTTCGCCTTCGGAAGGGTCGTCGAGATCCGTTCGTGCGTGAGGAGGGACGCCAGCTGGTTGCGGAAGAGCGCCCGCCGGTGCGACGTCGTCCGGCCCAGCTTCCGGCCCGCGCGGTTGTGCTGCATGGCCGTCCCCTCACCGCCCCGCGCCGCTGGGGGTCTCGAGCTTCATGCCGAAGGCGAGCCCCTTGTCGCGCAGGATCTCCTTGATCTCGTTCAGGCTCTTCCGCCCGAAGTTTTTCGTCTCGAGCATGTCCTTCTCGGTCTTCTGGACGAGTTCGCGAAGCGTCCGGATGCCGGCGTTCTTCAGGCAGTTCGCGCTGCGCACGGAAAGCTCCAACTCCTCGACGTTCGTGTCGAGAAGAGCGTCCAGCTCGCTCTGGGGTATCTCGGGCCCGGCCGCCGGCTTCGCGTCGTCCGTCTCCACGTTCACGAAGATGGCGAGGTGGTCGCGAATGAGGACGGCCGCCAGCCCCATCGCGTCCCGCGGAGAAACCGTGCCGTTCGTCCAGACCTCGATGACGAGCTTGTCGTAGTCGGTCGCCTGGCCG
>JBBIPB010000042.1:0-18556 GCA_037443065.1 Acidobacteriota bacterium | reverse complement strand
TCGACGCTCAGCGAGCTGATGGCCGCCTACCAGGCCGGTGATGCCATGGCCTTCGAAATGCTTTATTCGCAGCTCTCGGGACCGATCCGCGGCTATCTGCACGCGCTGACGCGTGACGCCTCCCGGGCCGACGATCTCCTGCAGGAGACGTTCTTCCACGTCCATCGGGCGCGGCAGACGTACGACCCCTCCCGCTCCGCGAAGGCCTGGATCTACGCGATCGCCCACAACGTCTTCCTGATGTGGATGCGCGGGGCCGGGCGCCGCGCACGCCACGAAGGCCCGGCCGGCAAGGAGATGCCCGAGGTCCCGATCCCCGCCGAGGTCGAAGGGCTCGGCACACGCGACATGATCCGCCGCGCCCTCGCTTCCCTCCCCGGCGCGCAGCGCGAGGCGCTCGTTCTGCACCACGTCGAGGGGCTCTCCTTCCGCGAGGTGGGCGCGGTGCAGGGGACGACGGCGCTCGCGGCGAAGCTCCGCGCCCACCGCGGCATGGTCGAGCTCCGCAAGCTCCTCGCCGGAGAGAGGGTCTGATCGTGGCCGGCCCGAGCCCCCTCCCCGAGGCCCTTCGCCGTGCCCTCGCGGCCGACCCGAAGCCGGTCTCGCCTCTGGCGCCGCCTCTCGTGCGCGCCCTCCTTGCAGCCGTCTGGGCCGTCTGCGCCCTCTTTCTCGTTCTCGCTCTCCTCGGCCTTCGGGGCGACGCCGCGCGTCTCGGCCCTCTCCTGACGTGGGGACCGGCCCTCGCCCAGGTCGCACTCGGCCTCGTTCTCGTCTCGCTTGCTCTGGCGGCGGCCGTGCCGGGGCGCGGCGCGGCAACGGCGCTCTCGGCGCTTGCCGCCGTCGCGGCCGTCACGGCGCTTGCCGCGGAGGCGGTTCTCGCCCGCCGGGCGAGCCCGGGAATTCAGGTTCCCGACCCGTGGCTCGTTCACGGTCCCGCCTGCTTCTCCATGACCGTCCTGTTCGGAATTTCGGCGCTCGTCCTCGTCGCGGCCCTCGTCGCCCGCACGAGTCCGCTCCGGACGACGCTCCCGGCTCTCCTCGGGGGAGCCGGCTGCGGCGTGATGGCCGAAGGGATCTTCCGCCTCCACTGCGGAATCACCGACCTGAGACACGTTCTCGTCTGGCACTCCGGTGCGGTCGTCGTCCTCGCGCTGGCCGGCCTCGCGGCAGGCCTCGCGTGGGACCGGCGGGAAGCCGCGCGGATGGCGGCACGGCTCTCCTCCTGATGCATCCGCCGGTAACGGACGCGGCGTAAGAGGCATATCAGAAGCGTGAGACAAACCCTCCTTCTCCTCCTCGCCGTCGCCCTTGCCGCCTGCTCCCGAGCGGAGTCGAAGGAGAACCCCGCGAAAAGCGCGAAAGGGAAGACCATGGGCCCGATCTACTCCGCCTCCGGCTACGACATCACCCCCCTTCCTCCCGAACGGGTCAGGGAACTGGCCGCGAAGCTCACCCCCGAGGAATACCGGGTCACGCAGAAGGCCGGCACCGAGCCGGCGTTCTGCGGCAACCTTCTCGACAACCACAAGGACGGGACCTACGTTTGCATCGTCTGCGGCCTGCCGCTCTTCGCGAGCTCGCACAAGTTCGACTCGGGCACCGGCTGGCCCAGCTTCTACCGTCCCTTCGACCCCGCCCACGTCGTCGAGAAGCGCGACGTCTCCTTTGGCATGGCCCGAACCGAGATCCTCTGCGCCCGCTGCGGCGCCCACCTCGGGCACGTCTTCGACGACGGGCCGCGCCCCACGGGGCAGCGCTACTGTCTGAACTCCGCGGCCCTGAAGTTCTTCGAGAAGGGGCACCCCGTTCCCCCCGAGAGTGCGCCCGTGAAGACCGAGGTCGCCTACTTCGCCGGCGGCTGCTTCTGGGGCGTCCAGCACTACTTCAAGAAGGGCCCGGGCGTCCTCGATGCGGTCTCCGGCTACATGCAGGGGAGCATGCCGAATCCCACGTACAGGCAGGTCTGCTCCGACGCGACCGGCCACGCCGAGACGGTGAAGGTCGTCTTCGACCCGAGCCGGATCACGTACCGGCGGCTTCTCGAAGCCTTCTTCAAGATGCACGACCCGACGCAGGCGGGCGGGCAGGGTCCCGACATCGGCTCGCAGTACCGGTCGGGCATCTGGACGGCCAGCGAGGCGCAGCAGCGCGAGGCCGAGGCCTTCATCCGCGAGCAGACGGAGTCGAAGCGCTACCCGAGGAAGATCGTCACGATCGTCGAGCCGGCCAAGACGTTCTACCCGGCCGAGGAGTACCACCAGGACTACATCGAGAAGAACGGCGCCTTCTGCCACGTCGCGAACCCCTGGTGAGGGGGCGCCGCATCCGGTCTCAGAACGAGTAGCGCGTCACCATCGGCAGGTAGCTGCCGTCGCCCGTCCGGTCTCCGGGCTTCCGGCCGTCGTTCGTGGAGCCGAACGCGTCGATCAGAGCCGAGCCGGAGATCACCTCCACGTAACCGTAGCCATTCTTGATGCCGAACTCCGACATTGGATCGTTCACCTGTTTCCACTCGCCGGGGCTGAGAGTGAAGTCCATCGTGCCGGCGGGCAAGGATCCGGGCGAGTTCCCGTCGAAGAACGACGCTCGGATCGTGACCGAACCCCCCGCGCTCGTCGCCGCGCAGTTCATGACGGCGAAGTTGGTGCGGGTCATCGCGTCGGAGACCATGCCGAAGACCCAGCCGTCTCTGAACCCCTGCGTGGCCGGAAGCCGCGCGGGCATGTACTGACCGAACTCCCCTCCGGCCGGCGACGGCGTCGACGTCCGTGCACCGGCGCTCGTCTCCGTCAGGGAGGCGCCCGAGACTTCGATGTGGAGAGAGCCGGCCAGGTCGGCCGTTCCCCGGGGCGGCAGGCTCACACCGAGCGTTCGGAGCCAATCGACTGCCTGTCCGTGGATTTCGACTGTTCTCGCCGGAATCGTCACGTAGACGGGAGAGGCCGGGATGAGCGGGGTCCGCCCGGACGACAGCGCCGCCCCGCTCGCGAGCGACTCCGTGAACGTGAGCGCGAACGTCGCGGCGCTTGCCGAGGCGTTCGTCAGGGCCAGTTCGCTCGCGAACGCCGACGTCTCGGCGATCACGGGGATGTCGAGGAACAGGGCGGGAAGCTCGGGAAGGGTCGCGGAGACGTACGAGCCGTCGTTCGTGTCGAAGTCGTTGATGACGCCGTAGGTTCCGAACGAACCGCTCGTCGAGACCCGCTGGATCTCCGCCCACCCGGTCTCGAAGCCGAATCCCTGGAGCGCCTTCGTGTACTGCTTCCACCCCCACGACGGAAGCGTGACGGCGGCGTCGAGAACGCCGCTCGCACCGCTCCCGTCACCTGCGAAGACAGCCACCGCCAGCGTCACGGGCACGTCGCTCGTGTTGTAGATCGCCACGTTCGACCGGTCGTGCGCGTTCTGCCTTAGGCCGTAGACGCGCAGCTTTCCCATCGAACCGAGCGCCGGGTCGACCGACGGGTACGCGAGACCCGCCGAGCCGGCCGGCTGCGGAGGCGCCGTCGGGCTCGTCGTCCGTGCGACGAGGCCCGCCGCCTGCGGGTCGGAGAGGTTCGTGAACGTCGCGACGAGCGTTCCGAGCTGCAATCCTCCCTCCGGGATCGGGAGGCCCTTCGTTCGGAGATAAGCCATCACGTCGGGGACGAGGAGCTGCTGCCCGGGGACGAGCGTCTCCGCCACGGTCCCCGAGCCCGAGCCGAGCGAAGCCGTGTACTGGATCGAAAGATCGGCCGTCGTCGTCCCCGTGTTCACGAACGCCGCGTCCGTGGTGAAGTGCGCGCTCCCCGTCTCCACGTCCGCGACGACCGGCAGCATCCGGCGCGCCGCGGCGGGAGTCGCGATCGAGAAGACGCCGCGCCCGTAGGTGCCGGCGTGGAGGTTCCCGCCGACGGCGGCGACCGAGAGGACCGACGTGGAGGCGAGATCCGCGTAGAGGCTCGTCCACGTGGCGCCGCCGTCCGTCGAGACGTAGAGGCCGCGCCCCGTCCCGGCGATGAGCTGCGCGCCGGACGCCTGGATGTCGTAGACGTCGACGTTCGTCGGGATCCCGTTCTGCGCACGCGCCCAGGTCGCCCCGAGGTCGGTGCTCCTGAGAAGGCCATGCGTCTCGACGAAGCCGTAGCCCTGAAGGCCGGCGAAGAGCGTGCTCCCCGAGAAGGAGAGCGTGTAGACGAGGTAGCTTTTGTCGGTCGGGACGAGGACGGACCCCGGAGTCCACGTCACACCACCGTCCGTGCTCCGATAGACGATGCTGCCGGAGGCAGCGGCCACGCTGCCGCCGTTCGCGGCGATCGCCGAAATGAAGGCGCTCGGGGCCGGTGGGTTGCCCATCACCCACGTCGCACCGCCATCGGCCGATTTCGCGAAGCCGTTCGGGAAGAGACCCGCGTAGATCGTTCCGCCGCTCACGGCCATCACGTAGGGGCTCGCATTCGCCGGAAGACCGCTGCGCGAGGCGGCGAACGTCGCGCCGTCGTCGGTGCTCCTCCAGACGCCGGATTCCCCCGAGGCCACGACGCTGGAGCCGGCGACGACGAGAGCCCGGATCTTCCTGTTGTTCATCAAGGCATTCGCGCTCTGCCACGACCGCCCGCCGTCCGCGCTTCGGAAGACGCCGTTCGAATTCGCGTATGTCCCGGCGAAGAGCATCCCGTCCGAGGCCACGACGCGGTACGTGTACGTGTTCTCGAGCCCCTTGTTGAACGGCGTCCAGGTGGCCCCGCCGTCGGTGCTCCGGAAGACGCCGGCGTTCGTGGCGGCCCAGAGCGCGACGGGCGTCGCGGCGAGGTCGTGCACGGTGATGGCCGTCAGGCCGGTCCCGACCTGCTGCCAGCTCGCGCCGCCGTTCGTCGTCTTCCAGATCGTCGCCGGCACGTCGTCACTCGTCGAGTTGAGCGACGTGAACATCGTGGTGCCGTCGCCCGCGAGTCCGGTCGGAAAGACGAGACCCGTGCCGAGGCCGTTCGACGTCTTCGTCCAGTTCTGGCCGTCGTCCGTGCTCTCGTAGATGCCCCCGCCGAGCGCCACGAAGACGGCGTTGCCGCTTCCGACGAACGACGAGACGCCGAACGTGAGCGCAAGCCCCGCGTCGGCGGCGGTCCAGGTGTGTCCCCCGTCCGTGCTCCGGTAGATCCCCGAGTAGAGCGTTCCGGCGAGGATCGTCCCGCCCGGGAACCGGTAGAAGACCGCCATCTGGTCGTAGGTGCTGAAGCCCGTGAATCCCGCTCCGGGCTGCGAACAGGTCAGGGCCGCGAGATCGCACGTGACGGCGCCGCTCACGATCGTCCCCCCCGCCCCCTGGATCCCCGCGAGGACGTGCGTCGCGTCCAGCGGCCAGATCGCCGAGACGCCGTTCCCGTTGAAGAGTGTCGACGTGAACGTGCCGGACGTCAGATCCTTCTTCGACACCCACTCGAGCCCCCGGTCCGAGCCGACCAGGATCATGTCGGGGGTGCAGAGGAGCGTGTTCACGATCTTCCCGGCTGTGTTCAGGGGTGTCGTCCCGACGAGATACCAGGCCGAGTCGGCCGTCGTGTCGTCGCCGCTCGTGAAGGCGGCAGCCGCCACGCCATATGTCGCGACGACGGCGTTCACAGGGATGCCGAAGTCCGTGCAGCTGAGAGCCGCCGCAGCCCGGATTCGCTGGACGTTACCTCCTTCGACGCTCTGCCGGTCGAGGCCGCCGCGCGAGATGAGCGGCGTCCGGTCCGACCGGAAGGCGGCGCTCTCCGGAGCGATGTCGAAGCCCTTGCCGCAGGACGTCAGCGTGAGAAGGATCAGCACTCCCAGAACGGAATGACCCGCGAGTCGACGCATGGCCCCCCCTTCGCCGTCCCGGATCGAGGTCGAATTGAGAAGAAATCCTACTCCACGGTGAGTCGCCCGGGCCTGGCGGCCCGTTCCCTGCCGCTCCTCCCGGCGCGTCAGGAATGCCGGATGTGACGGGCCGCACGTCTTTTCCCATTTCTCGTCTTCGGCGGAACCCGGAGGCGACGAATCCGCGCTACGCTCACCCGCGGGGGTCCCACCGAATGCGTGTCCTGGTGATCGAGCTGTCTCCGTGACGCGCTTCGGCGGGCCGAACCGTGGGCGGTCACCACGAGGTTCAGACATGAAGGCACGGAAATCGAATCCGGCGTTCTCGAAGGCAGGTCTCGTCGCGGCCGTGGTGTTCGTGTTGGGCTCGGCTTTCGCGGCTCCGGCGGCACCGGCGGCCACGACGCTTCTCCTCTCGCAGCGTCGCGTCGAGGTGTCGGTGGCGTGGCGCAACCAGTATGACGGCTCGACGGGAACGGGGATCTCGATCCCGGTCTCGGACGTCTTCGGCTTCTTCGCCTTCACCGATCCCGCGAACCCCGAGGTCTTCGTGAAAGTCCTGGACTTCGGGCCTGAGCGGCCTCTTCTGCTCTTCTACGGAGGCCTGACGGACCTCGAGTACCGGCTCACGTTCCACAACCGGTGCACGGGCCAGGATGTGATCAAAACGAAGGCGGCGGGCACACTCGACGGCGGAGTCGACACGACCTCGATGATGGCGGGGTGTCCGGTCGGCCCGGCGGCCGCGCCCGGCGATGCGCCGATGAGCATCGTTCGCCCCCCGGCCGCGTTCCCGAACCTCTCCCTGTCGAACGGGCGGGTCTCGGTGGGCCTCACCTGGAGGAACCAGTACGACGGGTCGACGGGCGTCAGCATCGCCACGCCCATCAACGACAACTTCGGTTTCCTCTCGTTCACCGATCCGGCGAATCCCGAAGTCTTCGTGAAGGTCCTTGACTTCGGATCCCAGCGGCCGCTCCTTCTCTTCTACGGCGGCCTGACGGACCTCGAGTACCACGTGACCTTCGCGAACGTCTGCTCGAACCAGAGCGTCGTCAGGGTGAAACCGGCGTCCGACACCGGGGGCGGGTTGGACACGACCTCGATGTGGGCGACGTGTGACCAGCCGCCGCCGACGTCGGCGCTTCTGGCCGTCCAGTCGGTGGAGGCGCGGTGCCGGAGCCTGAGCGCGCAGGGCGTTTCGCCTCTCGACTGGGTGCGCGGCGTGGCGGCCTACATGGCGACCCTGCCGGCCTACGTCGCGTCGGGAGTGGACGAGTCCTCCCTGACGGCCGCCGGCATCCTCCGGAACGGCGCGCTTCACATCGTCACGAACAACCGGGCCCCCGACGCGCCCGCCACCCTGGCCCGGCTGCAGCCCATCGGAAAGTTGGCGTTCGCAGCGTCGGGCACGGAGATCCCCACCTCGGGTTGGGCGCGGCTCCTGCAGTCCTTCACGAGCGACAAGCTGAGCGGCCCGCCCGTGAGCGACATCGCGGCGTGGCTGGAGAACCCGGGCGGCTACGCGATCCGCGGCGGGCGGGACGGCGAGGCCTCGCTGGCCACGCTCCGGAATGTCAGAGGGGACGGCTTCCTCTACTTCAACACGCACGGGGGACGGGCACCGCAGCTTCAGGACCAGGTCTCGACCCATCCGCGCGTCTTCTCGCTCCAGTCTTCGACGCTCGTGACGCCGGCCTCCGAGCAGCAACCCGATATCGCGGCGGACGTGGCCGCGGGGCGCGTCACCTACTTCACGGCGCCGAACGGGGACTTCGCGCCCGACCCGGCCACCGGCGTCTCGACGGCCGTCTCCGACACCCGGTACGGGATCACGGCCGACTTCGTGAAGACCTACTGGCAGCTGTCGCCGAACAGCATCGTTTTCCTGAATGCGTGCTTCAGCGCCTACACGGCCAACCCCGATGGCCCGCAGCAGTTCATCGACGCCTGCTGGGCATCGGGGGCCGGCGCCTATTTCGGCTGGAGCTGGGTCTCGAACTCCAACACCTGCTTCAAGACCGTCCGGTACTTCGTGGACCGTCTCGTCGGCGCCAACAAGTACCAGAAGGAGAATCCCGACCAGCGCCCGTTTCCGTGGGACCTCGTCTACCAGGACATGGTCGGGAAGGGGCTCACGCACGACGCCGTCACGGGTGCCGATCTCATCGCGCTCGGCCGGCCCGGAGGACCATCCTCGATCCTCCTCGACCCGAGCATCAAGGAAGTGCTCGTGGACGAGTACGGCGGCAAAGTGAAGCTCGAGGGGTATTTCGGGAGCAAGCCCGGAAAGGTGACCGTCGGGGGAACGGAGCTCGGGGGCTGCCAGTGGGGTGCCGCGGAGATCACCTGCACGCTTCCCCTGACGGGAGCCGGGTCGAACGGCGACGTCGTCGCAATCGTGCCGGGAGAGATGGGCGCCGAGCGCAAGAGCAACGCGCGCCAGCTCACGGAATGGAAGATCCCGCTCCACTACCTCTGGTCGAACGCCTTCGACCATCCGGGACTCAAGTTCGAGGGGAACGGGAACCTGCGATACCGTGTGGACGTCGGCAGCTACCGGGAGAAACCCGGTGCGTCGCCCTACTTCCCGGTCCGGGGCCTGATCCCGACGAAGGACTCCTCCCTCTCCGTGACGGGCTCGGGATCCGGGCCCGACGGATCCTGCACCATCACCCTCTCAGGCTCGGGCACGTTCCCGGCGGCGGCGTCCGGGGGAGGGGCCCCGCTCGCACTCGTCCTCGCGTCCTCCGCGAGGGTGGACACGAACTCGCGCCAGGGCGCCATCGGCCTCGCCTTCGGGGCGACGGTCTTTCCGTACACGTTGACGATCAGCGGAGGAAAGGACTGTACGGGAAGCAACCCCGCCGTGCCGGCTTTCGGCCTCATGGAAAGTGAGGAGATGTTCCCGTCACCGCTCGACGACAACGCGTTCTTCCTCTACCTCCCGGCGCTCCTGGTCTCCTTCGACGCTGATTTCACGCTCCTCCAGAGGAAGTACACCGACGGGCGGTTTGGAGGGACGATCACGGTCGAGTGGCAGGAAAACGTGGCGCCGATCTCGCCGCCGAACATGAACGCGGCGCGGTAAGAGCCCTCGCGCGCGAACCCCGTTCCAGTGTCGCTCGTCCAGAATCCCTCCTGGTGATCTGGCGGTCGCTCTTCGTCGTCCCTCTTCTCTGGCTGAACGCAGCGGCGGCGGAGCCCGTGCCGCTTCTCGTGGAGAGGCTGCCCGGCCTTCCCGCCTCTGCGAGCCGGCTGGCCGAGGCGTCATACCCCTGGATGGCGGGCGTGATGGACCTCGTCGGTGTCTCCGGGCCGGGTCCGCCCATCCGTGTCCTGCTCGCCCCGGAGTCGTCGCCCCTTGCGAAGAGCGTCCCGCCGTGGGTCTCCGGGTACACGGACGGCGTCTCGAACACGGTCGTCCTCCTTCCGGAGCGCACCCCGACGTACCCCGACGGCGGGCTGGAGGAGGTTCTCGCCCACGAGGTCGCCCACGTCCTCATCTCGCGCGCGAGCGCCGGCCGGCGGATCCCGCGCTGGTTCAACGAAGGGGTCGCGGTGCTGGCGAGCCGCTCGTGGCGCTTTCGCGACGAAACGGAGCTGGCGCTCGCACTCTTCTCGGACGAGAAGGTCCCGCTCTACCGGCTGGACGACCTCTTCGCGGGGAACCGCTGGCAGGTCGAGCGGGCATACGCCCTCTCGGGCGCGCTCGTCCAGGACCTGCTCGACCGGTACGGCACGGGCCTGCCGGCGGCGCTCCTCTCGCGCGTCGCGCAGGGACTTTCATTCGAGGAGGCTCTTCGCCGGACGACGGGGACGACGCTGATCGACGTCGGCGAGGCCTTCTGGGCCAGGCAGAGCGTCCTCAAGCGCTGGATTCCGATCCTGACGAGCACCGCGGTCCTCTGGCTAGGCATCACTTTTCTCGCCCTCGTCGCGGCCGTCAAGCGGCGCCGCGACCGGGCGGCCGAGGCCGAGCGACTGGCCGCGGAAGAGGCAGTGATTCCATCGCCCCCGGGCCCCGGTTCGCCGTTCGACGACGACCTGCCGGTCAACTGACGCGGCGGTCAGGGCTTCGGCGTCTTCGCAGCCTCCTCGAAGACATACTCGTGCTGGGCGTCGCGCGTGATCAGCCGGCGCCTGCCGTCCTTGTCCGCGACGACGAACTCGAACCCGTCGAGCGTCGGGTCGATCGTGATGAAGGAGATCGTCCCATCGTCGTTCTTCCGTGAGGCCACGGTACTCTTCCACTCGCCGACGTCGAAGACGGTCGAAGTTCCCTCCTTCGAGACGGTCACATTCCCGAGCGCCGTGCTGACGTAGCGCGGGGCCAGCTTCGCGACGGCGGCCGGGTCGGCGGGGACGTCGAGCCGCTCGCGCGCCTTGGCGATCGCGGCCTTCCGCTGCGCGGCGGCGACCTTCAACAATTGCTCGGCCTCGGGCTTTCCGTCGAACAGAACCTCGAGCAAACGCCGGAGGAGCGGCCCGCGCAGGTAAACACCCGGGTCGGCGTTCGTGAGGATGACGGCCCCCACGCCCTGCTCCGGCAGCCAGATCATGTCGCTGTGATACCCGGCGAGATCTCCGCCGTGGTGGACCACGGGGACGCGGTACTTCGTGTCAACCATCAGGGCCATCCCGTACGTCACGTCCTCGCCGACGATGACGTTCGGCGTGTACCGCGCAAGGAGGTTCTTCTCCGAGACGAGCCGCTTTCCGTTCGGCAGAATTCCCCTGGCCAGCTCCATCTCGACGTACTTCGAAAGCTCGCGCGCACTCGTCCAGGCGCCCCCTGCCGGACGCACCGGGACGACGGAGTAGTTCAGGTCCATCCGCGCCCGGGTCACCTTTCCGTCCACGTCCTCGCCGTGCGGCTGGGCGACGTCCCCCTTGAGCGCCTGTGCGAAATCGAACGTCGTCGTCGTCATCCCGAGAGGCGCGAAGACCTTCGTCCGCATCGCCTCGTCGTACGCGGCCCCCAGCTCCTTCCCGGGCACCGCCCTCGAGCCGCCGATGAACCCGGCCGCGGCCGCCATCAGATTGCTGTACTGGAAGAGCTCGCCGAAGCGGCTCGTCGGCTGCATCGTGCCGAGGAGCTTGATAGCCGAAGCCGGGGTCTCGTTCCTGTACTCGAAGAGCCACTCCATGTCCTGCCGGGGCATCCCCGTGCAGGCGCAGACGAGGTGCTTCACGAGTACCTGTTTCGTCGTGGCGTCGTTCCCCAGCCGGAAGGTGGGGAAGGCTTCCGTCACCGGCTCGCCCCAGCGCAGTTTCCCTTCGTCCACCAGCTCGGCGAGGAGAAGCGTCGTGAGCGCCTTCGTGTTCGACGCCGCGATGAAGAGCGTGTCGGCATCGACCGGATCGGGCTTTCCCAGCTCCTTGACGCCGAGGCCGCCCGCCCAGACGGTCTTCCCGCCGTCGAGGAAGGCAAGCCCCACGCCCGGCACGTCGAACATCTTCATCCCGGCCGCCACGAAGTCCTTCAGGATCGCGATCCGCTTCTCGTCCAGCGCGTGCGCCTTCTTCCCGGCGAACGACTCGCGGCTGTACCCCTTCGGCCGGAGGCTCTGGATGGCGAGCGAGAGCGGCGCGCCCCGCTTCTCGAACGTCGGCTCGGTCCCGTCGATGATCACGACCGTCCAGGCGTCTCCCGCGCGCCACGCCATGGCCGTGACGACGGCCCGCTCGTTCGGCGACGTCTCGTACTGGAAGGCCTTCCGCTCCTCCCAGCCGTCGCGGGCGGTCTGCGGCAACGCGATCTTCAGCGGCCGCTTGAAGCCGGGCTGATACGCCGCCCACCCGGCGGCGATCGCGGCGTCGGCGTCCTTCGCCTTCACGTCGACGATCGCGACGTGCGAGTCGGGCTCCGGCGGGTTGAGAATCACCATCGATCCTTTCGTCGTCATCGTCCATCCGACCGGCACCGTGAACGTCGCGCCGGCGGGTGTGGAGCGTGGCGAGTCCTTCTCCAGCTTCCCGGGCACGGCGGGCGCCGCCGGCTGGCCGAAGGCCGAGAAGGCGAAGAAAAGCGGGAGAGCGAGCGCGAGAGGGACGCGTCTGGGCATGAGAGCCTCCTTCCGGAGAAGTCCGGATTCTTCGGATGAAACGAAGGACCGGGACGCCGGGTTTCACCCCGGTGCGGCATCATTCCACTTCATGAGTCTCTTCGCCCGCCACGTTCTCCTGGCCGCAGCCGCCCTCACCGCGCTTCCCGCTCTCGCGAAGAACCCGGGCCTCCCCTCGCGGCCGCCGGTGAAGGGGTGTGCGTGGGAGAAGGCGGAAAGCCCCTCCCTCGGCTTTGCGGCGTGGGTCCAGCGGTGTGACTTCGGGTTCCGGAAGATCGACCTCTTCATCGAGAAGAGCTCGCTCGTCATCCGCTGGTCCGACAGCGCACCGAAGACCGACCCGCTGATCGACGTTCTCGACCTGAAACCGGGCGAGACTTCCGAGGCCGGCATCCGGCGCCTCTTCGACGAGCGGACGGAGAAGTCACTCGCCGCCCGCTGCGTCCTCGTCCCGTATCGCGACGGCAAGCCGCCCAAGGGCGTGAAACGCTACACCTTCGTCCCGGACAGGGCGTTCCAGAAGGAGCTGGACAGGAAGGCCGATCCCAACGAGGTCCCCGAGCCCCCCTGCGGCGACTTCGGCGACGCTCCCGACGGCATCCAGTACTTCGAAGCGCAGCCCGCGAGCGGCGCGCTCAAAGTCCTCTTCGTCCGCGTTGGTCAGGACGAACCCCTCTTCGACGAACGGACGCTCAAGCTCTACCCGCCCCGCTGAGGTGTCACATGGCGACCAGAATCTCCGCGAAGAAGAAGACCCGCAAGGGCGCCGCACCGACAGGCGACGGATCGTCTGTTCTCGCATGGGAGGATGACCCCGTCTCCACAACTCCGGTCGAGCCCATCTCGGCCCCCGTCCCCGGCCTCGGCGAGTCGCCCTACCCGCTCGCCCTCGCGGGGAAAGCTTCCGCGCCGAAAACCTGGCCGAAGGGAACAACCGACTTCCGGTACTGGAGCGCGGCCGTCGCGCTCCGGCGCGGCGCCGATTACTGGGGCGCGCGAGTCCCCGCCGGGACGCCCTGGCAGCCGGGGGGGACGCTGAAGGTCACGCTGGACCACGGCGTCGACCTGAACGCCTACTACGACCGGAAGGGCCTCTGGTTCTTCCACGAAACGGTGGCCGGGACGACCGTTTACTCCGGCGAGAGCCCGGACGTTCTCTGCCACGAGCAGGGGCACGCGATCCTCGACTCGATTCGCCCCGAGCTCTGGGACGCGATGAGCGCCGAGGTGGCGGCGTTCCACGAGTCCTTCGGAGACGTGAGCAGCCTTCTGGCGGGGCTTCAAGTGCCATCGCTCCGCGCCGCGGTTCTCGCCGAGACGGGCGGGACGCTCTACCGCAGCTCGCGTCTCTCGCGCCTCGCCGAGCAGCTCGGGTGGGCCATCCGCCAGATCCAGCCGGACGCCGTCGACCCCGACTGCCTGCGCAATGCCGTCAATTCCTTCTTCTACCGCGACCCGCTCACGGTTCCGCATTCCGGCCCGGCCTCGCAGCTCACCTCCGAGCCGCACTCCTTCTCGCGGGTCTTCACAGCGGGCTTCTTCGAGGCGCTCGGCGGCATGGCGGCGACGATCGCCTTCCCGGCCACCGACGCTGCGCTCGTGACGGCCAGCCGGGACGCGGGGACGCTTCTCGTCGACGCCGTCCGCTCCGCGCCGGTCTCGGCCGGGTACTACAGCCAGATCGCGGCGCACATGATCTCGGCCGACCAGACGCACTTCTCGGGAAAGTACTCGAAGGCGCTGAGGAGCGCCTTCGTCAGGCGGGGCGTTCTTTCTCTCGAGTCCGCCGCCGCTTTGAAGCCGGAGGCAATGCGTGGAGCCATGCGAGGCAGGACCAGGGCGGCGGCACCCGCGGGCCTTTCCACCCTGGCGCTCGCGGCCAGCGACTTCGCGCTCGGAGCCGGCAAGGTTTTCGTCCAGGCCGCTTCGGCATCGCCCGCATTCCGCGTGGCCTCCGCGACGCTCGCCGAGAGTGCGGCTCCCGAGCCGACGGGGGAGGCCGCAGCGAAGGCGTTCCTGGCCTATCTCTTTCGGCGCGGCCGCGTCGACCTCGCGGGCCATGGCGACGCCGCGACGCGCGTGGAACACGAGCACGCCCTGAAGACGCACGACCTCGTCCCGCACGGCCCGGATTACGCCGTCGTCCGGCGGGCGATCGACTGCGGCGTCGACCTGGCCTGAACGCCCGGAAAGCAGAGGTCTAAGATGACTCTCCGGAGGGCAGCAAATGGCCAGGCCCAGGTCGGCGAAGAAAGCCTCGCGACCCCGGAAGGTGGCCGCGAAGACGTGCGAGAAGGAGGCATTCGTCGAAGGGCTTCTCATCCGCGGCGAAGCCGTTCCCGAGCCGCCGCCGGGCGAGGATCTCCCCCCCGGCGCCACGCATACGTTCACGCGGGGTTCCTCGAGGAACGGTGACGTCCCGCGCGCCGGCACCCTTCGCCGCCGCCGGTTCTCGGTCCGCTAGCCGGGAGGACGTCCCATGAAGCGGCCTCATCGTCGAAAGAGCAGAGTGGCAGGAAGCGGGCGGGCGAAGAAACCCGTCGTGAGGCCGGCGAAGAAGGCGCGGCCCATCCGGAAGCGCGCTCCGACGAAAGCCCGGCCGGCGAGGGCTGCCGCTCCCCCGGCGGAACTCGCCGTCCAGCCCCACGGCGCATGGGTCCACCGGATCGCGCGCCTCCGCAGCGACTACCTCGAGGCGCTCGCTGCCGCGCACGTCCCCCGCATCTACGTGAAAGTCTTCGACTCGATCTCGACCCCCATGTTCTGGTCCTTCCAGTGCACGCCGAAGGTCGTGAAATCCTTCGCGAACGAGGGGATCGAGGTGTGGGGCTGGGGCTACCATCGCGGAGAGGCGAACGCAGCCGCCCAGGCCGCCGCCGTCGGCCGCGCGATCGCGGCGGGGATCCAGGGCTACGTCGTGGATGTGGAGGTCGAGACCGAGGACCCCGAGACGCACCCGAACGTCGCCGCCCTCCTCGAGAGCCTCCGGGGCGTCGTCCCGGCCGGCAACCTCGGTTACACGAGCTTCGGCTGGGCGTCGAAACACCCGGACGTCCCGTGGAAGACCCTCGACGAAGCGTCCGATCTCGCCTTCCCCCAGATCTACTTCGAGTCGCGGTCCGGCGACCCGAACGACGCCGCTCACGTGCAGGGCCTCATCAACGAGGCCTTCGACGACCTCGGCCGGCTCGGCCTGACGAAGCCGGTCTCGCCAGTCTTCTCGTCCGAGAGCGGCACTGCCGGGGCACAGACGCTTCAGCTCTTCGTCGACGCCTATTCCGGGGCCTCTCTCTGGCGCCTGCCGGACTTCGGCGGCCCCGGGCACGCCTGGGAGATCGACTACACCTGACGGAATGAACGGTCGACGCATCGGCGGCGGCACGCTGGCCTGATTCCGCGCCACGGGGATTCCGACTTACGGCGTCGGCGAGATCTTCATCAAGGACAGTGACGTCTTCGCCCACGGCCTCGAATACTGGTACATCCTTCTGAAGGAGGTCGCCGGGCCGAAACCCTAGCTCTCCCGGTACACCTCTCTACGGTGGGCGACCGCGAGAATCAGGACGAAGAGCATGCCGTCGCGAATGCAGGGCGGGGATCCTCAGCCAGTCCGAGAATTCGGGGCCGAAGGCGTTGCTGAATCGAATTATCGCCCGTGCCGTCCTCTCGCTCCAGGTGCAGCTTCCGTATCGCGCCGGCGGCGAAAAAAATAAGGGCCGGGGATGAACCCGGCCCTGGAAGATCACTTCCTGTTGCACCGGCCGGAATGGGCCGGCGTGCCTATCGGCTAGTAGCGGTTGCGCCCGCCGCCGCCGTATCCGCCGCCGCCGCCGCGGTTCTCCTGCGGCTTGGCCTCGTTCACCTTGAGGGCGCGGCCGTCCTGCTCGCGGCCGTTGAGGGCGCCCATCGCCTTCTGGGCGTCGGCGTCGGACATCTCGACGAAGCCGAAGCCCTTCGAGCTGCCGCTGTCGCGGTCCTGGATGACGCGGGCGGACTCGACGTTGCCGTAGGGCTCGAAGAGGACGCGGAGGGTGGAGTCGTTCTGGGAATACGCGAGGTTTCCAACGTAGAGCTTCATGAGGTTCCTTGGTTAAGCGCACGTCCCGGAGGGCGTGGAGCGGCTGGAAGAAGGTGGACAGGTACGGAAAATGTCGACGGGGACCTTGCGGTTCCTGGTCCGCTCCGTCTGCTCAAGGAAGGCGAACGAATGGATTGTAGCAGAGAACCCGGATAGGCGCCGGACGCTCAACGCGTTGGAGAGGGGTTTCCCGCCAGCTCCAGGACGGAGAGCGTGTAGGCCGCGACCCCCCCGCGGATGGTGGGCGCGGGGTCGGGCGCGAAGCCGGAGTTGTGCGGCCCCGGGGCAAGCTTCCCCTCGGACTTCAGGCGCGCGAACTCCTTCGGCTCGATCGCTCCGACCTGGATCTGGATGGAGGGGGCGCCCGCGATGCGGCCGAAGACGCCGAAGTCCTCGGAGGTCATCGTCGGCTCGCCTGTGACGACGCGCGAGTCGCCCAGCGCCATGCGCATGCTGGCCAGGAGGCGGGCGGCGAGGGCGGGGTCGTTCACGACGACCTCGCTCGCCTCGGCGGGCGGGACGACCACGAGAGGCTCGCGGGGGGCTCGGGCGGCCACGGCCTCGGCTTTCGCGATCCGCTCGATGGCCGCAAGGAGCTGCTTCTGGACCTCCGGGCTATAGGACCGGACGGTGAGCTGCAGCTTCGCCTCGTCGCCAATGATGTTGCGTTTGGTCCCGGCGTGGAACGTTCCCACGGTGACGACGGCCGGATCGAACGGGTTGATCTCGCGCGAGACGATCGTCTGGAGCGTGACGACGGCGCGCGCCGCGATGAGAAGCGGGTCGACGGTGAGATTGGGCATGGCCCCGTGTCCGCCCCTGCCGTAGAAGGTGATGTCGACGCCGTTCGAGGCCGCGGAGGCCGGACCCGCGACGATTCCGAGCTGGCCGGCGGGCTGCTTGTTCGAGTCGTGGATGCCGATGACGAAGTCCGGCTTCGGGAAGCGGGTGAAGAGGCCGTCGGACGTCATCGCCGCCGCGCCCCGGACGACCTCTTCCGCCGGCTGGCCGACGAAGACGAGCGTCCCGTGCCAGAGCTTCTTCTGCTGGGAGAGAAGCGTGGCAGCCCCCACCCACGACGCCATGTGAATGTCGTGGCCGCAGGCGTGCATGACACTCACCGTCTCGCCGGCGTCGTTCTTCGTGGCGGTGGTGCTGGCGTACGGCAACCCCGTCTGTTCCCTGACCGGCAGGGCATCCATGTCGGTCCGGAGAAGGATCACAGGCCCGGGCCCGTTCCGGAGGACGGCGACAACGCCGAAGCCGCCGACGTGCTCGGTCACCTGGTAGCCGAGCGCGCGCATCCGCGCGGCCAGCTTCGCGGCGGTTTTCTCCTCATGGAGCGAAAGCTCGGGATTCCGGTGGAGGTCGACGTAGAGCGTCTCGAGGGCCGGGTACGCCGCGTCGAAGCCCGCAAGGGAGGTCGGCTCTGCCGCACGGGCGCCGGGCGCGCCGAGAGAGAGCGCGAGAACGACCGCGGGAACGGTGCCGGCACACCCGGTACTCTTCATCGGACTTTCCCCCTCATGGCGTCGTCACGGACGTGAAGCGCGGGGATGCTACTACGCCGGCGCCAGCTCCGTCCCGACCGGCTCCGCCTTCTTCTCCGCCTCAGCGGCGGGGTGGGTCCGCGCGACGAGGACATAGATCGACGGGACGACGAGGAGGGTGAAGGCGGTGCCGACGATCATCCCGGTGACGAGCATGATGCCTATGGAGTTCCGCGCACCGGCACCGGGGCCGCGTGCGAAGACGAGCGGCAGGTGGCCCATTACGGTGGCCGCCGTCGTCATCAGGATTGGCCGGAGGCGCGTGCTCGCGGCCTCGACCACGGCCTGGACCTTGGAGATCCCCTTCTCCTGAAGGGTGTTCGCAAACTCCACGATGAGGATTCCGTTTTTCGCGATGAGGCCGACGAGGGTGATGAGCCCGACCTGGCTGTAAATGTTCAGCGTCGTCAGAGAGAGGAAGGAGAAGAGGAGCGCCCCCGAGAGCGCCAGCGGGACCGAGCCCGCGAGGATGATGAACGGGTCGCGGAAGCTCTCGAACTGGGCAGCGAGGACGAGGTAGATCAGGATGGCCGAGAGGAGGAACGTGCCGAGGAACTTCCCCCCCTCGGTGCGCAGTTGGCGCGATTCGCCCGCGTAGTCGAGGGTGAAGCCCTTCGGCAGGGTCTTCGCCGCTTCGGTTTCGAGGAAGACGAGCGCCTTGTCGAGCGAGACGCCCGGCGGGATGACCCCCTGGATGCGCACCGCGTTGAGCTGCTGGAAGCGCTTCAGGTCGCGCGGCTCGGTGGTGGTCTTGAGCGTGGCGAAGGTGGAGAGCGGCACGAGCCTGCCGCCGGCGCCGGTGACGTAGATCTGGCTGAGCTGGTCGGGGGTGAGGCGCTCGGCGCGCTTGATCTGCGGAATGACCTTGTAGCTCCGCCCCTGGATGCTGAAGCGGTTGACGTAGTTTCCGCCGAGCATCACGGAGAGGTCCCGCCCCGCGTCGGAGAGGTTGACCCCCTGGGCCCGCACCTTGTCGCGGTCGAAAACGACCTCGGCCTGCGGCTGGTCGAACTTGAGGTCGGAGTCGGCGTACATGAAGA
>JBBIPB010000041.1:0-18658 GCA_037443065.1 Acidobacteriota bacterium | reverse complement strand
GGCATCTCGCGCAACACCCTCTGGCGCAAGATGCAGGGCTACCGGCTCGGGTAGATTCCGGACGCGACGCTCCGTCGGGGCCGCACACGAGCCGTGTTCTAGAAGAGCACCGCCCCGGCGACGCCCGCTCCGAGGACGACGAGCGTCGGATCGGTCTTCGTGAACGTCATGAGCGCGAAGCACACGACGCCGATCGCGATCGGAATCGGGCTGACGAAGGAGTTCACCGCGAGAGTGACGCAGACGGCCAGGAGCATCCCGACGACGACGGGCTTGACGCCGCGAAACGCCGAGCGGACGACCCTCGAGGTCTTGAACTTCAGGTAGTACTTCGTCACGAAGGTCGTCACGAGGAGCGACGGGAGGTAGCTCCCGAAGGTGGCGGTGACCGCTCCTGCGAACCCGGCAACCTTGAAACCGATGAACGCGTTCATGACGGTCAGGGGCCCCGGCGTCACCTGGCCGATCGCGATGGCGTCCGTGAACTCCTGGTTCGTCAGCCAGGCGAACTGGTCCACGAAGAAACCGTGGAGCAGGGGCAGCATGACGTAGCCGCCGCCGATCGTGAACAGGTTGACGAGAAAGAGCACCCCGAAGAGGAGGACGAGCGTCACCGCGTCCGCCCGTACAGCAGGACGCCGAGGAGCCCGGACGCCGCGATCAGCAGAATCGGGTTCGCCCGCGCGAAATAGAGGAGGGCGAATCCTCCCACCGCGAACGACGCCGGTTGCCATCCGTCCACGACCTGCTTGCCCATTTTCAGCACGACCGAGGCGAGAAGGCTCACGACGGCCGCGCCGAGACCTTTCAGGGCGCCCTCGAGCAGAGGCACGGACTTGTACCGGGTGTAGAAGAAGGCGAGTACGAGGACGAGGAGGAACCCTGGCAACACCTGCCCCGCGGTCGCAATCAGGGCTCCCCGGACGCCTCGCAGACGATAGCCGATGAAGATGCCCGTGTTGACGATCGGGGGGCCCGGGGTCATCTGGCCGATGGCCACCCCTTCGGCAAACTCCTCCTCGCTGAGCCAGCGCCTCCGGTCCACGAGCTCCCTCTGGAAAAAGGAGAGCATCGAGTAGACACCGCCGAATGCGAAGGTTCCCATCTTCAGAAAGACCAGGAAGAGACTTCGCAGTGTTGGCATGGAAAACGCCATTATCAGCGTCGGCCCACCATCGCACAATCGCTCCGCCACGAGGGCTCGCGTCGATGCCGGGGATTCTCGGCTAGACTGCGGGCATGGGGGAGAGTGCGGCGCCCGAGGCTCCGGCCAAGCGTGCGATCCAGGTGCTCCTCGTCGACGACGAGACGGCGTTCGTCGAGTCGCTCGCCAAGGTCCTGAGACGCCGCGGCATGCTCGTGCGTACGGCGCACGACGGGGAGAGCGCGCTGGCGGCGGCGGCCGGAGAAGAGTTCGACGTCATCGTCCTCGACCTGACGATGCCCGGCATGGACGGCCTCGCGACGCTCCGGGGCCTCCGGCAGCGGGACCGGATCACGCCCGTCCTGATGCTCTCCGCTCACGCCGAAGTCGGGCGCGCGGCGCAATCGCTGCGGGAGGGCGCGGAGAACTACTTCTTCAAGCCGTGCCCCGTCGACGAGCTCGTCGCCGCGATCGAGGACGCGCGGGAGCGGAAGACGTTCGCCCGGGACCTCCTCGAGGCCGGTGAGCCGTAGGCCTCACGCCGGCTTCTTTCCGTTTCCCTCCAGCCGGAAGTCGTCGCGAAGGAACGCGTCCTGGAACTGCCTCACGGCGGATTCGGTCGACATCGAGGCGTCCACCTGCCGGAAGAACTGGAGCAGGCGGCCGAGCATCTCCAGCTTCGCGGCGATCTCCTCGCCGGTCGCTTTGCCGAGGCGGGCCGCCACCTCGTCCTCCGCGACCTCGACCCAGAATCCGTACTCGCGCAGCACCCCGGCGATCGACCGCGCCCGGCGGCCCCTCCGGGTCCCGTCGGCGGCGCCCCCCTTGAAGCGGAAGGTGATGTAGTTCCGGTTCGTCGAGGGGCTGCAGTACGAGTCGACGACGCCGAAGTGATAGCCGACCCGCGCCGTGTAGTTGAGATAGGCGTCGGAGACGATCGCGTAGCACGGGTCGCGAAACGTCTCGTCGGACTCCGGGTTGCTCACCGCGTGCCGCATCATCAGGGAGAGGAGGCCGCTCGCGTCGATGGGCTTCGGTCCGAAACGGGGGAGCCTCCGGTCGAGCATGCCGGCCAGGAGCGCCGCGAGCGGCCTCGACGTGATCTGTTCCGGCTTCACCTTTCTTCCCTGAGCGGGCGCGGTGACGCCGCCGCCGAGGTCGATCACGTAGAGGTCGATCGGCAGGAAGACGTCGAGCAGGAAGCTCCCCTCGCGGGCGTCTCCGAGCTGCTCGCCCATCCGGAACATCTCGGCGTACGACTTCTCGTGGATGAAACGGGCGAGGTCGTGGAGCGTCCGACACGCCTCGGGCGTGAACTCGCCCGAGCGCGCGTCGATGAGGTTCAGCGGGACGATCTGCGGAACGACTTGCGAGAGAAGAGCGGCCGAAGCGGTCGGAAGGGCCGCGCGCGTGGATCCCGATTCGTGTCCGGAGACGGCCGCGTCCCCTTCGAGACCCGGCACCTCCCCGAGGTAGACGAAGCCGCCGCCGGCGTCGACCGTGATTTGCGCGCCCGCCGGGATGTCGCGCGTGGCCGTGCCCGTGCCGAGCAGCGCCGGGACGCGGAACTCCCGCGCCAGCGTCGCCATGTGGCCGGTGACGCTTCCGGCGTCCGTGACGATGGCGCGCGCCTTCGACATGAGGCGGATGAAGCGAGGCGAGGAGCGCCGGGCGACGAGCACGCCTCCCTCCGGGAAAGCCTCGAGATCGTCGTCGACGCCCATCCGGACGGCGATGCCCGTTCCCGTCCCGGCGCACGCCGTCTCTCCGCCGCGCACGAGGAGCGTGAAGCCCTCGACCGGGGGCCGCGTTCTCGCGCCCACCCCGGACACCCGCAAGGGCCGGCTCTGGAGGACGACGAGGTGCCTCTCGGCGTCCAGCGCCCACTCGATGTCCTGCGGACCGCCGAAATGCGTTTCGAGCTGAAGCGCCCAGCGGGCGATCTGCCGCGCTTCGTCGTCGAGGAGGCAGGGCTCCGCCCCCCGGCCGTCGCCCAGCAGCTCCTCGAGGACGCCTCCGGCCGCGTCGCAAACGACGACGGAGTCCTGTCTCGACACGGTTCGCGTGACGGCCGGAGTGCCGCCGTCGCGGGAGACGCGGACCGACTCGGCCACGGCCGCTCCGTCGGCGAGGGTGGAGCCGAGGCCCCGGACGGCCTGGATCAGGACGTCGCCGTTACCGTCCTGCGGGCCCCGCGAATAGGCGATGCCGCTCACGGCCGCGTCCACGAGCCTCACGACGCCGACGGCCATCGTGGCGGACGCCTCGGAGATTCCGTGGAGCTGCCTGTAGTGCGCCGCCTCCGGGGAGTAGAGGCTCGCGACGACATCGCGGTAGGCGTCGAGGAGGCCTTCCCTGCGGACGTTCAGGACGGTCAGAAACTGGCCCGCGAACGAGTGGGTCCCGTCCTCGCCGAGGGCGCTCGAACGGACGGCGACGGGAACCGGTTCCCCGGCGCGGGCCGCGAGGCGGTCGTAGGCGGCGAGGATCGCCTCCGCCAGCGGGGGCGGGAGGGGGGTGGCGAGCAGCCGGGAGCGGCATGAGTCCGCGGTGTCCGGCATGGCCGCCGCGCCGACGGGGTGTTCCGCTCCGTTCGCGGCGTCGTCGGCGGCGCGCGCGAACTGGTAGAAGCCTTCGGTCGTGATCGTGAAGCCGTCCGGGGTCGGGAGGCCCACGGCGTTCCGAACCGCTCCGAGGTTCGCCATCTTTCCGCCCGCGAGGTCGGCGTGGGTCGCGAACGTCTCCGACTGTTCGAGGATGAGGACATCCCGGGCCGCCGGGGAAGCGTCCTGCACGGTGGCCGTGAGGCCGGCGGCGATCCGCTCGAAGGCGGCCCGGAGACCCGGGTAGCGAAGCCCCGAGATCTCGTCGAGGCTGTCGACCATCTGGTGAACGTCGGCGAGGGCCCTGACGACGCGGCGCTTCACGAAGGCGGTGTCGAACGGATCACTTCGCCTTCCCCGCTCCTCGAGATCGGCGATGGCCGAGAGGAAACTGTCGTTGGCGGCGAGGAGCGTTCGAAACGCCTTGTAGTGGAGCCGGAAGCGGGCGAACTGCGTCTCCTCGCGCCCGCGCCGCTCCTCGCGCAGGCCGATCACCTCGAGAAAGAGCAACACCGCGCGCCCGACCCGCCGCGCAAGCGCTCCCCCGGGGAAGCTCACGGGCTCTCCGTCTTCGCGGGGCTGGTCGACGGCGCCGGCGGCAGGAGAACCGTCATCGTCGTGCCCTTCCCTTCGGCGCTCTCGACGGAGAGCGAGCCGCCAAGCTCGGTCACGAGGCCCTGGCAGATGGTGAGGCCAAGGCCGGTCCCCCGGCCGGCGGGCTTCGTCGTGAAGAAGGGCTGGAAGATCCTCGCGAGATTCTCGGGCGGGATCCCCGGCCCGTTGTCGGCGACCTCGGCGCAGACGAGACCGTCGCGGAGGCGGGAGGTGATCCGGACCTCCGCTCCGGGCCGCCCGGCCGCGGCGTCGACGGCGTTGTTGACGAGGTTCATGAAGATCTCTTGCAGCTTGGTGAGAGAGGCGACGACGGACGGAATCGGCTCGAGGCTGGTCGAGATCGTGACGCCCTCGACCGCGGACCGCGATCGCATGATCGTCGCGAGCTCGGCGAGAAGCGCGTTCAGGTCGGCCTCCCCCGGTTTCGTCTCGACTCGCCGCGCGAACTTGAGGAGACCCTGCGTGATCGTCTTGCAGCGGACCACCTGTTCGCCGATCTTCGAGACCGAGTCGAGAATCTCCTTCCGGTCCTCCTCGGAAATCGGCGCGGTACCGGCGAGGTCGCGGATCCACGTCTGGAGGGTGTCGATCGTCGCCAGCGGGTTGTTGATCCCGTGCGCGAGGCCGGCCGACATCTCGCCGACGGCGGCGATCCTGCCGGTCGTCACGAGCTGCTGCGTGAGCAGCTCCTTTTCGCGGTCGGCGCGTTCGATCCTCCGCACCTGGGTGCGCGCCACGACGGACGCGAGGATCCCCGCGCCGATCACGCCTCCGGCCGTCATCACGATCCCGATGATCACCGCCTTCGTGAGGAACTGGAAGGCCTCCGATTCCTCCTGTCGAAAGACGAGCATCCAGCGAGGGTTGGTGAGCCAGGCCGTCGTGAGGAGAGTGCGGGTGCCGCCCAGCGTCGCGCGCCGGACGCGGATGCCCGGGTGCGGTTCGAGGTCCGGGCAGCCGGAGGGTTCGAGCAGGGCGGAGGCGGAGCGCGTCTTCGTTTGGTACAGCCCGCGACTGTTGACGATGAACGATTCGCCCGTCTCTCCGAGGCGGGCGCCGCCCACGAGCGTGCTGAACCGGTCGGTGTTGACCGTCGCGCGCAGGATCCAGAAGCTCGGGCCCTCGGGACGCTTGACCGCGATCACGAAGTGCGGCTCTCCCCGGAACCCGAGGAACGTGTCCGAGATGTAGACGCCCTTCTCGACGACCTTCGCGAACCAGTCGGCGTCGCGGTAGTTCCGGCCCGCGAGATCGTAGGGTCCGACGTATTTCAGGTGGTTCCCGGCGCTGTCGATGATCCCGATGTCCGTGAAGACGCCGCCCGGCTCCCGGATGACGCGGAAGACGCGCTCGAGGTCGCCGCGGCTCAGCTCCTCGAGCGAGTACGTCCTCGCGAGAGTCGACAACTCGGCGGTGATGTTCCCGAGGAAGGCTTCCACGGACGCGCGGTGATAGGAGACGAGGGCGGCATCCTGCCCGAGAACGATCGAGCGGTTCAGGGAAAAGAAGAGAAGGAAGTTCGCCGTGGAGGTGACGAGGAGGGGCAGGATCGACACGAGCAGGAGCCTCCGGACGAGGCTGCGGAACATACCGCGGTAGCTCTCGCCGATCACGGAACCCTCAGCGTCTCCTCAGGCGAGCCCTGAGTGCCTTGCGAAGGGCGCGGGCGCTCTTCTTGCGCGCTGCCAGGATGCGCCACGGCTCCGATGCGAGCGGCGCCGGAACGAGGATCTCGATCCATCGCGTCGGGAGAAGCACGGCGTGGAGAACGCCGAGCACACCGAGGACGAGGAGGAGCGTCCCCGTGACGAGCAGCCACGTCTTGAAAAGCAGGGCGACGGCGGCGATGACGACTCCCGCCGCCGCCTCCCCCCAGCGCACCTGCCGGCGGACGACGAGACCCTCGATCGCCTCGAGCGGGACCTCGTCGAACACGGCGCCATCCTTGTCGCTCAGGGTCACGGGCCTCCCGCTCGACAGGAGCGCGCGAACGCGGACCAGGCGGCGGTCGGTCAGAAAGAGACTGATCGCCTCCTCGTCGGGCTCGCGCAGGACCGACTCGGCGAGATGCAGGTGGCCGAGCGCCGCGTGGTGCTCGGCCACGATGCTCTCGCCGTCCTCGAGCCGGGAGACGACCGCCGCGCGGGTGAGCGTGACGGTCTTCTCCGCCACCATCCCGTCGAGCTTCCGGCGCGGGATGTCGCCGGCGAGGCCCTTCGCGTGGAGCGCCGCGAGCTCCGCGCGGAGAGACTCGACCCTAGTCATCGAACGGGTATTCGCCGGGCGAGACGCTCGGGGCCTGAAGCTTGGGAATCAGGCTGATGACGACGGCCAGAAGGAGGACGAACGCGACCACGAAGGCGAACCACGGGTCCCACTCCCTGAGGGTCGAGTCGTAGAGCAGCCAGAGCAGGAAGCCGTAGAGGACGACGTTGGCGAGGATCTGCCAGAGCTTCTTCATGGCGTCCCCTACATCCGGCCCTTGAGGTAGACCTCGTAGATCACCGCGGCGGTGCCGAGCGAGATCGTGAGGAGCAGCACCCAATAGCCCAGCATCGAGTCCACGAACCAGCGGAGCGGGCTCGGCGTCGCCGTGAGTTTTCCTCCCTCGGGGGGGGCGACGTGTGACAACGCGTCCTGTCTCATGACACCACCAGTGCCGGCACCCAGGGGGGCACGACCTTTCCGCGCTTTCGGCGCACGGCGAACCAGACGAGCGATACGATGAAAAGACAGAGGAAGATCATCTCGCCGAGGGTGAGCATGACCGCGAGGAGCGCGAGGATCTCGACGGATTGTCCGGTCAGGACGTACGTGAGCCGCAGCGCCGCGCCGAACGTGGCCAGGATGAGCGAGTACGAGAGGATGTAGCGGATGGCCGGCCCGCGCACGTAGGAGGTCGCGATCGACCCGAACTGCGCGCCCAGCATCGAGCCGCAGATCATGAACAAGACCGCCATCATGTCGACGTGCCCCTCGATCGAGTGGCGCAGGGCGCCGTAGCCGCCGGAGAACACGATCTCGACGAGGTCGGTCCCCACGGCGATGTGCGTCGAGGCGCCGACGAGGTAGACGAGCGCCGGCACGCGGATGAACCCTCCGCCCACGCCGAGGAAGCCGGCGAGAACGCCCGTGACGATGCCGACGAGCACGATCACCCACATGGAGACGACGACGCGCGCGGTGCGGCAGCGCACGATCGGGAAGAACGGGATGTTCTGGAAGAACCGGGGGAGCGACGAGGTCTGGATCTCGCGCCCGACCGCCTCGCCGTCCCGGGTCATCTGCTCCGTCTTGACGTGGGCCCGCCGGGTTTCGATCTGCGTGTAGAGGAAGAGCCCGAACATCACGATGACGGACGTGATGAGCAGGACGACGGACGAGATGCCGAGGTTCTTGAAGTGGACGAGGAGCCTCACGCCCAGCTCGACGCCGAGCATGGTGCCCGCGACCATCGAGAGCGCCATCGTCCAGTCGATGTTTCCGAGTTGTCGGTGCCGGACGGTCGCGACGACCCCCTTGCCCGCGATGTGGGTCATGTCGATCCCGGAAGCCATGTAGCCCGGGAAGCCGAAGACGATCAGCGCCGGCGTGACCATGTATCCGCCGCCCACGCCGATGAATCCCCCGACCGTTCCGACCGTGAAGCCGACGAAGACGAGGAGGAAGATGGGAGCCACGACTCCTGCGATGGTGAAATCGAACATGGCGGCTCCCTCAGTGTCCTTCGAAGTGGCGGATCTTTTCGAGCTTGATTCCGAGGAGGTCCGTGAAGCCTTCGGCCATGTAGCCGAGCGTGAGGCCGAGGCCGAGCGTCATCAGGACGTTCCACACGGCCCCCCAGGCATAGGTCTCGATCCCCTTGTGCTGGAACGTGTCCTTGAACTTGAATCCCGACTTTTCGGCGATCTGCCACGGGATCGTCACGACGAGGGTGTCGGCCTGGAGCCTCGCGCGCCTGCCCCTCTTGACGACGTCGGCGCCGATGACGCCGGTCGCGTTCGCGGGCAAACGGTCCCCTTTCCGGACCGGCACCGCCCTTTCGCCGTCCACGTAGGCAAACGGGCCCACCTTGAGGACGGCGGGCGCTTCTTTTGTGGCATGCATGATGCTGCGGGCGTTGACGGCGTAACCGTCGACTTTCGCCTCGTAGTAGAACCATGCCGCCATCTGTCCGTTCGTGTAGGCCCGCGCCACGATGAAGATCAGAACGGCCGCGGCCAGCGTCCAGAAGCAGAACTTCACTGCTGCCCGCGCCTTGGATGACTCGGCCATCTCAAGCTCCTTTCCTTTCGGCTCGAAAACCGCCAGATTCAAATGTGGTTACCGTCGAGCTTGCCCGTCTCTGATCAACCTTGCCTACTTCGGGCCATTTCTCGCCTTCGTCTGGACCTGTCGAGGGACCACGGCGACGTTCGTATCTTCGATATTAAAGCTTTCATGCTAAATGATTTAACAAATAACTCATGGCGCTAGAATGTTGAATTTGATGACCATGCGAAAGTTCGTCACGGTTACAATAAGTCGGGGCAGGTCAAGGACCCGAGGTCTTCCATCCTGAGAGAGTCCCGATGGTTTCCCCGGAAAGGGAGGACGCCGGACCTCGGCGTCCGGATGGCCTGCTATCGGGAGGTTCTGCAGGCCAACAACACCGCGCTGGGATTCGTCACCCGGATCCAGGAGGTGCTTGCCGGGGAGCGTCCGGTCACGGGCGCCGAGAGCCGCCGGCTCACTGCCGGCGTGACCGTCCAGACGTTCCGGATGATCACGAACCTGAACCGGATGACGGGCAATCGTTTCCCCGGTCTCGTGCGCCGCTTCCACGACCTGCGTGGGCGGATCGCGGGGCGAACGGAGGTGACGCCGTATCTCGGGTCGGTCGGCTTCACGGTGCCGCTCGCCGGCGTGAGCGCGGACATGGCCGAGGTCGTGGGGCAGAAGAGCGCGTTTCTCGGCGAGGCGCACCGGCTCCTCCCCGGCCGGGTGCCCGAGGGGTTCGCCACGACCGAGCCGGCGTACCGCGCCTTCATCGACGGCTCGGGACTCGCCGAACGGATCGCCGCGGAGATGGCGACGCTCGACCCGTCGAACACCGCCGCCGTCTTCTCGGCCGCCGCGCGGATCACGCAGATGGTCGAGAGCACTCCCGTGCCTGCCCGGGTCGCGGCGGAGCTCGAGGCGGGCGCGGCGTCGCACGGGGGAGAGCGGACGCGTTTCGCGGTCCGCTCGAGCGCGCTGCAGGAGGGGGGGTTCGAGGTTTCCTTCGCCGGGCAGTACCGGTCCCTGCTGAACGTGCCGGCGCGCGGGATCGTGGACGCCTTCCGCCGCGTGGTGGCGAGCAAGTACTCGCCCCAGGCGATCACGTACCGGCTCGGCCGCGGCCTCGAGGATCGCGAGGTCGCGATGTGCTGCTGCGTCCTGACCATGGTGGACGCGGTGTCGGCGGGCGTGCTCTACAGCGCCTGCCGGACCGAGGCCGGCGTCCAGACCCTCGTCCAGGCCGTACGCGGTCTCGGGCTCTCCGCGGTGGACGGCTCGGCGGTTCCGGATTCGATCCTCCTCGACCGCAAGCACGGGCGGCTGACGGGCCGAACGTCCGGGCGCCAGGACAGTCTCTTCGCGTGCGCCGCCGGGGAGGGAACCGAGGCGCTCGGAGTCGCCTCCGGTTTCCGGGGCGTCCCGATCCTCTCGGACGACGAGGCGCTCGAGGTCGCACGACTCGCCTGGCGTCTCGAAGACCACGTCGGCATGCCGCTGGACATGGAGTGGGCCATCGACCGGAACGGCCGCGCCTTCGTCCTGCAGGTCCGGCCGCAGCCCGAGCACGCCGGAGAGACGTGGCGCGCGCCCGCGCCGCGAATCGCGGGCGCCCGGGTTCTCCTCGAGGGAGGCGCGCGGGCGTCGGGCGGTGCCGGCTGCGGGGACGTCCACCGGGTGGAGACCGACCTCGACATTCTGCGTTTTCCGTCCGGCGGCGTGATCGTGACCTCCGAGGCGAATCCGCGCCTCGCGGTCCTCCTCCCGAAGGCGGCCGCCCTCGTCGCGGACAGCGGCGAGGTGACCGGACACCTCGCGACGGTGGCGCGGGAGCTGGGGGTTCCGGCGCTCCTCGCCACGACCCGCGCGACGGCGGCTCTCCCGGAATCCCGCAGGGTTACGGTGGATGCCGACGCCGGCGCGGTCTACGAAGGGCAGGTCGAAGAGGTGCTCGCGCGGGTCCGCGACGCGAAGCCCCCCGAGCGGACGAGCCCCGCGCGGGAACGCCTCGCCTCGGTCGCGGGGTTCATCGTTCCGCTCACGCTCCGCGACCGGATGGCGAGCGGCTACTCGCCCCGGAAATGCCGGACGCTCCACGACATCATCCGCTTCTGCCACCAGTCCGCCGTGGAGGCGATGTTCGCGCTGGGAGACGGCGCCCTCCGACACGGGACGCCCGTCCGCCGCCTCGTTTCGACGGTCCCGATCGACTGCCGCCTGTTCGATCTGGGCGGAGGACTCCGCGAGGGCATCGGACCCGGCGACGTGTCGATCGAAGGCGTCGCGTCCGTCCCGTTCCTCGCGCTCTGGCAGGGAATGACCGACCCGCGCCTCAAGTGGCGCATGACGCGGCCGGTCTCGCTCTCGGGCTTCATGTCGGCGGTTCTCAACTACAACTACGACCAGGACGCGGGAGTTCGCGCGATGGGCGAGCCGTCCTTCGTGTTCATCACGGCGGACTACATGAACCTCAATTCGCGGGTGGGCTACCACTTCTCGACGGTCGACGCGCGCGTCGCGGAGCACGTGGAGTCGAATTACGCGTCGTTCCGCTTCGTGGGGGGCTCCACCGGCGTCGAACAGCGCTCGCGCCGGGCGGAACTGATCCAGAGGATCCTGGCGCGCCACGGCTTCGAGACCGACTGCACGGCCGACCTCGTCAACGCCCGCCTGCGCCACCGGCCGCGGGAGGAGATGCTTCAGGCACTCGTGCTCGTCGGGCTGCTGACGGGTTTCGTCAACCACCTGGACATGGCGCTCACGTCCGATGATCTCGTCACCGTCTTCGAGGAGGCCTTCATGGCAGGCCGGTACAGCTTCAAGGGCGAGGCCGACCATGGCTAAGCCGGCGTCCAATCCCTACGGGCTTCTCCGCCGGGAGATCTTCATCGTTCTGCTCGCCTTCGGTCTCGTCCCGGTCGTCGCCACGGCGATCGCCGGCACGATCGCGAACCGGGCCATCCTGGAGAGCCGGACACGGAGCGTCCTCGAGGCGATGGTCAAGAACCGCAAGACCACGGTGGACCTCTTCCTCGGCGACACGATGCGGCAGCTCCAGTTGATCGCGGACACGCTTCCCGTCGAGAGGCTCTCGCGGCCCGCGGACCTGTCGGCGATCCTCGAGCAGTCCCGGAGGGCCGGGAGCGCGTTCGTGGATCTCGGACTCATCGGCGGAGACGGCCGGCACGTGGCCTACGCCGGCCCCTACGACCTGGCGGGGCTCGATTACTCGGGCCAGGGCTGGTTCCAGCAGGTGATGGTCCAGGGGCGGTACGAGAGCGACATCTTCCTCGGGTTCCGGCGCTTTCCCCACATGGTCATGGCGGTCAAGAAACGCGAGGCGGGCCGTGACTGGATCGTCCGCGCCACGCTCGACACGGACCGGCTCTCCGACCTCGTCCGCGAAGGGGGCCTCGAATCCGGCGCCGACGTCTTCATTCTCAACCGTGGCGGCGCGTATCAGACCCGCTACTCGGACGAGCACCGTCTCATGGAGCGGGCCGACATCCCCGCCGTCCCGCTCCACTCGGGGGTCCGGATCGTGGAAGGCCGGCGGGCCGGCCGCCGCGAGCTGTTCGGCACGGCATGGCTCCAGGGAGAGACCTGGGTGCTGGTGGCCGTCCAGCCGGTTCCGGGCTCTCTCCTGCCCCTCGGAGGACACCCGGCCGTGATGGGCGTGATCCTCGCCGGCCTCGTCGCCGTGCCGGTGCTGTCCTACGTGGTCGCCCGTCACCGGCTGCACCAGTTCCGGGGACTCGAGGCCGAGCGCGCCGCGCTCTACGAGTCCGTGGCTCAGTCGCAGAAGATGGCGGCCATCGGCCGGCTGGCGACCGGGGTCGCCCACGAGATCAACAACCCGCTCGCGATCATCCAGGCGCAGGTCGGCGTTCTCTCGGACATCGTCGCGGAGAATCCCGATCTGCCGGACCGCGACGAGTTCCTCTCGCGCATCTCCAGGATCGAGGCGCAGGTGGAGCGGGGCCGCAAGGTCACCCACCAGCTCCTCGGCTTCTCCCGCCGCGTCGGACCCCGGACGGAGCCGGTCGACGTGGTCGCCGCCCTCGACGAGACCGTCGGCTTCCTCGAGAAGCAGCTCGAGAGCTCCGGGGTCCGGATCGTCCGCCAGTACGCCTCCGACGTTCCCCTGATCCGCTCGAGCCTGTCGAAGATGCAGCAGGTCTTCCTGAACCTGATCAACAATGCCCTCGACGCGCTTGGAGACAAGGGTGAGGTGCGCCTCGTGGTCGAGACCGAAGGAGGAGGAGTCCGGGTGCGCGTGATCGACAACGGGCCCGGAATTCCCGAGAAGGAGAGGGCGCGGGTCTTCGAGCCGTTCTATTCGACGAAGGACGGCTCGAGGGATCACACCGGGCTGGGCTTGGCCATCTGCCAGGAGATCATGACGGATCTCGGGGGTTCCATCAGCCTGGAAAGCGGCCCTGAAGGGGGAGCCGCGTTCAGTCTGTGGTTCCCGCCGGAGGCGAAGGAAACCTAGGGCGCGCGGTCGGAGAGGAGGGCGGTGTCATGGCGGATCTGAGGTTGCTGCTCGTGGACGACGAGGCGGGCTTTCTCGAGCCGATGAAGGCGAGGATCGAACGGCGCGGGATCGCGTGCGTTACGGCCACGAGCGGCTCCGAGGCGCTCGCGATCCTGGGCGCCTCCCCGATCGACTGCGCGGTGGTCGACGTGAGGATGCCCGAGATGGACGGCCTCGAGCTGCTGAGGCGCCTCCGCCGTCTCTACCCGGCGCTCCCCGTCATCCTCCTGACGGGTCACGCGTCGGTCGAGCTCGGCGTCACCGGAATGGAGCTGGGCGCTTTCGAGTACCTGCTCAAGCCGATCGAGCTCGATGAATTGCTCGATACCGTGCGCCGTTCCGTCGCCGCGAAGGGCCGGTGAGAGGAATCCGCGCTCGCTGCGGATCCCTCACGTCCCCCCCGGGCTTCCCGCGCTTCCGTCGAAGTCGAAGAATTCGGTCCGGCCCGCGAGGAATGCCTCCACGCACTGGCTCACGGCCACCTCGGAGTGCATGAAGACGTCGAGCTGACGGACGCATCCCATCAGACTTCCCAGCATCTCGAGGCGCGCCTCGATCGCGTCGGACGGCAGCTTCTTGACCCAGGCGTTGAGGAGGTCCTGGCGGCGGTCCACCTCGAAGCCGTGGTGGGAGAGGACGTCCGCGATGAACCGGACCCGGCGCTCCCGACGCTGGAGCTGGGCGGCGCCTCCCCGGAAGCGGAAGACGATGGTGTTCTCGTTCAGGCTGTCTCCGCAGACCGATTCCAGCGTCGTGAAGTGATAGCCGAGCCGGGAGCCGAAGTTGACGTAGTTGGCCCCGACCATGGCGTACGAGTTGTCCCCGAGCCCCCGCTCGCCCCGGGCGCCGTCCGCCACGGTGCTGGCCAGGACGGAGAGGAAGCCGCCGACGTCGATGGGCCGCGCTCCCGCCCAGCGCGTGCCGGGCGCGGTGATGCCGCGCCACAGGGCGCGCATCGGCACCGAGGTGATCTGCTCCGGGGTCACGAAGCGGTCCCCGGGCTTGCAGGCCACGCCATCCCCGAGGTCGATCACGTAGATCCCGAGGGGAATGTCGGTCTCGAGGCGGAAGGCCATCCCCCGCTCGCGCAGGTTCGAGTAGTCGTTGATGTGGAACATCTCGGAGATGGCCATCTCGTGGCAGAACCGGACCACGTCGTGGCACGTGGCGCAGTTCTTGGCACGAAACGAGTTCTTGGACGGATCCGTCAGGTTCAGGTGGGCAATCCGGGCGGTCAATCGTTCCTGCACGGCCAGCCCCGGAAGATCCCTTCGCGCGCGGCGGGTGACTCGTCCCCGCCGCACGAGCTCCTCGATTCGCCCGCGGTAGACCGTGCAGCTCGTCGCGTCCACGGTGACCTCGAGCCCGGCCGGAAGCTGCGTCGCGGTGACGGCATTGCAGATCGTCGGGACGCCGTATTCCCGCGCGAGAGATGCCATGTGTCCCGTGACGCTTCCGACGTCGGTCACGATGGCGGCCGCCCGTGTCATGACGTTGACGAACCGCGGGGAGTTCTGTCGCGCCACGAGGACGCCGCCCGTCGGGAACCGCGCCAGCTCCTCGTCGCTCTCGGCGGGAAACACGATGCCGACGCCCACGCCCCGGCAGGCGGCTGCCCCGCCGGAGAGAAGAACGAGGTCGCGGCTGATCCCGGGAGAGTCCGCACCCTGCGGGCCCGGGCCTTCGGGGAGGGCGAGCGGTCTCGTCTGGAGGACGAAGAGACGCCCCTGCGCGTCCAGGGCCCACTCGACGTCCTGCGGCGAGCCGTAGTGGGCCTCGAGGGCCCGAAGGTAACCGGCCAGCTGGTCGAGCTGGGCGTCGTCGAGACAAGGCTCTTCCTGCAGCTCCGGAGGCACGTCCTCTTCCACGACGCCCTCCTCGCGGGCGAAGACCACACGGCGCGGCTTTCGCACGACCTGGCGCCGGACGTTCCCCCGGCCGGGCTCTCGCGGGACGAAATAGACGTCCGGAGTCATCGTGCCGTCCACGACCGGCCTTCCGAGCCCCCAGACCGCCGCCACGGTCATGTCGTCCCGGTCGGGATCGTTCGGGTCGACGGTGTAGGCGACGCCGGCCGCTCGCGCTTCGACCATGAGGAAGCAACCCACGCTCATGGCGATCTCTTCCTCGCGGAAGCCGTGGGAGTGCATGTAGAAGAGCGCCCGGGCTCCGAACTTGCTCGCGACCGTCTCCTTGTAGCGGCGCAGGACCTGCTCCAGGCGGACGTTGAGGAAGCTGGAGTACTGCCCCGCGAAGGACGAGTGGCTGTCCTCGCCGATGGCGGAGGAACGCAGGGAGACCCGGGCATGGCCCGCCGTCTGGCGGTAGAGATCGTGTGCGGAAAGCGTGATGGCCTCGCGGACGTCCTGCGGAATCTGGGCCGAATTCACGAGCGCCTGCATCTCTCCCGCGGCTCTCTGGACGCTCCGGAGATCCTCCCAGTCGATCCCCTGCCAGAGCGACGTGAGGCGTTCCTGGATGCCGGCCCCGGCCACGAACGAGCGGTAGGCGAACGCCGTGATCGCGAACCCGGGCGGCACGGGCAGGCCAAGGACATTCAGGACCTCGCCGAGATTGGCGGCCTTTCCGCCCACGACGTCGGCCATTCCACGGTCGATTTTCTCGAGCGGGATGCAGGCCGCCGTGACCGGAGTCCCCTGCACGGTGAGGAGCGTCTCCTCCAGACTCGCGGCGATCCGCTCCACGTTTCCCCGAAGCGATCGGTACCGGCCGTCCGCGACGATGTTGAGGTCGTCCACCATCAGAAAGGTCCGCTCGCTGACGGCCCGGGCGATGGAACGGAGCTCCTCGTTCGCGATCCGGTGGCCGTCGGCCAGCGCCCCCTCGAGGTCGGCGATCAGCTCGAGGATTTCGTTGTTGGTTGCGAGAAGCCGTCGGAAGCCGGTGTACTTGCGGCGCAGAGTGTCTCCCGCCGAGGTGCTGCCGCCACCGAGAATCGATTCGAGGAATCCCATTACCGTCCTGCGCGCGTCCGGACCAGCTCGAAGCCGTAGTCGCCGGACAGGAAGGCCTGCGCCAGGGCGACGGCGACCGCGGGGCTTTCGATCACCATGTCCAGATGCCGGGAGGCCACCATCAGCCGCCCCAGCATGACGAGGGCGTCCTCGAGCTCCTCCCGTGGCCGCTTCGGGAGAATCGCATCCACCCGGTCGCCCGTCTGGCGCACGTCGAACCCGTTCTGCCCGAGGACGTGGGCAAGAAAGCTCGCACGCCACTCACGTCGCTCGGCCACGGCCGCGCCACCGTGGAAGCGGAACCGGGCGTAGTTCTCGTTGACCGACGCCCCGCAGATCGCCTCCACCGTGGCGAAGTGGTACGCGAGGCGGGAGGCGAAGTGCACGTAGTCGGACGAGCACAGCGCGTAGCTCGGCTCGCCGTAACGCTGGTCGTCGGCGGCGCTCCGAACGACCACGGAGACGAATCCCCGGAGGTCGAACCCGACGGGTCCGGCCCAGCGGAGCCGCGAGTCCATCATCCCTTCGAGGAGCGCCGCGAACGGAAGCGAGGTCAGCTCGTCGAGCGAGACCATGCGGCGCGCCCGCGGAACGACCGCGCCCCCGAGGTCGAGCACGAGGACCTCCATGGGCCTCGGCCAGTTCAGCCTCCGACTGGTGCGCTTTTCGGAGAGCGTGAGCCCCTCGACGGCGAACATCTCGGCCATGGCGCGCTGGTGGACGAAGCGCGCGACGTCGTGAAGAGTGACGCAGTGTTCCGCGTCGAAGGAGGCCGACTCGGGGTCGGTGAGCGTGAGGGGAGACACGCGCTCGACGAGCCGCAGGAGGTTCTCGCGGATCGGGTCGCGACGGCCCGGCGCCTTTTCCCGTGGCACCTTGCGGACCCGCTCGGCCACGACACCCTCGAAGACCATCCTGGAATCGGCGTCCAGGGTCACGATCGACCCTTCCGCGAGCGACGCGGTCGACGTCCCGGCTCCGACGAGGCACGGCACGCCGAACTCCCGTGCGACCGTCGCCATGTGGCCCGTCTCGCTCCCCGTGCTGGCGATGATGCCGGCCACCGAGCCCATGACGGCTGCCAGCCGCGGGGAGGTCGTGGGCACGACCAGGATGCAGCCGTCCGGAACGTCGCCGGGCGACGTGGAATCCGCCAGCCGCACGACCGGCCCGGCCGCGACGCCTCCACTCGCGCGCGATCCGCCGCGCACGAGCACGCGGGCGCCCACGGGAATCCGGTCCTGTCCGGCGGCGCGTGTCGCGGCGGGAATGTGGAGCGGACGGGTCTGCACCACGTACAAGCGTCCAAGCCGGTCGAGAGCCCACTCGACGTCCTGGGCTTCTCCGAAGCGCTTCTCGAGGCTCCAGGCCAGCCGTGCGACACGGAGCGCCTCCGCCTCGTCCAGGGCGAGCCCGGCGCCGGGACTGCCGTCCCCCGGCACCTCCTCGGGCCCTTCTCCGGTGGCCCCGCGAAGCGCCGGCGGGCGCGAGCCGGGAACGACCTCCTCGAGGCGGGGCGGCTCCGCGTCGGCGACCTGGTAGATGTCGGGGATTCCCCGGCCGTCCGCGATCGTCTGCGCCAGGCCGGGAACGGCCGTGATCGTGGCGTGCGAGAGGTCGCCCGGGTTTCGTGAATAGGCAATTCCGCTCGCCTTGGGCACCACCATGGCCATGATGAGGACCGGCATCGTCACGTTCTCGTCGACGAAGCCGCGCGCGAGAGCGTACCGGAGGGCCTCGACCCGGAACTTGCTCGCGACGACCTGCCGGTAGGCGGCGGGAACACCGGCCGGCGGAACGTCGAGAACGGACTCGAACTGGCCCGCGAAAGACGACGTGCCGTCCTCCACCACGGCCGAGGAACGGACGGCGACCCTCACCGCGCCGCCGGCTCTCTCTCCGAGCTTTTCCCCGATCGCGCGCATGGCCTTCTCGATCTCCGCCCCGAGCGGAGCGGGCAGGGACGCATCGAGGACCGCGGCGGACGCTCGCGCGGAAAAGCGCGACAGACTCGCGGCGTCGTTCAGGTCCGCCGCGGCCCGGGCCTCGTCGACGACGTCCCGGATCCCGCTCGCCTCCATGAAAAGGTGAAACGCGTGCGTCGTGACGGCAAAGAAGGGAGAGACGTCGTGTGCGCGCGCAACGGCGAGCTCTGCGAGCCGGGCAGCCTTGGATCCCACGATGCCGGGCTGGCAGGCCTCGGGATCGTCCGGCCAGACGACCAGCGGGCCGAACTGGACCGGCCGGGCCCGGAGCGCCTCCGTCGCCAGCTCGCGATCGAGGACCTCGAAGCGCCGCCCGAGGTCGGCGTACCGCCCCGGGCACATCTCCGTCAAGGCGCGGACCATGGTTCCGGCGGAGGTCGAGAGGGTCTCGTAAGCCTCGGCGACGGCCCCGAGGCGGAGCGCGGATTCTCCCGTGGCCGTCTCCTGGCATCGCGCGAGCTCGGCGAGGAACGCGTCGTTGGCCGCGCCGATCGTCCGGAAACGTTCGAATCTCTCCGGCGCAGAGGGGCAGAGCGGCCGGC
>JBBIPB010000040.1:0-18772 GCA_037443065.1 Acidobacteriota bacterium | reverse complement strand
CCCCGCCTACGAGAAGGCGCTCAAGACGCTCAACCGGCGGCACGACGTCGTCGCCCTCCCGATCACCGACCCGCGCGAGACGGAGATGCCTCCCTCCGGCCTCGTCCGCCTCCGCGATTCGGAGACGGGAGCCGTACGCGTCTTCGACCTCGCCGATCCCGCCTTTCGTGCCGCGTGGGCGCGCCGGACCACCTCGCCCTTCCCGGCACCCCTCGCCGTCTTCCGGTCGGCCGGGATCGACTCCATCCCGCTCCGGACCGACGCGCCATACGAGATGGCGCTCGTGAGGTTCTTCAAGGAGCGCGAGCGGCGAAAGGCGACCGGGCGATGACGCGGTCGCTGCTCCTCCTCCCCCTCCTCGCCGCACCCGTCGTCTTCGAGGCCGCGGTCGACCGGTCCGAGGTCTCCCTCGGAGACCGCGTGACCGTCACCTACTCGGCGCGCATCCCGGCAGGATCGACGATGGCGCTCGAGTCGCTCGTCACGCCCGAGCCGCCGGAAGGCCAGCGGCCTCCCGGCGGTTCCGTCCTCGAGTTCGACGTGCCGCCGCCCCCCGTCGTCGAATCGAAGGGCGAGAAGGACGGAGCCGTTCTCTGGAAGCAGAACGTCACGTTCATTCCATTCATGGCCGGGACCGTCGTCGTCCCGGGACCTCATCTCTCCTTCGAAGAGAAGAAAGCCGACGGCCAATCCGGCCGGCCCCTCGACGTGCGCCCCCCTTCCGTGACGCTTCAGGTTTCCTCGCGCCTTCCGAAGAATGCGCAGCCCGAGAAACTCGCGCCAAAGGAGGACCGCCCGGTCCGCCTCCCCGGGGTCTCTCCCCGGTTCTGGGTCGCTCTCGGCCTGGCGACTCTCCTCCTCGCGGCCGCAATCGCCTGGCGGATCCTCCGGAAGCGCCGGAAGAGCCTGGAGATGGAGGCGCTTCCCTCCGTGCCGCCGGGCCCGGAGCTCCTCGAGGCGCTCAGGCGCCTCGAGCGCGAGGCGGACCATCTGGGAGAAGACCCGCGCGGCTTCTACGCCGACCTGACCCGCGCCGTGAAGCGATACCTCGAGCGGCGCCTCGAGATGCCGGTTCTCGAGTGGACGAGCTTCGAGACGATCCGGCGCCTGCGGGAGAAGTCGCTCGAGCCTCCCCGCGAGATCGGCTTTCCGGAACTCCTCTCGTCCGCCGACCACGTGAAATTCGGGCGGGGACGTTCGACGCGGGAAGTCGCGCGGGATCAGGTCGCTCGCGCCCGGAAGCTCCACGAGCACCTCGAGGCGCGTCTCGCCCCGCCTCCGCCGCTCCCAAGGACGGAGAAGGCGTCATGACGGGGCCCTTCGCGTCTCTCCGCGCCCTCGTTCCTCCGGGTCTCACGCTCCGCGATCCGGAGCTTCTGCTTCTCCTCCTCCTCGTCCCGCTCGCGGTCTTCCTCCGGATCCGGCGCGAAAGGCGGGGAGACGGGGCCCTCGCCGTTCCGACGCTCGCGTTCGCGGCGGCCACGCGCCCGACGTGGCGCATCCGACTCCGGCACGTCCCGTTCGTTCTCGCGCTCCTCGGATGGTCGGCGCTGGCCGTCGCCCTCGCGCGCCCCCGCCTCGGCCTCGAGCGGACCGAGTCCTGGACGGAAGGGGTCGACATCTTCATCGCGCTCGACGCCTCGGGCTCGATGGCCGCCGAGGACTTCAAGCCGCGGAACCGCTTCTTCGTCGCCAAGAGCGCGGTCCGCCAGTTCGTCGAGGGACGGACGAGCGACCGGCTCGGCCTCCTGACCTTCGCGGGGCGATCGCGCACGGTTGTCCCCCTGACGACGGACCGCGCGATGCTCCTCGACCGGCTGAACGCGCTCACGCTCGGCGACCAGGGAGACGGGACCGCGATCGGCATGGCTCTCGGGAACGCGCTCGCGCGCCTCCGGCCGTCGAAGGCGAAGTCGAAAGTGGTGGTCCTCGTCACGGACGGCGGGAACAACGCGGGCGAGATCGACCCGGACACGGCGGCCGGCATCGCGAAGGCGCTCGGCGTCCGCGTCTACACGATCGGCGTCGGCACGATCACCGGACCGGTGGAGATCCCCATCCCGGTCCGCGATCCGCAGACGGGGCGCGTCGTCGAGCGGCGGATTCTCGCGAACGTCGACGTCGACGAGGCGCTCCTCCGGCGGATCGCGTCGGCCACGGGCGCGAAGTTCTTCCGGGCGACGGACGCCCAGGGACTGGTCGACATCTTTTCCGAGATCGACCGGCTCGAGAAGAGCCAGATCAAGACGGCCCGGTTCACCCGCTATCGCGAGGTCTTCCCGGCGGCGGCCGTGCCGGGAGCGGCGCTCCTCGCCGTCGCGGGGCTCCTCGCCGCGTTCGTCGTTCCGGTGGTGCCCGAATGACGGCGACCTCCGCCCTCTCCGCTCTCGCGTCGGCCTTCGCCGTCCCGGTGCTTCTCGCCGCCGGGCTCGGCGCGGCGGCGCTCGCCGTCCTTCTCCTCGCGGCCGCCTCGCGAAACTCGGCCAGGAGGCGAGACTCTCTCGTCGCCGCCTCCCTCTCGGCGCGCTCTCCGGGCGCCCGGGGACGATCCCGTCCCCTCGCCGGCGTCCTCGTGGCGTTCGCGGCCCTCGCGCTCGGCACCGCGCTCGCGCGCCCCCGCTGGGGGAAGCGGACCGAATCCGTCGAGCGGCGCGGCGCGGACGTCGTCTTCGTCCTCGACACCTCCGCCTCGATGAACGCAACCGACGTCACGCCCTCGCGCTTCGTCGTGGCCCGGCAGGCGGCCCTCTCTCTCCTCGCGAGCCTTCCGGCGGACCGCGTCGCCCTGATCGGCTGCGAGGGAGAGGCGCAGACGCTCGTCCCGCTCACGCTGGACGGCGCCGCCGTCGGCGTCTTCCTCGACGCGCTCGAGCCCGGCATCGGCGCGAAGCCGGGGACTTCCCTCGCGGCAGGCCTCGTGGCGGCCGCCGAGCTTCTCCGCGCCGGCGCGACCGGCGGGCGGCACGTCGTTCTGATCTCCGACGGCGAGGACCTCGAAGGAGGCGCCCAGGCCGTGGCCGAGAAGGCCCGGAGTGAAGGAATCGTCGTCCACACCGTCTTCGTCGGCGGAATCGACGGAAGAGGGGCGCCGGTCCCGGAGCTGGACGTGTCGGGCCAGCGGACCGGCTACAAGACCGACGCCTCCGGTGCGCCGGTCATCTCGAAGCCCGATCCCGAGCTTCTCCGCTCTCTTGCCGCGAAGACAGGAGGCACCTTCTCGGTCGTCTCGCCCGGTCACACCGACCTCTCCGCCGTCGCGCGGCAGATCGACCTCTCGGCCCGGCGCCCGCTCTCCGCCACCCTCGCCACGAATCTCGAAGAGCGCTTCCAGATCCCGCTCGCGTTCGCGGTCGCGTCGCTCGGCCTCCTTCTTCTCGGCCTTCCGCGGGGGCGCCGCACCGCGCAGGCGGGAGCCGCCGGGATTCTCGTCCTCGCCCTCGCGGGCCCCGCGGGAGCCCAGGGGCCTCCCGCCCCGTCTCCGACGCCGGAGCCGACACCGCTCCCCCGCCTCGAGCGGCTCCTCGATTCCCCGCGCGGCGAGGCGAAGCTCGGGAAGAAGGCGCTCGACGAGAAGCGGTGGGACGACGCCGCCACTCACTTCCGCCGCGAGACGGAGCTGGCGCCGGACGACCCGATCGGCCCCTACAACCTCGGCTCGGCCCTCTCGCGAGGCGGGAAGACGGCCGACGCCCTCCCGAGCCTCGAGACGGCCCGGAAGAACGGGAGCCGCGACGTCGCGGCCGACGCCGCATACAACGCCGGGACTGCCCTCCTCCGGAGCGGCGACTACGAGAAGGCCGCCGAGGCCTTCCGCGAGACGCTGAAGCGGAGTCCCGGACGCGAGGACGCCTCTTACAACTACGAGCTCTGCACGCGGAAGGTCGAGGAACAGAAGAAGCAGCAGCCGCCGCAGAAGCCGTCGGGGCAGAAGGACGACCCGAAGCAGAAGAAGCAGGGCGGAAAGGCGCCCACTCCCACCCCGTCGGCCGAGGGAAGCTCGGGAAACGAGAAGAAGAACCAGCAGGATCAGCGCGACCGCGAGTTCCAGTCGAAGGCGAAGATGAGCCGCGAGAAGGCGGAGCAGCTCCTCGCCGCCATCCAGAAAGCCGACCTCGACGAGCAGAAGCGGAAGCTCGCCGAGCAGAAGTCGAAGCGCCGGACCGGGAGGGACTGGTGAGGCGGGGCCTCTCCGTCCTGATCGCCGCGCTCGCGACGGCCGTCCTTCCGGAGGCCGGGCGCGCGGACGAGCCGCGAATCGAGGTCTTCGCCGAGAAGTCGCAGGTCGCCGCCGACGAGCTGGTCCGGATCACCTACAAGCTCTCGGGAAGCCTCTCGGGGGACCTCCAGCCCCCGTCGCCTCTCCCGCTCAAGAACCTCACGCTCGCGGGCGGGCCGTCCCGGTCGGACCAGATGTCGTTCGTGAACGGCGTCTTCAGCCGGTCGCTCAGCCTCACCTACTATCTCCGGCCGAAAGGGCCCGGCCCCGCGGAGGTCGGCGAGACCGTCTGGATGATCGGTGACAAGGCCGTGAAGGCGGCACCGGTCCTTCTCGACATCGGCCCGGCGCGCGGCCGGGGTCCCGGAACCGGCGAAGCCGAGACAGAGCCCGACGACCCGATCGCCGCCTTCTTCGGAGCGCGCGGGGCGCCGCGCCCGGGACCCGGGATCGGTCCGCGTGGCGGTGCCGAGCGCCCGGCCGAGAAGCCGTATGTCGACCTTTTCGTCACCGCCGACAAGACGACGGCGGTCGTCGGCGAGGAGGTGACGCTCACGGTGGACCTCGTGACGACGGCCGACGTTCAGGGCCTCGAATGGCTCGAGCCGCCCAAGTTCCCCGGCGCCTGGGCCGATGACCTCGAGCGGCCCGAGCGCCCGACGGGGCGCCGGGAGATTCTCGGCGGCCGTGCCGTCGTCCGCTTCACGCTCCTCCGGAAGCTCGTCTCCGGGCTCGCCCCGGGAACCCTCACGATCCCGCCCATGAGGATCCGGACGACCGTCCGGTCCTCCGGCGATCCGGCCGCCGATCCGTTCGGCTTCTTCTTCCGCCCGCAGCCCGTCGAGGTCGTCTCGAAGCCGGTCGTCCTCAGGATCCTTCCGGTCCCGGGCGCGAAAGCGTTCAACGGACCGGTCGGCCGCTTCGACCTGACGGCACGTCTCGACGAGACGAGCGTGGCCGTCGGCGAAGCCGCCACGCTCAAGGTCCGGCTCGCGGGTCCGGGAGGCCTTCGGACGGCCACCGAGCCTCCCAGCGTCTCGGTGCCGAACGCGAAGGTCTACCCCCCCACGACGCGCACGGAGCCGGCTCGTCCGGGAAAGGCGGGCACCGTCGAATGGGACTTCGTCATCGTCCCGTCCGCACCCGGCGACCTCACGATTCCGCCTGTCGCGATCGCGACGTACGACACCGTCGAGCGGAAGCTCGTGACGAAGAGCACCGCTCCCCTCCGGCTCATCGCCACAGGATCGTCGGCGCCGGCAGCCGCCGCCGTCATCCCCTCCGCGCTACCCGCGGCATCCACCGCGGCCGCGGACGCGGCGGTGACGACCCTGCCGACGCCTCCCGCCACCGCCTCCACCCGTTCCGCCCCTGCGGCCCCGACGCTCGATCTCTCGAAGACGACCGTCGCCATACCGCTCTGGCTGATCGTCGCCATTCCCGGTGCCGGACTCGCGCTCGTCGGGACCTGGCTCGTCGTTCGGACGCGGCGTCCGGTGCGCGTCGACGTCGCGGCCGCGCTCGCGCCCGAGCCGGGCGAGACGAAGGAGCGGGTCGCGGCGCGGATCGACCACGCGCTTCGCGCGGGCCTGGCCCGGCGCCACGGCGTCCCTGAGGGCGCCGGCACCGCGGCGATCCTCTCCGCCCTCGAAGCGCGCGGCCTTTCCGAGGAGCTCCGGCTCGGCACGGAAAAGCTCCTTCAGGAACTCGATTTCCTGAGGTTCGCCCCGCAGCTCGGGGAGTACGACGAGAAGATCGCCGAAGTGCGGGAAGCCGCCGGGAAGCTCCTGCCGCGGCTTTTCTGAGGGTCTGTACACGGGGCGTGCCCTAGAATCGGACAGCATGATCTCGGCGGCGCGGGTGATCTCTCCGAAGCTTCTCTCCCGCTACATGGAGCGGCACCGCCTCCTCGACGAGACGAGCGGCGTCCCGCCGGAGCGTTTCCTGATCACGCTCGTGAACCGCGCGCTCGAGTTCGTCCCCGCGCGCGTCGGCGTCCTCCTCCTCGACGACCCGGTCTCCAAGGAGGACGACCGCTCGCGCAACGAGTTGACCATCATCGTGACGGCCGGCGAGGTGGCCGATCCGCTCGTGGGCCAGAAGGTACGTCCCGTCGAAGGGATCGCGGGGTTCGTCTACGCCCGTGGCGAGAAGACCGCGATCAACTTCATCGGTGCTGCGGCGGCCCTCTCGCGGGATCTCGACGGCCTTCTCGGGTTCGAGGTCCGGAACGTCCTCGCCGTCCCCGTCGTGATCGAGAGCAACATCTGCGGCTCGCTCGCCCTCGTCAACCGGCTCGAGGAGGAGGGCTACTCCAAGAAGGACGAGCGGCTCATGGAGCTGTTCGGCGACACCCTCTCCCTCGCCCTGCAGAACCTCCTCGACGAGCGCCGTGCGCGCGAGGTGGCGCGCCGCGACTCGCTGACGTCGCTCTTCAACGACCGGTACTTCCACCGGAAGCTCCAGCGCGAGATCGAGCGGCTCGCCGGGACGAAGGAGGGGGACCTTTCGCTTCTCTTCATCGACTGCGACCACCTGAAGAAGGTGAACGACGAGCACGGCCATCTCGCCGGAAGCCAGGTTCTCCGGGAGGTCTCCTTCATCATGCAGCGGGTCCTCGCCGAGACGGTCTCGCTGGCCTGCCGGTACGGCGGCGACGAGTTCACCGTCATCCTCCTCGACCAGAACCTCGAGCAGGCGACCGCGGTCGCCGAGAACCTCCGCCGCGCCGTCGCGGAGTGGACGTTCCTGCCGATGGCGATCGGTCCGGGGGAGCCCGCTCTGAACCTGAAGAACCGGATCTCGATGTCGGCGGGAGTTGCCTCGTACCGGGCCCACTGTCCGCCGAAAGTCCCCCCGCTCGAGCAGAAGAACGAGCTGCTCAAGGCCGCCGACGCCGCCCTCTACGCAGCCAAGACGAAGGGAAAGAACTGCGTCGTGGCCGCGCCTCCGGGCTCCGGCGCGCCCGGAGCGATCCCCGTCATCCTGAAGAGCTGAGCTCGAGGCGCCGGCTCTTCCGCCGGGCTAGAATCCCTCTGTTATGGCTTCCCTCACCCCCATCCACGTCGAGTCGAAGTCCGTCCTCGAGAGCCTCTCGCGCCACATGCTCGTGGACGGCTATCACATCGTCATGGACCTCGAAAGGTCGCGCGGCAGCCTCGTGTACGACTCGCTGCACGACGTCGAGGTTCTCGACTTCTTCTCACAGTTCGGGACCTGTCCGATCGGATACAACCATCCGAAGATGGCGGAGCCGGCGTTCCTCGAGGAGCTGACCGGAGCCGCCGTCAACAAGCTCGCCAACAGCGACATCTACTCCCGCGAGATGGCCGCGTTCGTCGAGGCGTTCACCCGGCTCGCCGTTCCCCCCTCGCACGGGAAGCACCTCTTCTTCGTCGAGGGAGGGGCGCTCGCCGTCGAGAACGCCCTCAAGGCGGCCTTCGACTGGAAGGTCCGGAAGAACTTCCGGAAGGGCTACCGGCGGGAGGTCGGGACGAAGATCCTCCACTTCGAGCAGGCCTTCCACGGGCGCTCGGGCTACACGCTCTCGCTCACGAACACGGCGGACCCGCGCAAGACGATCTACTTCCCGAAGTTCGACTGGCCGCGGGTCATCAACCCCAAGCTCTTCTTCCCGCAGACGCCCGAGAACCTCGAACGGACGATCGCCCGGGAGCGGCTCGCTGTGGCGCAGATCCGGCAGGCGCTCGCGGACCATCGCGACGACATCGCGGCTCTCATCATCGAGCCGATCCAGGGCGAGGGGGGCGACAACCACTTCCGTCCCGAGTTTTTCCGGACCCTGCGCGAGCTGTGCGACGAGAACGACATGCTCTTCCTCGTCGACGAGGTGCAGACGGGGATGGGACTGACCGGCCACTGGTGGGGCTTCCAGGCGATGGGGGTCACGCCGGACCTCTTTTCCTTCGGGAAGAAGACCCAGGTCTGCGGCTTCGCGGCGAGCGACCGGATCCTCGAGGAGCCGGAGAACGTCTTCACCGTCTCGTCGCGGATCAACTCGACGTGGGGCGGAAACCTCGTCGACATGGTCCGCTGCCGGCGCTTCCTCGAGATCATCACCGAGGAGAATCTCATCGAGAACGCGCGCGTCGTCGGGGAGTTCCTGAAGGGGCGGCTCGAGGAACTCGCGGCCGAGTTCCCCGGCCGGATGTCGGGCGTCCGCGGCCGCGGCCTCTTCGTCGCGTTCGACCTTCCGGACGGGAAGACGCGAAGCGCCGTCCTGGCGTCGTGGCTCCAGAAGCATCAGGTCATGGCTCTCGCCTCGGGCGAGAGGGCGATCCGCCTCCGGCCGCCGCTCACGCTCACGAAGGACGAGGCGCTTCTCGGGGTTCAGCGCCTGCGGGCAGCGCTGGCCGAGACCGTCGGCTGAAGCGGCTCCTCGCTCTTCTCGGCGCCGCGGTCGCCCTTCTGGCGGCGTTCTGGTTCGTGCCGCTGCCCGCGATCGTCGCGCTCCGGTGGAACTCTCCCCGGACGACCTCCTTCATGGAGGCCCGGAAGGCGGCGCTTCGCACGGCCGGGAAGAGCGACGCTCTCGACCGGCGTCCGGTCCCCCTCGGCGCCGTCGCGCCCGCCCTCGTCACGGCCGTCCTCGCCGCCGAGGACGCGCGATTCTGGCAGCACGGCGGCGTCGACTGGCAGGCGGTGCGCGAGGCGGCGGCCTGGAACCGGAAGATCGCCGGCCGCAAGGGACGCTGGCGGCGCGGCGGTTCGACGATCACTCAGCAGCTTGCCAAGAACCTCTGGCTCTCGCCGGATCGATCGCTCCTCCGAAAGGGGCACGAAGCGGCGATCGCGCTCGCCCTGAATGCGCTCGTCCCGAAGGAGAAGATCCTCGAGCACTACCTCTCGGCGATCGAGTGGGGAGAGCGGGTCTTCGGCGTCGAGGCCGCCTCCCGCCACTACTTCGGCGTCCCCGCCTCACGCCTGACGAGGCCACAGGCCGCCTGGCTTGCGGCGATGATCCCCGGCCCGTCGTACTACCTCGCGCATCCCGAGGCCCACCGGCGCCGGGCAGTCCTCATCGAGGAGCGCGCGTTCGGGAACCGGGCGCCCTCCGAGAGCCCGGACGAGGATGAGCCCGGTCCTCCTCCGAGCTAGAATGACCGTCGCCATGAGCCATGCCCGTGCCCCGCGCCGCGAAGTCGCGGCGTTTCTCTTCCTGAGCCTCTTCCTCTCCGCGTGCAAGCCCAAGCCGGCCGAAGTTCGCGTGACACCCCTCAAGATCCAGATTTTCGGAAAGGACCGGCGCGCCTCCGTGAAGGCGGAGGTTCTCGACAAGAAGGGAAACCCGGTTCCCGAGCAGAACGTGACCTGGGAGAGCACGAACGCGAAGGTCGCCTCCGTCGAGCCCTCCGGGATCGTCAAGACGACGGGTTCGGGCCGGGCGCAGATCGTCGCGAGACTGGGGTCGCTCTCCGGCGCGGCCTCGATCGAGGTCGTGGACGTCGCCTCGCTGGCCGTGAACCCGCCCCGGGCAACTCTCGCCGGTCCCGCCGGGACGACCTTCGCGCTCGCCGCCGACGCACGCGACTCGATGGGACAGCCCGTGAGCGTGAAGCCGAAATGGGCTACCTCCGATCCGAAAATCGTCCAGGTGACCGATACGGGGCTCGTCGCCTCGGTCGCCGAGGGGAAGGCCACCGTGACCGCCAGCCTCGGGACCGACTTGTCGGCCGGGAGCGAGCTGCGGGTCCTCTTCCGGGAGATCGCCTCCTTCGAGATCGCCCCGCTCACCCTGATCCTGAAGACGGGGGACACGCAGCGAGTCAACCCCGTCCTCAAGGACACGACCGGAGCGATCCTCGAGGATCCGGCGCTCGTCTGGACGACGTCGGACCCGAAGGTCGCCTCCGTCACGAACGGCCTCGTCCGCGCCGAAGGGCCCGGGACCGCGACGATCACGGTCACCATCGGTTCGCGGAGCCGCTCGGCGAGCGTCCTCGTGAATTGAAGAGATCCGTCCGGCCCCCCGCGGTCGCCGGTACGTTCTACGAAGGGGAGCCCGCGCGCCTTTCGGCCACGGTCGGGCGGCTCCTGGCCGCGCACGAGAGACCGCGCGTTCCGGTCGGGCGGTGGCGGGCGCTCCTTCTTCCCCATGCCGGGCACGTCTACTCGGGAGGGATCGCCGCGGCCGGCGTCGCCTCTGTCGCGTGGCCGTCCACGGTCCTCCTTCTCGGTCCGAACCACCACGGGGCCGGCGCGGCGGCGGCGCTCTCGCCGTCCGGTGCCTGGCGGACGCCGCTCGGCGACGTCCCGGTGAACGTGGCCCTCGGCGCGGACCTCCTCTCCCTCGGGGGGGAGATCCGCGAGGACGAGGCGGCGCACCGGCACGAGCACTCCCTCGAGGTGATCCTCCCGTTCCTCCAGAAGGCGGCAGCGGACCTCTCGATCACCTGCCTCTCGATCGGGGAGCCCGATCTGGCGCTCTGCCTCGCGGTGGGCGACGCCGTCGCGGAGGCCGTCCGGCGGGCCGAGGCGCGCGGCGAACTGGTCGCGATCGTGGTCTCCTCCGACCTGAACCATTACCTTCCGCGGACGCAGAACCGGGTGAAGGACGACCGCGCCCTCTCGGCGCTCAAAGAGGGAAAGCCGCAGGCCTTCTTCGAGGCGATCCTCGGGAGGGAGCGGATCTCGATGTGCGGGGTCCTTCCCGCGACGGCGCTCCTACGCGCCCTCGAGGTCCTCGGAGCGTCGCCGGCGCGGATCGTCGCGCAGGGGGACTCGGGCGACGCCTTCGGCGACCTCTCTCGCGTCGTCGGCTACGCAGCCGTCCTCTGGGAGTCTGCGGCGGGGGCGGCAGAGTCCGCGTGAGGATCACGCACCTTTCGGCCGAGTGCGTCCCGTTCGCGAAGACGGGAGGTCTCGGCGACGTCGTCGGCGCGCTCCCGAAGGCCCAGGCGGCCCGCGGGCACGACGTGGACCTCTTCATGCCGTACCACCTCCAGGCCGCGGAGTGGCACCGGCAGAGGCTCTCCTGGCCGGAGCAGGCGATCCCGCCGTTCGACGTCTCGATCCTCGGCCGCTCCTATACGGTCGGCCTCCTGCGCGGGACGCTCCCGGGCAGCACGGTCCCCGTCTACTTCGTGGCGCACGACCCGCTCTTCCACCGGACGCGGATCTACGCGCCGAACGAATCCGGGCGCGACGACGGGCTTTGGCGTTTCACTCTCTTCGTCCGCGCCGCGATCGAGGCGATGCGGCGGATGGGGCGGCGCCCCGAGATCCTCCACGTGCACGACTGGCATCCGGCACTCGCCGTCATGCTGGCGGCCTGGAGCAGCTGGCGCGACCGCTGGTTCGACGACGTGGCCTCGGTCCTGACGATCCACAACGTGGCGTACCAGGGGGTCTACGGCCCGGAGGAGTTCCGTGCCCTCGGACTTCCGCCGGAGGCCTGGACCGGGGGCGGCGTCGAGTTCGCGGGGGCTGTCAACCTCCTCAAGGGGGCGATCGTCGCGGCCGACATGATCACGGCCGTCTCGCCGACGTACGCCTGGGAGATCACCACACGCGAGGGGGGCGCCGGCCTCGACGGGATCCTCCGGATGCGGAGCGACCGGCTCGTCGGAATCCTCAACGGCGTCGACACGAGCGTCTGGAACCCCGCCGTCGACGACGCGATCGTGAAGCACTACTCGCTCACCGACCTTTCCGGCAAGGCGCTCTGCCGGCGCGACCTCTGCCGGCTCGCCGGCTTCGACCCGGACGACACGGGGATGGTCCTCGGCTCCGTCGGCCGGCTGACGGACCAGAAGGGTTTCGATCTCCTGATGGGGGCGGCTCCGGAGCTGATCCGGCGAGGCGTCCGGCTCGTCCTCCTCGGCTCGGGCGAGCCGCAGCTCGAGCACGCGATCCGGCGGCTCGCCACTCAGCACCCGGGGCGTGCCGCCGCCTTCGTCGGCTACAGCGAGGAGCTGGCCCACAAGATCGAGGCCGGGGCGGACGCCTACGTCATGCCGTCGCGCTTCGAGCCGTGCGGCCTGAACCAGATGTACTCCCTCGCCTACGGGACCCCGCCGATCGTCCGAAAGGTCGGAGGGCTCGCGGACTCGGTGGCCGGATTCGACGGGCGGAACTTCGACCGCGGCACGGGCTTCGTCTTCGAGAATCCCGCCGCGCACGAGCTGGCCGCGGAGATCCTCCGCGCGCAGGGGCTCTTCCATCATCCCGGAGCGTGGGGCCGGCTGATCGCCAACGGCATGACGCAGGATTTCTCGTGGGACCGCTCGGCCTCGGCCTACGACGCCGCCTACCGGCGCGCGCGGGAAATCCGCGGGCTGCCCTGGTAGCGGCGGGCGCCGGGCCACGGCGCTCCGAAATGGTCCTATAATGGATCCGTTCTGAAACCTGCCCCGGAGGCGCCCATGACCGTCAGTCTGTCCGTCAAGAACGTCCCCGACGACATCGCCGAAAAGCTGAGAGAGCGGGCCAAGCGGAATCACCGCTCGCTTCAGGGTGAGATCCTGGCCGTCCTGGAGAGCGCCATCGACCCGGGCACACTCACCGTCGACGATCTCTACCGGCGTGTGAAGGCCTCGGGGCTCAGGACCCGGAGCGACTCCGTCCGCATCGTTCGGCAGATGCGGGATGAGCGATAGCGTCCCGGACGCCTCCGCGCTCGCCGCGATCGCATTCGGCGAGGAGCGGGCCGCCGACGCGAGGCGCCTCCTCCACGGAACGGCGCTCTTTGCACCGTCGCTTCTCTTTTTCGAGCTCGCCAACATCGCCTGGAAGAAAACGCGCCGAAACCCCTCGGTCGGCCCGGACGTCCTTCACGGTTTCGTCTGGGCACAAAGCCTCGAAATCGAGATCGTTGAAGTCAACCTCCCGGAGACTCTGGGAATCGCTCTCGACATGGGCGTCACTGTCTACGACGCCAGCTATCTCTGGGTCGCCTGGAGGACCGGGGCGACCCTCGTGACCTTCGACGAACGGCTGCGGGCCGCGGCACACGCGGCGCGGGGGGGATCTCGATGACCCAGTTCCGGATCGCCTGGCTGCCCGGGGACGGAGTCGGCCCCGAGGTGATGGAAGCGGCGCGGCTCGTCCTCGACGCGATCGCGCTGGACGCGGTCTACCCGCAGGGAGACATCGGCTGGGAGTTCTGGTGCCGGGAAGGGGACGCCTTCCCCGCCCGGACGATCGAGCTTCTCCGGAACGTCGACGCCGCGATGTTCGGGGCGATCACGTCGAAGCCCGTCCGCGCCGCCGAGGAGGAGCTGGTCCCCGAGTTGAAGGGGAAGGGGCTCACCTACCGCTCCCCCATCGTCCGGATGCGCCAGCTCTTCGACCTCTACGTCTGCCTCCGCCCCTGCAAGGCCTATCCGGGGAACCCGCTGAACCTGAAGGACGGGATCGACCTCGTCATCTTCCGCGAGAACACCGAGGACCTCTACGCCGGGGTCGAGTTCTCGCCGGTCCCGCTCGAGCTTTCGGGCGTCCTCGCGAAGCTCTCGAAGGCCTTCGCCCCCTTCGCGCCGCTTTCGGGAGAGCAGTACGCGATCTCCTGCAAGGTGAACACGCGGAAAGGATCCGAGCGGATCGTCCGGGCCGCGTACGAGTTCGCGCGCCGGCATGGACGGAAGAAGGTCACGATCGTCCACAAGGCGAACGTCGTCCGCGCCGCCGACGGCCTCTTCTTCGAGGAAGCGCGGAAGGTCGCTGCGGGCTACCCCGACATCGCGACGGACGACGCGAACGTCGACGCGATCTGCATGTGGCTCCTCAAGAACCCGTTCTCCTACGACGTTCTCGTGGCCCCGAACCTCTACGGCGACATCATCTCGGACCTCGCGGCCCAAATGGTCGGCGGCCTCGGCTTCGGCTGCTCGGGGAACATCGGGGAGAGGCTGGCGGTCTTCGAGCCGTCGCACGGTTCGGCGCCGAAGTACGCCGGGCAGTACAAGGTCAACCCGCTCGCCACGATCCTCGCGGCGAAGATGATGCTCGACTGGCTCGGCGAGGCGGAAAAGGGGCGCCGTGTCGAAGCGGCCGTCGCGAAGGTCGTCTCCGAGGGAAAGGTCCGGACGTACGACATGGGCGGAAAGGCGACGACCCTCGAGATGGGCGAGGCCGTCGCCCGGGCGCTCTGAGGCTTCCGAACGTGGACCTGTCGCGGAAGATTCTCCTCCACGAGGTCGGGCCGCGGGACGGCCTCCAGGTGGAGGCGGGCGTCGTCCCGACGGAGACGAAGGCGAAGTGGATCGGGCGCCTCGCCGCCTCCGGTCTCGACCTCGTTCAGGTCGGCTCCTTCGTCCACCCGGAGAAAGTCCCGCAGATGGCCGACACCGACGCGCTCTTCCGGACACTCACGGCCGCCGGCGCACCGGCGCGGCGGGCCCTCCTGTCGGGCCTCGTCCTGAACGAAAGAGGGCTCGAGCGGGCACTCGCGGCGGGCGTCGAGCTTCTCTGCATGGGGGTCTCGGCCAGCGAGACGCACAGCCGGAAGAACACCGGAATGGGGACGGAGGAGGCGACTCGCCGGATCGTCGCCATGGCGACGAAGGCCCTCGCCGCCAGGAAGCCCGTCCAGGTCGCCGTCCAGTCGGCCTTCGGCTGCGGCTACGAGGGACCGGTGCCCGAGGAGCGGGTCCTCTCCATCTGCAGGACCTACCTCGAGGCCGGGCTCACCCGGATCAGCCTCGCCGACACGGCCGGCCATGCGCACCCCTTGCAGGTGACACGCCTCTATTCCAGACTTTTCTCGCTCGCGCCCGGGATCGAGGCGGCCTGCCACTTTCACGACACGTACGGCGTCGGAATGGCGAACGTCTTCGCGGCCCTCGAGGCCGGGGTGATTTCGTTCGAGTCCTCGTTCGCGGGGCTCGGCGGTTGCCCCTTCACGAAAGTTGCAGCCGGGAACGTCGCGACCGAGGACCTCGTCCATGCCCTCCAGCGGATGGGCCTCCGGACGGACGTCGACCTCGCCGCCCTGATCGGCGTGGCCCGCGACGTCGCGGAGTTCTTCGGACGCGATATGCCGGGGCGCGTATACAAGACAGGGCCGGTCCGGGCGGCGGCCGGCGCGGGGGCGGCGGCATGACGACGAAGCTCCTCGACGGGATCCGCGTCCTCGACCTGACGAACGTCCTCTCCGGCCCGTTCGCAACACTTCACCTCGCCCTCCTCGGCGCCGAGGTGATCAAGATCGAAAACCCGAAGGACGGGGACCTCGCGCGGAAGCTCGGAAACGTCCCGAAGCTGAACAAGGAGCTGATGGGGACGAGCTTCCTCGCCCAGAACGCGAACAAGAAGTCGGTCACGCTGAATCTCAAGGCGCCGAAGGGGAAAGAAGTCTTCCGGAGGCTTGTCGAAACGGCCGACGTCGTCGTCGAGAACTTCCGCCCCGGCGTCACGGCGCGCCTCGGTCTCTCGTACGAGGAGATCTCGAAGGTCAACCCGCGCCTCGTCTACTGCGCGATCTCGGGCTTCGGCCAGACCGGCCCCGACGCGGACAAGCCGGCCTACGACCAGATCATCCAGGGGCTCTCCGGGACGATGGCGATCAACGGCGACGAGCGGCTGAACCCGCTCCGGTGCGGCTTCCCGGTCTGCGACACGGTCGGAGGTCTGAACGCGGCCTTCGCGATCATGGCCGCCCTCTACCACCGCGAGCGGACGGGCGAGGGGCAGATGATCGACGTCGCGCTCCTCGACTCGATCATGCCGCTCATGGGGTGGGTCGCTGCGAACCTCCTGATCGGGGGACAGCCGCCGGTCCTTCTCGGGAACGACAACTTCACGGCGGCGCCCTCCGGCACCTTCGCCACCAAGGACGGCCACGTGAACATCGCCGCCAACAAGCAGGAACAGTGGGAGGCCGTGACGGAGGTCCTCGGCGTTCCGGAGCTGAAGGCCGACCCGCGCTTCGCCGAGCGCGACACGCGGAAGAGAAACCGGATGCTCCTGACGCCGTTCCTCGAGGAGAAGCTCCGGACGCGGACGACGGCTGCGTGGGTCGAGGCGCTGATCGCGCGCGACGTCCCGGCGGGAGAGATCCTCTCCCTCGAGGCGGCCCTTCTCCAGCCGCAGGTCGCGCACCGGCAGACGCTCCGCACGGTCCCGGTCCCCGGGATCGGCGACCTCCCCCTCTTCGGCCTCACCGCGCTCTTCTCGAAGACGCCGGGCCGGATCGACGCTCCGCCGCCCCGTCTCTCCGAACAGACGGAGGAGGTCCTGAAGGGGGCCGGATACTCTCCGGAGGAAATCGCCGCCCTGAAGAGCGAAGGAATCGTCTAGGAGACCACGCATGGGCCAGACCGTCGTCGAGAAGATCCTCTCCCGCGCCGCCGGAAAGCCGGGCGCGAAGGCGGGGGAAGTCGTGGAGCCGCGCGTCGATCTCGCGATGTCGCATGAGAACGCGGCTCTCGTCATCAACCAGTTCGAGGAAGTCTTCCGGGGAACCGGGCGGAAGCCGAAGGTCTGGAATCCGTCCCGGATCGTCATCATCTTCGATCACCGCGTCCCGGCCGAGTCGCCCAAGACCGCCACGAACCAGAAGAAGATCCGCGAGTTCGTCGCCGCACAGACGATCGGCCGTTTCCACGACGTCCGGGGCGACACGGGCGGCATCTGCCACCAGATCCTTCCCGAGTACGGCTACGTCCGGCCCGGGACCGTTCTCGTCGGGACCGACTCGCACACGACGAGCCACGGGGCTCTCGGCGCCTTCGCCTTCGGCATCGGCGCGACCGAGATGGCGAGCGTCTGGGCGCTCGGGGTGGCCCTGAACGTGGAGGTGCCGCCTTCGATCAAGGTCGCCGTCGCCGGAGCGTTCGCGCCCTTCGTCGGCCCGAAGGACCTGATCCTCCATCTCATCGGCATGATCACCGCGCAGGGGGCCAACTTCCGGACGCTGGAGTTCCACGGGGAGACGATCCGGGCGATGTCGACCTCGGGGCGGCTCGTCCTCTGCAACATGTCCGTCGAGGCGGGCGCCACGGCGGGCATCGTCCCGGCCGACGCGGAGACCGTCCGGTACCTCCGCGAGGAGGCGGGCGTCACCGGTCCGCTCGACCTCGTCGCGCCCGATGCGGACGCAAACTACGATCGTCTGATCGAGATCGACGTCTCGGCTCTCGGTCCCCAGATCGCCTGCCCGCACACCGTCGACAACGTCAAGCCGATCGAGGCCGTCGAGGGGATCCGGGTGCATCAGGTCGTGATCGGCTCCTGCACGAACGGCCGGCTCGACGACCTCGCCGCGGCGGCCGAGGTCCTTCGCGGGCGGAAGGTCGCGGCGGGAACGCGGATGCTCGTCTTCCCCGCCTCCGGAAAGATCTGGATGGAGGCGCTCAAGCGCGGCTTCATCGGCGACTTCATCTCCGCGGGCGCCGTCGTCATGAACGCGGGCTGCGGCCCCTGCCTCGGCGTCCACGAAGGGGCCCTCGGGGACGGCGAGGTGGCCCTCTCGACGACGAACCGGAACTTCAAGGGGCGGATGGGAAACCCGGCGTCCGAGGTTTACCTCTGCTCCCCCGCCGTCGCCGCGGCTTCGGCCGCGACGGGGGTCATCACCGACCCGCGGAAAGGAGCGCGCTGAGCATGGCGAAGGTCGTCTCCGTCCTCCCCGACGACGTCTCGACCGACGTCATCTACCCCGGCCGCTTCATGGCGACGGTCCTCCCCTCCGAGACCCCGCAGTACGCCTTCGCCGACGACGCGGCGCTGAATGCCGGATTGAGAGCGGGAGGGATCCCGCCCGGCTCCGTGATCGTCGCGGGAAAGAACTTCGGCTGCGGCTCCTCGCGCGAGCAGGCGGTCTCGACCCTCAAGGGGCACGAGCTCGTCATCGTGGCCGGGAGCTTCGCCCGCATCTTTCTCCAGAACGCGATCAACCTCGGGCTCAGCGTCGTCACGGCGCCCGGGATCGAGGCGGGCGTCGGAGACGCGCTGGAGATCTCTCCCGGACGCGTCTCGAACCGGACCACCGGAAAGAGCTTCGACGTCGTTCCGCTCCCGGCCGCCCGGCAGGCGATCATCGACGCCGGCGGCCTCATCGCCTGTACGCGTCAGAGGCTGATCGAGGATCCCGCGAGGAGCCCCGCAGGCCCACGATGACCCGCACGGCGCGGGCGAAGAACCGGGCGACGTTCGCCGTCACGACGTTTCTCGCCCTGGCCCTCGCCGAGGGCGCGAGCCGCTTTGTCGTCGCGCGGGTGACGCCGCCCGGGATGCGGTTCGACGACGCGATCCTCTACACGTACGCCCCGCGGACGGAGCTTCAGGGAATGACGCTGAACGACGTCGGCTGCGTCGGCGACGACGCCCTCCCGGGGAAGCCCCCGGACGCCGGCGAGACGCGCGTCCTTCTCCTCGGGGAGTCGACCTCCTTCTCCGCGCGGTACGTCTCCGCCGTGAAGGAGAACCTCGCGCGCGCGCACCCCGGACGGCGCTTTCGCGTCATGAGCTGCGGCAAGCCCCGCTACACCTCCTTCGTGAACCGCGTGAACTTCGAACGGAACGCGGCTGTGTGGTCCCCGGACGTCGTCGTCTGGTACGGCGGGATCAACGACAACATCTACAACTCGTTTCCGT
>JBBIPB010000039.1:0-18779 GCA_037443065.1 Acidobacteriota bacterium | reverse complement strand
GTCTGCAACCGGGACTGCCCCGACGCCTGCGGGCTCCTCGTCACCGTCGAGGACGGGAAGGTCGTGCGGGTGGGCGGGGACCCGGAACATCCCGTCACGAAGGGATTCCTCTGCTCGCGGACGTCGCAGTTCCCGGCGCGGCAGAACGACCCGGACCGGGTTACGACGCCGCTGAAGCGGACCGCATCCGGCTTCGTCCCGGTCACGTGGGACGAGGCGCTCGGCGAGATCGCGGAACGGCTCCTCGCCATCCGAGCCGAGTCGGGCCCGGCCGCGATCCTTCATTACCGTTCCGGCGGCTCGCTCGGCCTCCTCAAGTACGTCGTGGACCGGTTCTGGGAAGCGTTCGGCCCCGTCTCCGTGAAGCGGGGCGACATCTGCTCCGGCGCCGGAGACGCGGCCCAGGAGACGGACTTCGGCCACGAGGACGCCCACGACATCTTCGACCTCTCGAACTCGAAGAACATCCTCCTCTGGGGGAAGAACCCGACCATCTCGAACGTCCACCTCCTCCCGATCCTCCGGGACGCGAAACGGCGCGGAGCGCGGATCGCCCTCATCGACCCGATCCGGCACAAGACCGCCTCTCTCTCCGACCTCGTCCTCCAGCCGCGGCCGGGAGCCGACTTCGACCTCGCCATGGGCGTCGCTGCGCGGCTCTTCGAGACGGACCGGATCGACTCCACGGCTGCGGCGCACGGCGACCACTTCGAGGAGTTCCGCACGCTCGTCCTCTCCCACCCCTCCACCGAATGGGCACGCCTCGCGGACGTCCCGGCCGAGGGGCTCGAGGAGGTCGCCGAAATGCTGGCGGACCGCCCCTGCAACATCCAGGTCGGCTGGGGGATGGGTCGGCGGACGAACGGGTCGGCGATCGTCCGCGCCCTCGACGCTCTCGCGGCCATCAGCGGAAACCTCGGGATTCCGGGGGGTGGCGTCACCTTCTACTTCAAGCGCCGCGGAGCTTTCGACACGTCCTTCCTCGAAAAGAACCCGCCCCGGACGCTCCTCGAGCCCCTCCTCGGAAAGGAGATCCTCGAGGCGCGCGATCCCAACGTCTGCGCCGTCTGGGTGACGGCGGGGAACCCGGTCGCCATGCTGCCCGATTCCGCAGCCGTCGCGCGCGCCCTCGAGACGCGCGAGCTGGTCGTCGTCGTCGACTCCTTCCTGACCGACACGGCGCACCGCGCCCACTTCGTCCTCCCGACGACGACGCTCGTCGAGGACGACGACCTTTACGGCGCGTACGGGCACCACTGGCTCGGCGCGTCGGTTCCCGCTCTTCCGCCCCCGGAGGGGGTCCTGTCCGATCTCGAGATCGTCCAGGCTCTCGCAGCGGAGATCGACCAAAGGGCGAGAAAGAACCACGAAGAGATTTCTTCGAAAGTAAGAGGGACGGCGAGAGAGTGGAAAGAGCGGATGCTCTCGAAGGTCGCGCCGCACGGAATCACGCTCTCGACGCTCGAGCGCTCCTCCGTCCGAAACCCTTTCGCAGAAAAGGTGCTCTTCGCAGACCGTCGCTTCCCGACCGAGACGGGCCGGATGAATCTCGTTCACGAATTGCCGGTCTCTCCGGTCGACGAGCCCGGGTTCCCCCTCTGGCTCTTCTCGAACTCGACCGAGAAATCGCAGAGTTCCCAGTGGGCGGGGAAGCCTCCGGAGATCCTGACGGCCACCTGCCACCCGGACGCGGTGAACGGTTTCGGAGAAGGAGACGTCGTCGTCCTCGAGAGCGGCCTCGGCCGCCTCCGCGCGCGGCTGAAGCTCGATCCCTCCCAGCGGCGGGACGTCGTCATCGTCCCGAAAGGGGGGCACTTCGACGCCGGCACTTCGGCCAACGCCCTCATCCGCGCCCGGACGACGGACGCCGGCGAAGGCGCGGCATATCAGGACTGTCGAATCAGGATCGTGAGGACGAGCTGACTCAGTTTTCGAACGGCAGAAGCTCCTCGCGGATCACCTTCGCATCACCCACCGCCACGACGCGTGCGCGGCCGGCGGCGAGGTACTTCTTCGAGACCCGCTTCACGTCCTCTTTCGTCACCTTCGCGAGCGCTTCCTCCGTCCGCCCGATCTCCGACGGCGGCAGGCCGAGGACCCAGAGTTGCGACAGCTCGTCCGCGAGCCCCGCGCCCGTCTGAAGCGCGATCGCCTTCAGCCCTCTGAAGACGCGACGGGCGCGGTCCATCTCCTCGTCGGTCGGTTCCGTCGTCCCCATCCGCGCCATCTCGTAGAAGATCTCGCCGAGCGAAGCTCCCGTGACGTCGGTCCGAACCGCGGCGCGACTTCGAACCGTCCCCCGGGCAGCGAGCCAGCGGACGGCCGCCCCGGGCGAATAGGTGTACCCCTTCTCCTCGCGGAGGTTCTGGACGAGGCGTGAGCTGAAGGCGCCGCCGTAGATCGTCATCGCCAGCTCGAGGGCGCTGGCGTCCGGGCTCGTCCGAAGCGGCCCGAGGAGACCGACGACGAGAGTCGTCTGGACGGATCCCGGGCGGTCGAGGATCTCGAACCGGTCCGTTCCCGCGGCGGCCTTCGCCTCGCGGAGAGGTGCCGGAGACTCGCCCGTTCCCTTCCAGCCGCCGAAGAGCCGCGTCGCGTCGCGCATCACGACGGAAGGGTCCACGGCCCCGACGACCAGAAGGAGACTCCGCTCGGGGCGGAGGCGCCGCCGGCTTTCGGCGCGGAGGCGATCAGAGGTGAGCGCGTCGATCGAGGCGACCGTCGGCGCGATCACGCCGTAGGGATGGCTGCCGTAGAGCGCCTTCGCGAATGCGCGGATCGCGACGAAGGAGGGATCCGACTCGTCCGTTTCGAGACGCTCCTGGGCGAGGGCCTTGACGCGCGCCACGCCGTCCGCCGGAAAGGAGGCGTGTCGCGCGACGTCTGCCACGAGGTCGAGGAGGAGCGTCGTCTTGTCGGCAAGGCCGGACGCGGCCACCGTGAGAGCGTCGGGCGTGGCTCCGGTCGCGAGGTCGCCGCCCGCTTCCTGGACGGCCGTTGCGAGTTGCGGTCCGCTCCGGGACGCCGTCCCCTCCTTGAGGGCGTCGGCGAAAAGCAGGGCGAATCCCGGCTCGGCCGCGGCGTCGTCGGAGAGGCCGCCCCGGACGACGAGGCGGACGTTCGCGAGCGGAACGCCATCGCGCCGGACGACCTCGACGGTCAGCCCGTTCGGAAGGGTCATCGTGACGACGTCGGGAGAGGAAGACGGCTTTTCGGGAAGGAGCGGGGGGAGATCCCTGGGGAACGTCATCGGATCGGCCTTCTTCGGGGTCTCGGCGGATAGCGGCAGAACGGCGGCGAAGAGAAGAGCGAAGAGGAGCTTCACGGCGTCCCTCCCGCCTTTCCGCCCGCGTTTTTCGGGGGGGTTACGACGACCGTTGCGCGGGCGGACGGAGCGAGCCACGCCGTGGCTCGCCGGACGTCCGCAGAGGTCACCGCCTCGACGCGGCGCGGGAAATCGAGCATCCCGTCCGGGCGGCCGTCGAAGGCGACGGCCTGCGCCAGCTCGACGGAGAGTCCGAGGCGCGACTCGAGGCCCGAGTACCAGTCGGCGAGGATCTTCGTCTTCACGCGGGCGAGCTCCGGGGCCGGGACGCCCTCTTTCGCGATTCGGGCGACCTCCGCGTCGAAGGCCGCGAGGATCCTCTGCTGCCCGACGCCGCGCTTGAAGGCGATCCGCGACAGGAGAAGCGTGGTCCCGTCGTACCACGCCCCTCCCTGAAACGGGTTGAAGCCGCCCGAGACGTCGGTCGCGATCTCGCTCCCCTCCACGAGGCCGGCGTAGAGTCGCGCGGCGCGCCCGTTGTGGAGGAGCTCGCCGAGGACGAGGAGCGGGATCGCGTCGGCGTGCGTCCGGGCCGGCATCCGCCATCCCATGGCGAGGGCCGGCGTCTTCGCGAGCGCGGACTCCTTCACGACGAGAGCGGGCCCGGCGCGGGGCGGCTCGGTCAGGTCGGGACGCGGCGGGGTTTCGCCTCGCGGGATACTTCCGAAGAAGCGTTCGGCCTTCGCGAAGATCTCGTCGGCCGGGACGTCCCCGGCGAGCGCGAGGACGGCGTTGTTCGGCCGGTAGTAAGCCGCGAAGAAACCCTTCACGTCGGCGACGGTCGCCGCGTCGAGGTCATGGAAGTCGCCGTAGCCGTCGTGGCTGTTCTCCCATTTGTCGAAGAGAGCCTTCGGGAGGTCCTGGTACTCGAAGAGGCCGTACGGGTCGTTCTGGACGTTGACCCGGATCTCTTCCTTGACGACGTCCCGCTGGTTGTCGAGGGCCGAGGCCTCGAAGGCGAGGGTCTTCATCCGGTCCGCCTCGAGCCAGAGGAAGCGGTCGAGGGCCGAGACGGGGAACGACTCGACGTAGATCGTCACGTCGGGCCGCGTCTGCCCGTTGTTCGTCCCGCCGGAGCCTTCGCAGACGCGGTCGAAGACCCCCTTCGGGGCGTTCGGCGTCCCCTCGAACATGAGGTGCTCGAAGAGGTGGGCGAAGCCGGTCCGGTTCTTCGGCTCGAGGCGCGAGCCGATCCGGTAGAGGACGGTCAGGCCGACGACCGGGCTTCCCGGCTGCTCGGAGACGACGACGGTGAGGCCGTTCGAAAGGACGCGGGTCTTCACGGGAAGGTTCATTTTCGGCATGGAGGGGTTCGGCGGCGCCGCGAGCAGCGCCGGGATAAGAAGAGCGGCGGCGGAGATCATCGGCCCGAGCTTCTCACGCCTTCAGGACCTGGCGGGCGATGACCATCCGCTGGATCTCGGAGGTCCCCTCGCCGATCGTGCAGAGCTTCACGTCGCGGTAGAACTTCTCGACCGGGAAGTCCTTCGTGAAGCCGTACCCGCCGTGGATCTGGACGGCGAGGTTCGCGACGCTCACCGCGACCTCGCCGGCGAAGAGCTTCGCCATCGCCGACTCCTTCGTCGTCTTCTCTCCGCGGTCCTTCATCCACGCGGCCCGCCACGTGAGGAGCCGCGCCGCGTCGATGCCGGTGGCCATGTCGGCGAGGTGGTTCTGGATCGACTGGAACTCCGCGATCGGCTTGCCGAACTGCTCACGTTCTTTCGCGTACTTCAGCGAGGCGTCGAGCGCCCCCTGCGCCATCCCGACCGCGAGCGCCGCGATGGAGATCCGGCCGCCGTCCAGCACTTTCATTGCCTGCGTGAACCCCTCGCCGGCGTGCCCGATCAGGTTCTCCCTGGGGATCCGGCACTCTTCCATGACGAGCGTCGCCGTGTCCGAGGCGCGCAGCCCCAGCTTGTTCTCCTTCTTGCCGGCCCAGATCCCCTTCTGGTGGAGATCGACGACGAACGCCGAGATGCCGTGCGTCCCCGCCGTCCGGTCCGTCACGGCGAGGATGACGGCCACGTCCCCGACCGAGCCGTGCGTGATGAAGGTCTTCGAGCCGTTCAGGACCCACGAACTCCCGTCCAGAACGGCCGTGGTCCGCGTCCCCTTCGCGTCGCTCCCGGCTCCGGACTCCGTCAGACCCCAGGCGCCGATCAGCTTCCCCTCGGCGAGGGGAACGACCCACCGCTTCTTCTGCTCCTCGGCGCCGAAGAGGAAGATGTGGTTCGTGCAGAGGCTGTTGTGCGCGGCAACCGAAATTCCGACCGAGCCGTCCACGCGCGAAAGCTCCTCGACGACGTTGACGTAGTCGATGTACGAGAGCCCCGCCCCGCCGTACGCCTCCGGGAAGATGACCCCCAGCATCCCCAGCTCGCCGAGGCGCGCCATCACCTCCCGCGGGTAGGTCTGCGACTCGTCCCATTCCATGACGTGGGGCGCGATCTCGCTCTCGGCGAACTCGCGCACCATTCTCTTAACCGCGAGCTGCTCCTCCGTGAGCGAGAAACCGGAGGGGGGGACGGTTCGGGCAACGACGTCTTCGAGAAGTGCGCTCATCGGTCGCTCCGGGGACGCCTCGATTTTTGACAGAGGCGTCAAATTTCCTGGCTATCTTACCGCGGGCGCCCCGGGGGAGAAAGAAAGAGACGCGAAGGGGACGAGGTCCGTTCCCGGGTAGTAGTGCGCGAGGATCTCCGCCGCGCTCCGCCCCGCGAGCGCCATTCCGAAGGCTCCGGTCTGGCAAAGGCCGACGCCGTGCCCCCAGCCGCGGCCATAGAACGTGAAGACCGGGCCCCCTGCCGCCTCCCTGCCGGAGACGACGGTGAAGAGAGTCTCGGGAAGGCCCAGTGCGAACCGGATTTCGAGGCCGGCGAGGAGGACCGGCCCGCCGTCCGTCGTGACCCGGACATTCCGCGCGCGGCCCGAAGGCGCCCGGTCGAGGACCTCGACCTTCCGGACGACGGAGGCCGTGCGCGACGGATCGCGCTCCTTCAGCTTCGCGGCGAGTTCGGCTCCGGTGAAGCGGCGCGTCCAATGGATCCAGGCCGACTCCCGGTCGCTCGTCCCTTCCGCGGGGGCGGGGAAACGGAGCAGCCCCACCGCCTTTCCGTCGCGGACGAAGAGGCGGACCCGGTCGCCCGGGGTGATCCGGAGCGAAGGGGCCGGGAACGCCGCGTCGGCCGCTCCGGAAAGGAGCGCCGGTGCCGCGAGCACGTAGGCGTCCCTCCCCTTCGCGGACTTCACCGTGATCTCCGCGGGCGAGGCGCCGACGAGCCGCCCGTCGATCTCCTCGAAGTCGCCGAGGCGGGAGAGAAGCCCGGCCCAGAGCCCCGCCGCCTCCTCGGGCTGGAGGGCCCGAGACACGGGAAGGGCCGCGCCCCCGGCGAGCTGGAAGCGCATCAGGAGCGCCCACGCGGCGCGCGACCTCGCGCTCCACGCCCCGGGTGCATCGGCCAGCTCGGCCTCCTCGACCAGGAGATGCGGGTCGCCGAAGCCGGCCGCCTCGACGATCTCCGCGTACGAAGAGGCGGGCCAGAGGGCGTGCGCGCCGCTCCGCGGCGGAAGGCCAAGCCTCGCCCGGACGGCATTGCGCGCCGCGACGAGGCCGGCCGGAGTCGGGTCCTTTCCGAGCGAGGCGAGTAGAGCGCGTCCGCGTGCGCCGAGAAGCGTCGTCGGCCGCGACGTCCCCTTCGCGACGGGGCGGCCGGAGAGCACCCAGGGTATCTCGGCCGAGCAGGCGACCGAAACAAGGTACGGCCGCGGCGGCGAGCCGTTCGGGAAGACTTCCGACGCGTTCTCGGTCCGTCCTCCGCACGTCGAGGTGAAGAGGGTGTCCGCGAGCGCCCCCCGATACGCGAGGACGAGCCCGGCCGTTTCCTCGACTGCCCGCGACGAGAGGGGCTGCTCGACGGCCGTCCCGCCGTAGACCTGGCAGCGCGGCGTCGCGCAGAGGTCGTACTCTTCTGCCGCCGACTCGCCCCGGTGCCGGAGCGCGTAAGTCCGCGCCGCGATCGTCTGCGCCTTGAGAGCCTCGATTTCGTCGTAGACGCGCGGGCCCATCTCGGCCGGGACGACTCCCTTGAGGTAGTCCTCGAGGTTCACGCGATTCACGACGTGGAGCGTCCCGCGGGACGTCGCCCGGAAGAAGAGAACGCCGCGGTACGAGGAGTCGCCGAGGGGAACCGGAGTCCCGTCGGCACGGGCGAGACCGACGGGAGACGGCCGCTGCTCGCTCGTCGCGCTCTCCTCCACGACGACCGCGCCGGGCGCACCCGACGGGCGGAAGACGAGCGGACCTTTTCGCCGCTCGGTCTTCGTCCCCGCGAGAAGGAGCCAATCCCCGGAAGGGACGGCGGCCGAGGAACGGTCGAGCCCGATTCCGACGTCGAGGGTGACGGGCTTCACCTCGGGGAAGGCCGGAGGCGGAGCGGGCGTCGGGGACGGAGCCGGGGAGGGTGACGGAACGGGCGTCGGCGTCGGAGGGGGAGGCGCGGCCGGACGCGGCGGCGGGGCGCAGGCCGGGACAGCGAGAGCGAGAAGAACGAGAAGAAAAGCTGCGGCGCTGCGGGGACGGCCGGTCACGCGAAGGGACGCCCCTGCTTCACCTCTCGGCGGAAGTCGGGGCCCGAGAGAGGGACGAGGAGACACATCTCGGCGAGCCGGCTCCGGACGGGAGTCCCGACCCGGAGCTCGAGGGTCTCGTCGCCGCTCTTGGCCGGCTTGTCCTCGAAGTTCGTCGTCAGGAGCGTCGTCTTCTTCCGGTTGTAACGCGTGTTCAGGAGGCCGTAGAGGACGTCGCGCGCCCAGTCCGTCGGCCGCCGCGCCCCCAGCTCGTCGAGGACGAGCAGATCGGCCTCGCGGTAGATCTGGAGGACGTCGTCCTCGGATTCGTCGGAACCTCTCGAGAACGTCGCCTGGATACGGGAGAGGAGATCCGTGAAGTCGCAGAAGACTCCCCGGAGGCCCCTCGTGTCGATGAGCTCCGCGAGGACGGCCACGGCGAGATGCGTCTTGCCGGAGCCGACCGGGCCGACGATGAGGAGGCCGGCATCGACGGCCGGCCACTCCCGGACGAACCGTCGGGCCAGCGACTTCGCGGCGCGCTGGGAGTCCGTCAGCTCGTTGAAGTTCGTCAGCGAGCAGTTCCGGTAGCGCTCGGGGATCCGGGCTGCGCGCCGCCGCGCCTCCTTCTCGCTCCCTTCGCGGCAGCGACACGGGACGAGCTTCCGCCCGTCCGGCGATTCGAGCACACCAAACCCCTTGCAGTGCGGGCAGGCCGCTGGGGACTCGGGAACGACGGAAGCCACGGCGGGATTGTATTAGTTCAGATACGCGCGGAGCGCCCGCGTTTTCAGGGTCCGCTTGATCCGGGACAGCGCCTGCGCCTCGATCTGCCGGACGCGCTCGCGCGAGAGCTTCAGCTCCTCCCCGATCTCCTGGAGCGTCATCGGCTCACGCTCGCCGTCGCTGCCGTCCTCGGGGATCCCGAAGCGGCGGCAGAGGATCGCCCGCTCCTTCGTCGGGAGGACGTCGAGGAGCTGCCGGGTCTGCTCGATCGAGGAGCGGCGAAGCAGCTGTTCGTCGGCGGCTGCGACGGTCGTCTGCTCCAGCGTGTCCTCGAGCGTCCGCGCCTCCTCGAGGCCGAAGGCCTCCGAGAGCGACTCGGAGGTCCGGGACATCGTGAGGAGCATCTCGACTTCGGAAGGGGTGAGACCCGCCTCCTCGGCGATCTCCGCCACGAGCGGCTCGCGCCCGAGGCTGCGCGCCAGAAGCTCGCGGACGCGGACGACTCGCGCGTGAAGCGTCGCCTGCTTGTGCGGGAGGCGGATGGCGCCCCACTGCTCGGAGAGGGCGTGCGAGATGGCCTGCCGGACCCACCAGACGGCGTACGTGATGAACTTCACCCCCCTCTCGGGGTCGAAGCGGCGGGCCGCCTGGATGAGACCGATATTCCCTTCGTTGATGAGGTCCAGGAACGAGATCTCCGGGGAGTGGAACCGCTTCGCGTACGAGACGACGAACCGGAGGTTTCCACGGACGAGCTCGTCCACGGCCTCCTTCCTCGCCTCTTCCTCCGAGGCCGGATCCTGGATCAGCCGGCCGAGCTCGCGCTCGCGCTCCGGGACGAGGATCGGATAGCGCGCAATGTCCTCGAGGTACTTCCGGAGGACTTTCGACTCGTCGTCGCCGCGGGGTCTGCTCGTCACGCGCCGGGATTATCCCCCGCAACCGGCGTCGCCGGGATCAGGCTCGTCCCGTCAGTCGTAGCGCCGGGCGAGCTCTCCACGCGGCCGGACCGCGAGGGCCGTCGAGCGGTTGCCCGCCCGGCCGGCGTGCTCGGCCGCCACGGCCCGGATCGCCTCCATGAGCCGCTCGACCTCTCCCTCCATCCGCAGCAGTCGCGTCTTCAGGTCGAGGATCACCTCGACGCCCGCGAGGTTCACGCCGAGCTCGCGCGTCAGCGTCAGGATGATCTCGAGCCGCTCGACCGTATCCGGATCGTAGAGCCGGGTGTTTCCCGCCGAGCGCGGGGGCTGGATGAGCCCCTCCCGCTCGTAGAGGCGCAGCGTCTGCGGATGGACGCCGAAACGCCGCGCGACCGAGCCGATCAGGACGTACGAGGTGTCCCGGGGTCCGGCGGAGGAGGCCGGGGTCCGGCCGTGCGGCCGGGCCCCGTGCCGGGGCGCTCTCATGGCCGGGTCACTTCTTCTCCTCGACGACTTCGGCGTCGATGACGTCGTCCGCCTTGGCCTTCGCCCCGCCTTCAGGGCCTCCCGCCGCCGCCGGGTCCGGGGCGGGCGCGCTCTTGTAGAGCGATTCGGCGATCTTGTAGCTCGCCTTCTGGAGGTCTTGCGCGGCTTTGCGGAGCGCCTCGGCATCGCCCCCGCTCGACTCGAGCACCTTCTTCGCCTCGGCGATGGCGCTCCGGACGGACTCCTTCTCGGCGGGCGGCACCTTGTCGCCGCTCTCCTCGACGAGCTTCTCCGTCGAGTAGAGGAGAGAGTCGAGCTGATTCTTCGCTTCGACGGCCTCGCGGCGCTTCCGGTCCTCGGCGCGGTGCGACTCCGCCTGCTTGACGGCGCCCTCGACCTCGTCCTTCGAGAGGCCCGAGGAGCCCTCGATCCGGATCCGCTGCTCCTTGCCGGTGCCGCGGTCCTTCGCCGTCACGTGGAGGATCCCGTTCGCGTCGATATCGAACGTCACCTCGACCTGCGGCATGCCGCGGGGTGCCGGCGGGATGCCGAGAAGCTGGAACGTCCCGAGCCTCTTGTTGTCCGCGGCCATTTCGCGCTCGCCCTGGAGGACGACGATCTCGACGGACGTCTGCCCGTCGCTCGCCGTCGAGAAGACCTCGGACTTCTTGCTCGGGATCGTGGTGTTCCGCTCGATGAGACGCGTCATCACGCCACCGAGCGTCTCGACGCCGAGAGAGAGGGGCGTCACGTCGAGCAGGAGCAGGTCCTTCACGTCGCCCGCGAGGACGCCTCCCTGGAGGGCCGCGCCGATGGCGACGACCTCGTCCGGGTTGACCCCCTTGTGCGGCTCCTTGCCGAACAGCTCCTTGACGATCGCCTGTATCCGGGGCATCCGCGTCTGGCCGCCGACGAGAACGACCTCGTCGATCTTCTCCGCCCCGAGGCCGGCATCCTTCAGCGCCTGCTTGCACGGGGCGACCGAGCGCTGGAGGATGTCCTCGATCATCGCCTCGAGCTTCGCCCGCGTCAGCTTGATCGTCATGTGCTTCGGGCCCGCGGCGTCAGCCGTGATGAAGGGGAGGTTGATCTCGGTCTCCAGCGTCGTGGAGAGCTCGATCTTGGCTTTCTCGGCGGCCTCCTTCAGGCGCTGCATCGCCATCGGGTCCTTCCCGAGGTCGATCCCCTGGTCCTTCCGGAACTCCGCGAGGAGCCAGTCGACGATTCGCTGGTCGACGTTGTCGCCGCCGAGGTGCGTATCGCCGTTTGTCGACTTCACCTCGACGACTCCCTCGCCCACCTCGAGGATCGAGATGTCGAATGTGCCTCCGCCGAAGTCATAGACGGCGATCGTCTCGTTCTTCTTCTTGTCGAGGCCGTAGGCGAGCGCCGCCGCCGTCGGCTCGTTGACGAGCCGCTCGACCTTGAGTCCGGCGATCTGCCCCGCGTCCTTCGTGGCCTGCCGCTGCGCGTCGTTGAAATAAGCAGGCACCGTGATGACGGCCCGCTCCACCTTCTCGCCGAGGTACGCCTCCGCGGCCTCCTTCAGCTTCGTCAGGATCATCGCGGAGACCTCGGGCGGCGAGAACTCCTTCCCCTGTACCTGGACGCGCGCGTCGCCGTTCGACGAGCGGACGACCTTGTAGGGGACCATCTTCATCTCGTCGTTGACCTCTTCGAAGCGGCGCCCCATGAACCGCTTGATCGAGTAGACGGTATTTTCGGAGTTCGTCACGGCCTGCCGCTTGGCGACCTGACCGACGAGCCGCTCGCCCGACTTCGTGAAGCCGACGACGGATGGGGTCGTGCGGCCCCCTTCCGAGTTCGAGATGACCTCTGCGTTTCCCCCCTCGAGGACGGAGACGACGCTGTTCGTCGTCCCGAGGTCGATGCCGATGATCTTGCTCATGGATTCCTCCAGTCCCTTTGAGACCAGAGGCAAGATAGGATCTTAGTCGGATGTTGTCAAGTCGAATCCGACAGAAATCTCAACCGGCGCTGTAAAGCACAACAAGTCATTTAAATTCAATAGCTTCCTTCTCGCCTTTGTGGTTCGGTTGTTGAGGCTCGGAGGCCTTCAGAACCAGAGCCCGGGAGAAGAGAAGGTCTACGTCGGTCTTCCCTTCACGGTCGAATCCGACGAGATAGAACTTGTTCCCCTGAACGATGTACCGGTAACGATTTCCCGACGGATCAGCCAGGTCCTCCGGTCGCAGGATGTGGGACGACACGAGCGGCACGAGGGAGTCAGGGAACCGGCCGGAGAGAAGACCGTAGGCGTCGACCCCTTCCGCGACGCGGCGCAGGCGGAGAAGCGACTCGGTCTTGCGGGCATTGTCGAGGACAGCCGATGGCCGCCGCGGGATAGTGACGAGGTTCAGAGGGTTCTGCGCCTGGAAGTGGAGCGCGACGAGCCCGAGCAGGGCGAGCCCGAGGCCGACGAAGAGCGTGATGTCGACGGGACGGCGGGCCGCGGCCGGGACCGCGACCGGCACGGCGACGTCGCGGCGCGGAACACCGGTCTCCTCGATCAGGCCGCGGCTCACGAGGTCGTAGAAGGCCTTGCACCCGTCGAACTCGGAGAGGAACGTGACCTCGTTGATCTCCGCGACCGTCCGCTGGCCGTCGACGAGCTCGTAGACGGCCCACTCCGCACGGGAGATCCGGACCGGCTCGAGTCGCGTCTCCCGGCCCGCGCGGTCGACTGAGCCCTCCACGTCGTCCACGAGCTCTTCGTCGTCGGCCGGAACCACCGGCTGGGCCACGGGGACGCGCTGGTAGACGAGGTCGAGCGACCGGACGACCTTCTCGACGATGGGCCACTCGTCGACCATCCGGGCGCCTTCCATGAGGACCTGCTCGACGCCGAGCGGCGTCGTCGACTCATGGTCGTAGTCCACGTGGTCGGTCTGCTCGAAGACGTAGTCGCCGTCGGTCCACCGGAAGAGGCCGTACGCGATCCGGCGGATCTGGATGTCGAGCCCGTCCCGAAGATCCTGTCCCGTGCAGTAGCCGTTCTTCAGGAGGATGAAGCCGAGGCGCTGGAGCGTCTGCGACTGGATCTCGAGGGCACGCTGGAGGTCCTCCGAACGGAGCCGCCGCGTCTTGACGAGGACTGTGCCGAGGCGCGTATCGAGCCGTTGCGCCGAAGATTCGGCCGAGACGAGCATCCCATCGACGAATCCGAGCGTGACCGTGTCGGAAGGGCTCCGGACGTTCAGGAGGCCCGTCTTGTGCTGCAGCGCGATGAGCTGGAAGATGTCGGCGAGCGAGAAGTCGCGAAGGGTGCCTTCGAGCGCCATCGTCAGCCCCTCCGCGCCGTCGTCTGACCGAGCGCCCAGCCGGCGACCCCGACGAGGCTCCAGAAGACGATTCCCGGAAGCGGCGGCGACAGCCCGGGCCGCGGGACCACCGCGAAGCGCTGGCGAAGGACGAGCCCGACGAGACCCGCCGTGAAGAGGAGAAGGGCGAAAAGGGCGGCGAGCACCCGCGACTCGAGAAAAGCGGATGCTCCGGGCAGAAAGACGTTGAGGCCGGAATGGATCCGGTCCTGGACGGTCTTGCGGCGCCGCACGTCCTCCAGCTTCTGGAGCTTCGTCTCGATGGCGACGCCGTCCTTCTTCAGGTAGACGTGGATGCACTGGGAACAGAGCAGGCTGCTCTCTCCCGACGGCTTGCAGAGCCGGCAGAAGGTCCGGCCGCACTTCTGGCACTCCGAGGCGTAGCCGCGTCCCCGCTGCCGCCGCCGGTCGAGCAGGACGGCGGCGGCGAAGGCCAGGGGAACCCCGGCGAGGATCGGGACGGTCCAGCCGGCCGCGGGATGGAAGACGCGAAAGAGGCCGAGGAGGTGCCGCCCCCGCTCGTCCTTCTGGATCTCCGCGGATTTCTGCCGCGCCTCCTCGACCGAATAGCCGAAGGAGACGACGCGGACGAGCGTCGGAGAATCCTGGAACGACTGGACCATCGCGGCGTCGAGCGCCCGGGCCTCGTTCAGCATCGTCACCGCCTCGACGGTCCGGAACGTCTCCGCAAAGAGGAGCGCGAGGTTGTAACGGGCCGGGACGCTCCGCGGGTCGCGCCGAATCGCCTCCTGGTAATCCTCCTGCGCCGAGCCGAGGTCGCCGTCAACGAACCGGATGTTCCCGCGATTCACGAGCGCCCGGCTCTCGCGCGGAGAGAGCTGCACGGCCACCGAGTACTCGGCGACGGCCTTCTCGTTCTGTCCGAGCGCCTGATAGATCCGTCCGAGGAGAAAGCGAAGGTCGGGATCCTCCGGCAGCAGGCTGCGCGCTTTCTCGAGGCCGTCCACGACGCGCTGGTCGTAGCGCGACTCCTCGAGAGCCTCGGCGCTCCGGACGATCGGGGACGACGCCACGGCCAGCTCGTAGGACGTCCGGTCGATGAGCGGCAGGATCGGCACGGTCAGCGCGAGCGCGGCGATCGTCCCGACGCGCTGCGGCCACGTCGCATACCCGAAGACGAGGACGAAGAGGTAGAGGAGGAACCAGAGGACGTCGAAGGAGAGGAGAAGCGGAGCGGCGAGAAGGGCGACGACGAGAATGTCGGTTCCGTACCCGCCGGGGACGACGCGGCTCGCCGTTTCCGCCAGGTCGTGCACGAGGCGCCGGCCATGGCGGATGTAGAGGATGAGGAGGATGGCCACGGCCGTGGCGAGTCCCGCGAACGCGAACACCAGAATCCCCCGGGCCGTCAGGACGCGGCGCGACTCGCCGTCTGCGAGCGTCGCGCGGAAAGCCCCGAGAAGCTCCGGAACGACGAAGCGGTACTGCCGCATCCGGACAGCGAGCGCGACGCGGGCCCAGCGCGGCTCCGGCAGGTCCGGGTCGAGCCGGCTCGCGGACTGGAAGGCCTCGCGCGCGAGATCCGTCTTCCCGTCTTCCATCTGCCGCCGGCCCAGGATCGTCGCCGCGAGGGCGAGATCCGTGATCCGCCGGATCTCGATCCGCTGCGCGTACCTCAGGATCTCGTCCACCTTCGAACGGGCTGTGATCGGGTCGCCCTCCTCCTGCGCGGAGAGCCACGCGAACCACTGCCCGCGGATCTGCCGCCGGAACGTCAGCTCGTTCGCCTCGCCCGGCGCGCCGAGCGCCTGCGCCGCGACGTTCACCGCCGGGAGGAATCCAACGAGGGCGACGGCGGCCGCCAGAAGAACGCGGCCGAAGCTCCTCCTCCCGCGGCCGCGCCACGGCTCGGCTCGGACCGGGGCGCGGACGATTCCTCTCAGCCTCGCCTCGCAGGAGGTGAAGCCGGCGGGGGGCCGGCGGCGGGAACGGCGAGGCGGGTGAACGCGAGCTGCAGCTGGCCGAGGAGGCTCTCGAGGGTGTCGTTCTCCTGGAAAGAGAGCCGCCCGCGCGTCTTCTCGCGCAGGGCCGCGAGGGAGTCGATGATCTGGCGCGCTCCCTGAAGGTCGACCTCGCGCCGTCCGGTCGCCGGATCCGGGAATCCTTCGAGGTAGAGCGCCGCGGTCTGCCCGAGCATGTCGAGGAGCCGGAGGAACGCCGGCTGCGTCTCGGGAGCGGGCTCGGCAGGAGGCGCCGGAGCAGCAGGCGCCGGAGCGGGAGGCGGCGCAGCGTCGGGCGCGTCCATCTCGGCGCGGAACTCCTCGCGGATCTCCCCGTCCGCCGTAAAGAGTCGGCGGTCTACCACTTTGATCGTCTTCTCGTCGTCAGGCATAGGTCCTCGCAGGAGTCATTATTCTACGCAACGAGGAGGACGAAGGCGTGAGCGAGGAAAGACCGCACCCCGGACGTGCCCCGGAGGCCGGCGCCGCCGTGGCGGAGCTGGTCCGCCTGATGGACCGGCTCCGGACCGAGTGCCCGTGGGACCGGAAGCAGACCTTCCGGACCCTTTCCGGCTACCTCCTCGAGGAGTGTTACGAAGCGCTCGATGCTCTCGAGCGCGAGGACTGGGACGAGACCGAGGCCGAGCTGGGCGACCTCCTCTTCGAGATCGTCTTCCTCGCGCGGCTCGGGAGCGAGACCGGCGCCTTCGACCTCGCCTCCGCGGCGCGGAGGATCCACACGAAAATGGTGGCCCGCCACCCGCACGTCTTTGGCGAGGCCGTGGTGCGCGACGCCGATGCCGTCCGCTTGCAATGGGAGGCGATCAAGGAGAAGGAGCGGGCCGAGACGGGTGCCTCCCCGTTCGACGGCGTCCCGAACGCCCTCCCGGCTCTTCTCAAGGCGGTCCGGATGACCTCACGCGCCGCGGACCTCGGCTTCGACTGGGAGCGCGACGCGGACGTCCTCGCCAAGCTCGACGAAGAGGTCGCGGAGTTCAAGGCGGAGCTGACCGCGCCCGGCGGCGAGCGGAAGGATCGGGTCGAATCGGAGATCGGGGATCTCCTCTTCACCGTCGTCAACGTGGCGCGGCGGCACGGCGTCGATCCCGAGGGCGCTCTCCAGCGGACGAACCGGAAGTTCCGCCGCCGCTTCGAGGAGGTGGCCCGCCGGCTTCGCGCGGAGGGTCGGGAGGTTCGGGGGGCCCCTCTGGCAGAGCTCGACGCCCTCTGGGACCAGGTGAAGTCCGAAGAGCCCAAGGGAGACGTCTAGGCCGTCAAGGGACGAGCTCCGAGATCCGGACGATCCTCGCTCCGGGGCCGTTCTCCTTCTGCAGGGCGTCGAGCCTCGGCCCGAGGAAGGCGAGGGTCTCCTTGTGCGGGTGGCCGATGACGATGGCCTGGCCGTTCTTCGCGGCCAGGTCGAGGGCCCGCTTCCACGCCGCGTCGAGCGCATCCGGCACGCCCCCCTTCGCCGCGGCCTCGGCGGCAACGTCGTCGAGAAAGACGTCGCGCACCAGGAAGGGCACCCCCATCGCGGCGGCTTCCCGCGAGGCGACCGAGGCGTTCGTGGTCCTCGAATCGAGAAAGAAGAGCCCCTTCTCCTTCACGACGGAGAGAACCGCCCGCATGACCCGGGTGTCGGCCGTCGCCTTCGAGCCCTGGTGGTTGTTGACGCCGACGGCGCCGGGCATTCTCGCGAGAGCCGCGAGGATCCGGGCCCGGATGACGGCGTCGCCGTCCCGCGTCCCGATCGACTCCGCCTCGGAGGGACCCGACTTCGGCTCCATCGGGAAGTGGACGAGGAGGTCCCATCTCTTCTCCTTCGCGAGGGAGACGGCACGCTCGGCGTGCGGCGTCCCCGGGATCACAGCGACGGCGAGAGGCCCTTCCCAGCGCGCCAGGACCGTGAGTGCCTGCTCGTCGTAGCCCAGGTCGTCGAGGACGACGGCCACCACGCCCGCGCCTGTCGGCTCCACCGGCTCGAAGTCCGGAGGAATTCCCGGCGGACGCCTCTCCGCCCGGGGCGCCGCAGGTCCGGGGCGAGACGCACGCGCGGGGGATGGAGCCGGACTCTCACGCCTCCGGAAGTACCAGAAACCGGCCGCGAGGGCCACAGCCGCGGCGAGGACGACGGCGGTGCGCCAGACGGCGCCCGGCCGTCCGCGCTTCCGCCTCCTGCTCACGCCGCGGCTTTCGGCTTGCTCTCGGAGAGGATCTTTACAGCGCGCTCGAGGAACGGGTCGGGGGGCGCGCCAGGGAGCGTTTCGTCAGGCGGGATGTGGTAGACGCGGTCGTCGGGCAGGAGCCCCTTCGGCGAGAGCGCGCGCCCCGCGATCGTCCGGATCTTCCCGACGGAGAGCGTCAACGACCCGCCGCTCTGGAGCTTCACCGTCTCCTGGACGAAGCCCATTCCGACGGTCGGCTCGCCGACGATCCGGACCTGCTTCCCGTTCCATGACGGGGGCGGTCCCGAGTCGTCGGGAACGTCCTCGCCGTCGTCCTCGAAGTCCGCCTTCGGCATCTTCTTCCACGACTTTCCGGCCGAGGCGTTCATGGTCTCGGCGACGGCCGCGGTGAAGAGCTCCGCCGGGCCGGCCGTCCCGCTGTCGACGAGCAGGACGAGGCGGCTCTCGTGAACGCGCTCGCCCGGCTCGGCCCGATAGGCCTTCGTCTCGATCTTCCGCCCCTTCAGCTCGCCGAGCGCGCCGGCAGGAGTGAAGAGCGCCGCGGTCCGGGCAGCCTCGTCGTAGGAGCCCCACGCATTGTCCCGGAGGTCCAGAACGAGCGGCTTCGTCCGGTCGAGCGGGGCGAGGATCGCCTTCACGGCAGCCACCGTCCCGGCGCCGAACGAGGGAACCTTCACGATCGTCTCGCTCCTGGAGCGGCTCGAGGAGGGCGCGGCCGGAGACCAGCCGGCGCGCAGGAGGTCGATCGTGCGTCTGCGCGGCTTTCCGTCGCGGACGACGAGGAGGCGGACCCGGCCGCCCGGCTTCCCGGCGAGGAGCGACTCGACCTCCCAGAGGGCGAGCCCCCGCATCGGCTTGCCGTCGATCTTCTCGATCAGGTCGTCGCTCTGGACCCCCGCCGCGGCCGCCGGACTCCCGGCGATCGGCGCCACGACGACCGGATAGTTCATCCGCCGTGCGAGGACGAGGCCGAGCTCGGGCAGCTCCTTCGACCGGGCCGCCTCGTAGCTCGCGTAGGCCGGCATCTTGTCGGGCGGGACGTACTCGGCGAAGGGATCCATCGCCTCGGCCATTCCCGAGAAGGCCCCGGAGAGGAGGCTCTTCGTGTCGACCTCCTCCACGTAGTTCCCGCGGGCGAGCGAGAGGACCTCCGTGAAGAGGCCGAGCGGCCGGTAGAGGCTCTCCTTCCCGGCCTTTTCCTTTTCGTCCGCCCCGATGCCCGGGAGGACGACGAAGAGCGCGAGGAGGAGCGTGGCGGAGGCGGC
>JBBIPB010000038.1:0-19089 GCA_037443065.1 Acidobacteriota bacterium | reverse complement strand
GTCCCGGCCTCCGCCCTTCCGGGGAGGGCGACGATTCGCGTCCGGGCCCGCGATGCGTCGGGCCACGTCGCTTCGAAGTCAACCTCTCTCGAGATCGTCCCCGACGTTCAGACGCCGACGATCGTCTCCGTCTCGCCGGCCGCCGGGCTGACGCTCGCCCCGAACGAAGGGACGGTGATCGGCGTCGAGGCGTGGGACGACGTGGATGTCGCCTCGGTCGCGATCACGGTCGATGGGCAGAGAACCATTCTCAACGAGCCGCCGTACCGGCTCGCGTTCTGGGCGCCGCCGGTCTCCGCGGCCGCGCGGCTCCCGGTCGAGATCGAGGTGGCGGATCCCTCCGGAAACGTGGCGCGATACACGACGGCACTCCTCGTCGTCCCGGCCGGGGCCACAACGCCGCCGAAGCCGGCGGCGGAGCGGGCGGGCGAGGAAGGGATCGTCCTGGACGGCGGCTGGCCCTATCGCGACGTCCCGGACCGCGTCTCCGAGACCGTCCTTTCCGCGATTGGCGCGGGGACGGTGACGGCCATCGACGGAACGGCGATGAGGGCGGAAGGCTTTTCGTGGGAGAAGGGCGTGGCAGGCGCGTTCGTGGAGATCCGGCGCGGCGAGGCCGCGGTCGACCGCTACCGGATCGAGGCGGTGGAGGACGACGGCCACGCATTGAAACTGGAAAGCGACGCTGCGGGTCGCGTCGGCTTCGGGGATTCCTTCGAAGGGGTCTGGGTCTTCCAGAGCCTGTCGCTCGTGAGGGGTGCCCATCTGACCTCGGCAGACCGGGTCGAAGCGAAGACGCTGACGATCGACTCGAGTGCTTCTCTCTCCTCGAAGAACCTTCGTGTACCCGGGCCTGGAAATGGGCTGCCCGAGTGCCCGCGTCGTGGGCCGATCGAGGCTCTGCCCGGCCTCTCGCCGCGAAGCGAGGAGGCGCCGCGATGAGAATGTGCAGCGTGAGGGTCGGTCGGGCGGCACTCCTGGCTGTGGGAGTCTTCTTCGCGAAGACGGCGGCGGCTCAGACCGGGGCGGCGCCCCTCTTTCCGGAGCCTTTTGTCGTCGAGCACCGCGTCCGCGAGAGGCAGAGCGACGGCTCGGTCTTCGAGACGGAGAAGGTCCGGACGACGTACGCGTACTCCTGGCTCGTCTCCGAGCGGCCGGACAAGAGCCGGATGATCGTCGACTTCGCCCGCGGCGAGATCACCGAAGTGCGGCCGTCGGCGGGGACCTACTGGGTCCTGACTTTCGAACAGATGGCCGACCTGAAAGCGCGGCTGGTCCGGGCCGAGCAGCGCGGACCGGCACACGGTACGAAGTCGGCGATCGCCGCTCCCGTCGAGATCCGAGTCGAGGAACTCGCCGAGTCCCTGGGGCGCGGCGCGAAGAGGTTCCGCGCCTCGGCCGGAGACCGCGCCGTCGACGTCTGGGTCGATTCGTCCGTCCGACTTTCGGCGGCCGCGCAGGATGCGCTCGACGCCTTCTCGCGTGCCGTCTCCGGTCCCCGGGGCGCGACCGGCCCGGCGAGTGCGGAGCTGATCGGCGCCGCGCGGCGAAAGGCGGGAGGGGCGTTCGTCGTCCGGTCGGTCCGGGCATCCGGAGGCGGCGGAGAGATCGAGGAACTCGTCGAGACGCTCGCCCCGGCGTCGTCCGTCCCGCGATCGCTTCTCGTCCCCGAGGAAGGGCTGCGCCGCGTGCCGAGCCCGCTCGAAATCGTCGTCTCGTTCTCCGAGGAGGAGGCCGCGCGCCGCGCGCCCGCCCTTCCGAGATGAAGAGATTCCTTCTCGCCGCCCTGATCGCCGCGCCGTCTCTCGCCACGGCGCAGCCGGCGTTCGACGTCACGGCGGCTCTCGCCGGGCAGGCCCTGTTCGGCTGCGAGGGGGTTCACCTTCTCGACGGCGTCGTCGTGGATGCGGCGGGGAACACGACCGGGACGTCGAAAGGTTCCGTCGGCCACGTTCGGAGCGGGATGGACGTCGTGACGGAGGGGCGCGTGACGGTCCGGGGCGATGCGGTCGCGGGCTCGTTTGGCAACGTCGTGGCCTCCCCGGGGACGACCATCACGGGCTGGGTCGGCCGCGCGAACACGGAGCCGAACTGCCGGCCCGTCGACCTCACCCAGCACGTGCGGCTCCTCTCGGCGCGCGACAACCCTCCGATTCCGCTCAGCACCGCGGGGCGCGCGGTCCTCAAGGGAACGACAGGCACCGACTTCGTCCTCGAGTCCTTCGACCACGTGACGCTCGCCCCGGGAACGTACGTCTTCTCCTCGATCCGGATCGCCGACCGCTCTTCGGTGGCGCTCGCTGGGCCGGTCCGGATCCTCTGCGCGGGGCCGATCGAGATACGCGGCAGCAGCCATCTGAACGCGTCTGGTGGGCCGTTTCACCTCCGCCTCTTCTCGACCGGGCCGCGGGTCATCGTCGAAGGGCTCTCGACCTTCGGCGGAATCCTCTACGCCCCCGATGCCGACGTGGAGCTGCGCCTCGAAAGCCGCGCGCTCGGCGCCCTCTTCGGCCGATCGGTGACGCTCCGTGACTCGTCGACGTTCACGCGGGTCGTGGACGAGACGCCCCCGGTCCTCTCGATCCTCTCGCCGAGGGACCGGGACGTGGTGCCCGGGCTCACGGGCGTCCACGTGCGCGGTGTCGCGAGCGACCCGGAGACGGCCGTGACGCTGTCCCTGAACGGCCGGAACACGGCGGTCTCCGGGGCAGGCGAGTTCGAGGCCGACGTCGACCTTCCCTCGTCACTCGAAGTCGTGGCCGAGGCGATGAACGCGGAGGGGCTGACGGCGTCGCTGCGAATCCAGGTCTGCGTTCCGCCGCCGCAGGTCCAGGTTCTCTCGCCCGCGGACGGGGCCTACCTCGGGAGCCGCCATGTCGTCGTTCGCGGCCTCTCCGGCACGGCGACGGACGTGACGGTGAACGGCGTCGCCGCGAAGGTGGCCGCCGGAGAGTTTCTCCTCGACGCGTACGACTTCCCGGGAGACGGCCTTCAGACGCTCTCTGTCGTCGGGTCGAACATCTGCAACTCCACGCGCGTTACCGTGGCCGTTCTCGTCGACTCGAGCCCACCTTCCGCCACGATCGACTCTCCGGCGGACGGAACGGTCTTCGCGGCCTCGCCGATCACCGTGGCAGGCTTCTTCCGGAGCGGCCGCGTCCAGGGCGTCACGGTCAACGGCATCGCGGCGGCGGTGACGGGCGACCGTTTCGTCGCCACGGGCCTCCCGATTCCGGATGGAAGCTCCTCGCTGATCGCCGTCGTGACCGATGCCCTCGGGCGTACGGGGAGGTCCGCTTCCGTGAGCGTGCGGCTCGAGACACAGGCGCTCGCGGCCGCCATCACCGACCCGCTACCCGGAACGTTTTTCCGGTCGACGTCCGTCGCCGTCCGCGGAAGCGTCTCCGGCGGAACGCCCGTCTCCGTCACGGTGAACGGCGTCGTCGCCACGCTTTCCGGCCGAGACTTCACGGCTCTCGGCGTCCCTCTCGCGGAAGGGGAGAACCGGCTCGCGGCTGACGTCACGGACGACATCGGCCGCACGGCGCGCTCGCCCCAGGTGCTCGTCATCCTGAAGACGAAGCCCCCCGTCGTCTCGATCGACCCTTCCTCCGTCCCGGCCTTCACGCAGGGGACGACGGTCTCCGTTTCGGGAACGGTTCAGGACCCGTACCTCGACTTCGTCACCGTCAGCGGCGTCCGCGCCACCGTCTCGGGAACGCAGTTCTTCGTCGGGAGCGTCCCGGTCGTGGATGGCCCGAACACCCTCCGGGCGCATGCCGTGGACTTTGCCGGGAACGCCGCCGACTCCGAGCCGGTCACCGTCGTCCGGAAGACGGTACCCCCCGCCGTTGCGATCACATCGCCCGCTTCCGGCGCGAAGATCGCGTCGCTTCCGATCACCGTGACCGGCACGGTCTCCGACCCGTACCTCGCGGGCGTCCAGGTGATGGGGAAGGCTGCGATGATCACGGGCGGAGGTTTCGAGGCGGCTGGCGTCACGCTTCCCGAAGGGGACGTGTCGATCTCGGCCACGGCCACGGATCGGGCCGGCCTCTCAGCCACAGCCACGGTCCCGGTCGCCGTCGACACGAAGGACCCGGTCGTCACGCTCGACGCCCTCCCTTCCATCGTCGGGACCCGGACGATCACGGTGACCGGAAGCGTCGACGAGCCGCATCTCGCCACGCTCACCGTCGCCGGCGTCCCGGCCACGGTCGCGGGAGGACGTTTCACGGCCACGGGCGTGACGCTGGCCGAGGGACCAAACCAGATCACGGCCGTCGCCACCGACACGTTCGGCCACCGCGGCGAATCCTCCGCGGCCTCCGTCGAGCTCGACACGTCCACGCCCGTCCTCACACTCGATCAGCCGTCGCTCGCGGCCGGGGCGTGTCTCCTCGCCGGCGTCCCGGTGACGCTCGGCGGCCTCTCGCAAACGCGCAGCGGCGCCCCCGCCTCCGTCCGGATCACCGCGGCCGACTCCTCGGGAGGCCTCCGCGCCTACATGGCCACGCCCGGCTCCGACGGACGGTGGAGCGTTTCGGGCGTCAACGTCGGCGGTCTCGACGGCACGCTCCTCCTTTCGCTCGTCGGCTCGGGCCCGACGGGGCAGGCCGCGAGGCTTTCGCGGTCGCTGCGCGTCAAGGCCTCCTCGCCCGCGGTCCAGCTCCTCCTCGACGGCGGTCTCTTCCCGGGAAGCGGTGCCGGGGCGCCTCCCTCAAGCGGCGCGCCCGCGCTCCTCGGCCGGTCCGTCGTCCCGCGCGCTCTCGTCTCCGACGGACCGGGCGCCGCGCCGCCGGCCGCGGCGCTCACGCTGGACGGCTCGCCCTTCACCGAAGGAAGCGCGATCTCCTCGGAGGGGACGCACCGCCTCGTCGCCCGGGCAGTGGACTGCGCGGGGCACGAAGGGCTCGCCTACGCACGCTTCACGCTCGACCTCAAGCCGCCGAGTCTTCTCTCCACGTCGCCCGCGGACGGCGCGGTTTCGGGGGTGGCCGTCCCGATCTTCTCGGGAACGGCCGACCGCCCGCTCGCCGCGGCTCTTGTGGACGGCCTGGCGGCACAGGTCTCCGGGACGTCGTTCACCCTGTCGCCCTTCCCGTGGCGCGAGGGGGCCAACGCCGTCACGATCGAGCTCACGAGCCTCGCCGGCAACCGCGCCACGTACACGCGGAGCTTCGCGGCGCGGACGCTCTCCCTGCGACTCGACATCCTGGAGTCGGGCCTTCCGCTCGTCTCCGGCACGCGCTTCTTCCGGAGCGTCGTCCCGGTTCTCCGCGCGTCCGACCCGCTGGCGACTGTGACGGCCATGCTGAACGGCGCCCCGTTCACGTCGGGAACGTCCGTGGACGCGACGGGCGACTACACGCTCTCGGCCACGGCCACCGACACGCTCTCGCGATCGGTCACCGCGAGCGCCTCGTTCCGCGTCGACCGGACTCCGGGGCCGCAGGTCGACATCATGTCGCCCGCGGACGGAGCCATCGTCTCAGGCCCCACGCTCCCCGTCTCCGGCACCGTGAGCGTCTCCGTCGTCCGGGTCAGCGTGAACGGGCGCGCCGCGGCGCTCGCGGGGACGACGTTCACCCTCGCCGATCTTGCTGTCCCGTCCGAAGGGATCTTCGAGATCTCTGCGGTCGTCGACGACGGCGCGGGGCGAAGCGCCTCGGCTACGCGGCAGGTCTCGGTCCGCGGCCCGGGCCCGCGCCTCGTCGTCACCGAGCCGGTCGACGGGACGACGACGAACCGGACGAAGATCGACCTCGCGGGGGCGGTGGTCGGAGGCCCCTCGGCCACGGCCGACGGGACCGTCACTGCCGCCGGCACACGCATCTCCCTTGACGCGACGGGGGCGTTCCGGGCGCGGGACGTCGCCGTCGCCGACGGCCCGAACTCGTACACGGTCACGGCGGTCGACGCCGCCGGGCAGACCGGCTCGGCGACCGTCCACGTCAACGGCAAGACGACGCCGCCATCCCTCCGGATCCTCGCCAACGGACAGTCCCTTGCCGACGGCGCCACCTTCTCCGGTCCTGTCACCCTTCACGTCGAGGTGCTCGACCCGGTCGCCGCGCCCCCAGTCCCCGACGTCCGGCTCAACGGCCAGCCGCAGCCGGCGACGACCTCCTCCCTCGACATCCCGCTCAGCGCCTCGGGGGGCTACTCGCTCGCCGCCACCGCGCGCGACGCCGCCGGGAACGAGACGCGCGCCTCGCGCAGCTTCACGATCTCGGGGGGCGGCTGCGCGCTCTCCGATTTCGATCCGGCGGATGGCGCGTCGGTGGCGGACTCGCGCGTCACGCTTCGCGGCCGGAGCGGCGACGCGGCGTCGGTCTCGGTTCGTGTGCCCGACGGAAGTGGCGGGTCGACGACCTATCCCGCCCGCCTCGCCGACGGAACGTTCGAGGTCGGAGATCTTCCGCTCCCGGTCACGGGGCCGAACCGGCTTTCCATCGACTGCACCGACCGCGGCGGCGCAACGAAATCGGCTTCGCTCACGCTCGTCCGCCTCGCCGCGGGCGCGGGGCCCGTCGTCCACATCAGCGCGCCGGCCTCCGGTGCGAAGACGAGCCAGACTTCTGTAACGGTCTCCGGCACCGTCTCCGACGCGTCCGCGCGCGTCGCCGTCAACGGCACCAACGCGGCCGTTTCGCCCGCGGCGGGGGGCGGCGCCTTCAGCCTCGCAGGTGTGACGCTCGCGGAAGGGCCAAACGTCCTCACGGCTCGCGCCGTGGATGCGGCCTCGCGAACGGGCGAGGACCGCGTCGTCGTCAGTCGCGACACGCTGGCGCCGAGCATCCAGATCACGTCGCCTCCAGGCGGCGCCCATCTCGGCCCGGCCGGAAGCGGCTCTTCCTTCGTTGAAGTGACAGGTCTCGTCGATCTCACAACGGAACCCAACCTCGCCTCCGTTGTCGTCACGAGCCCGGCCGGAAGCGTGACCGCAACGGTCGACATGCAGACGGGGGCGTTCCGCGCCCTCGCCGTTTCGCTCCAGCCGGGCCCGGCGTCGGCCGCGCAGACGATCACGGCCACCGCCACCGACACGCTCGGACAAGCGGGGGCGAGCAGCACGACCGTCTACTTCGATCCCCTGGGGCCTGCGCTCGTCCTCTCTGCGCCGGCCGACCTCGCCCGGTACACCGAGGCATCGCCCCCCACCTTCCGCGTCTCCGGCGAGGCGTGGGCCGCCGACGGCGCGCAGATCTCCGTCAACGGCGGCGGGCTCGACCCGGCCACGCTCGCGTGGGGGGCGGTGGGATCCGACGGGCGGAAGCACACGGCTTTTTCGGCCGACGTTACCCTCCCGACGTCGGACGGCGGCTTCGGCGTCATCGTCCGCGTCGAGGACCCGGCCGGCAACTTCGCCACGGCGCGGCGTCTCCTTTTCAAGGAGAGCACGGCTCCCACCGTCCTCGAAATGCAGCCTCCGGACGGGACGGCGCAGGCCGAGCCGGACGAGATCCCGCTCGTCCTCTTCTCGAAGTCCGTCCTCCCGTCCTCGCTCGCTGCCTCCGACGGCCTTACCCTGACCCGTCTCGCGACGGGAGAGAAGATCGCCGCTACGACGACGATCGCGGGGAACGCGGTCGCCCTCGTCCCGGGCGCGAGCCTCCTTCGCGGCGAACGCTACAGATTCCGCGCCGGCGCGCAGGTCACCGATCTTTCCGGCCATCCCCTCGCCGCGGCGAAGGAGTCGCTCTTCACGGTCGCAACCTCGTCCGCCGCCGCGCCCGTCCTCGACGGGCTCCCGGCCGTCCTCTGCGCGTCGACTCTGACGGTGACCGGGAAGGCTTCGCCCTTCGTCACCGTCCGTGCCCGGCTCGGGTCTCTCGCCTTCACCGGGAGCGCCGACTCCGCGGGCCGGTTTGCCGTCACCGTTCCGCTCCCGGGGAGCGGCTACTTCAACCTTCGCGTCGCCGCGCTCGACCGCGACGGGACGAGCGCGAGCCCCGAGGCCACGGCCCTCGTCCGCGTCGACTGCTCGGCGCCGACGGTCTCCGGGGCCGCTTTCGACCGGACGACGGGGCGCGTGACGATCTCTTTCAGCGAGGCGATGAATCCCGCGACGCTCACCGTCGGCGGGTCGGGTTCGGCGATCCGCCTCAGCGATGCCGCGGACGGGGCGCGGACGGCGCAGCCGGCCGCTCTTTCGCTTTCAGTGGACGGCATCGTCGTCACGCTCGACCTTGGCTCGGCCGCGAACGCCTGGTGGCGGACGAAGTCGGTCCGGCTCGAGGTGAGAGCGCCCGCCGCCGACAGCGACGGAAACGCCGTCGGCGCGCCGTTCGAGACCGTTTTCTTCGTCTCCGGCGGCGCCGACCCGAGCGGCGGCTTCCTGGCGGGGGAGACGTACGACGATGCGACGGGACGACCACTGAGCGGCGCCGACGCGAAGCTCTACGCGTCATCGGCCGTCCTGCCCTTCTCGGCGCCGCCGGCTTCCGTCAGTCCCCCGGTCGCCTCCGCCACGACCGACGGCCGCGGCCGCTTCAGCCTCGTCGGGAGCGTCGCGGCGGGGCGGTATTCACTCGTCCTTTCGCGCGCCGGCTATACGCGCGCCGTCCGCCGCTTCCCGCTCGAGCCGGCGACGGGCCTCGTCCCGTTCGACACGCGTCTGACGCCTCTCTCCGCCTTGGCCGGGACGCTGAGCGTCGCCGCGGGGGGATCCTTCAGCGGACCTTCCGGCTCCAGTATCACCCTGGACGTCGGAGCCACCGCGCTCACCGGCACCAGCTTCGACGTCCGGCTCACGCCTCTCTCCGGCCAGGCGCTTCCCGAGCTTCTCCCGCTCGGCTGGAGCCCGCTGGCCGCTGCGGAGGTCCGTTTCGAATCGGCCGGAGTTCCGCTACCCGAAGCGCCCGCCACGCCATTCGCGACAAACGCCGTCCGGCTGACGCTCGCGCTCCCCGCCGGCACCCCGTCCGCCGCGATGCTCTTCGCCGTCCGGTACGACGCGGCCTCGGGCCTCTGGCTCACTCTGCCTGCGCCCGACGTCACGACGTCCACCTCCGGCGCGCCCTTCGCGCGCGTGACGCTGACCGGGCCCGGTACGGTCGCCGTCGTCCTTCCCGACGACGCTCCGTCGGCTCCATCGCCGCTCCCCTCGACGCCCGAAACGCCGCTTCCCGGCGTCTCGCTGCCGAGTCCGGTTCCGCCCCTTTCCGCGACGATCGCCCTCGATCCCCCCGTCGTCGCGCCGTCCGGCCGCGCGAGCGCGCGCGTCGTCGCGCGGTCGGTGGACGGGACGTCGCCGTGGCCGAGCGGCCTAGCCGTGCAGGCCTGGCTGGACGAGAAGCTCGTCCTCTCGGGCGGCAGCGGCGAGCTTTACGAAGCCCCCTTCTCCGCCGACCTCGTCCTCTACCGCGCGCCGCTCTCGTCCGCGGACCGGGGAAGCGCTGCCCCCTCCGCCGCCGGAACGATGACCTTCCGCGTCTCGCCGAGCCCGAAGGCGGCCGAGGTCCTTCTCGAGACCGGCTTCGAGAACATCCGCCTCTATCCCTTCCCCGAGCAGCTCGAGCGGGGCGGCGTCCTCGGTCCCGCCGGCGGGTCCGTCGTCTCGAGCGACGGCATCGAGCTGGAGGTTCCCGAAGGGGCGCTCCTGGATCAGATTGTCGCCGGCGCCAGATTCCTGACGGCGGGCGAGCTGGCGTCGCTTCCGGTCCCGGCCGGCTACACGCTCGTGGCGGCTGTTCGGCTCGATCTCTCCGGACGGACGCTGAATCGCCCCGGCACCATCCGGATCCTCACACCGTCGGGCCTCGCGGTCGATCCTTCCGACGACCCGCGCCTCCTCCTTGCCCGCCTTGTCGAGTCCCCCGCCGACGGACGCGGCGCCTTCTCGCGTCTCGTCGCGCGCGTCAACCGGACCGCTTCCGTCGGAGGCAACCCGTCAAAGCTCGTCGCCGCGCCGGAGACATCGTCCAGCCCGCTGCCGCTCAGCGGGATCGTCACCGAAGGAGTCCACCTCTTCCTGAGGGCGACCGCGCCGATCGGCTTCGCCACCGGCTTCGTCCGCGGACCGAGCGGCCTCGGCATCGAGGGATCCCGCGTCACGGCGGCGGGCCTCGGGACGGCCGACCTCTCGCTCCCCGGCGGCCGGTACGCCGTCGTCGCCCCGGCAGGGGCCGTCTCCCTCACCGCCCTCCACCCGCAGACGAACGAGAGCGGCACGGCCGCGATCGCCTCTCTCGCGAAGGGCGACGCCGCCTCCGTCGACATCACGATCAAGCCGGTCCCCCCGTCCATCTCCTCGGTCCAGCCCGCGAGCGGCGCCGCCGACCAGCCGATCGGCTCCGTCGTCGCGATCACCTTCGACCAGCCGCTCGACCCCGCGAGCGTCGGATCGGGGACGCTGACGCTCGGCCTGGCCGACTCTTCCGGCAACCCGACAGGTCTTTTATTCAACGGCACGGTCTCTCTCTCGCTGGATCGGCGGACGATCCTCTTCACCCCGTCGCGTCCCCTTCCACCCGGAATCACCTGCGTCGCCTCGCTCGCCGGCCTCGTCCGGAGCGCGGCCGGGACGCCCTACGCCGGCGCCCTTCCGTACCGCTGGCGCTTCACCGTTTCTCGCGTCCTCGTCCCCGGCGGGCAGGTCCACCCGGAGAAGATCCGCCTCCTCGTCCCGTCGGGCGGCACGGCACAGGTCGTCGGCGACGCCGGCGCCCTCCCGACCGTCCCCTCCGGCACCCCCGCGTGGTCGGTCTGGTTCGACGTCGACGGCGCCCCCGCCTGCCCGACCGTCGTCACGACCCCCGCGAACGCCTCGGGCGGCTTCACGGCCACGGCCGGCTGCCCCCCCACCGCCCCGGTCACCCTTTCGAGCGCCGTCTACATCCACGTCCTCGACTCGACGGGCCACGAGGCGGCCACCTGGAAGCTCGGCCCCTTCGTCACCGCCGACGGCCTCGGCCTCGTCGCCCCCGCCGGCGTCGAGACCGTCTACACGACGCCCGAGGGAATCGAGCTGACCGTCCCGGCGGCGGCGTTTGCGACCGACACGCTGGTTCGGGTGACGAAGGTCGATCCGACGACTCTCGGTGTATCGGCTCCGGCAGGGACGGAAGTCGCCGCCTCGGTGAACGTCGATTTCGACGGCACGGCCACCGAGAGCCTCCGACTCCGGATTCCGACCCTCACCTCGGCGCCGGCCGGAAGGCTGGCATTCGGGGGCACGCCTTTCGATCTGCCGTGGGGCCGCCGGTTGCGGCTGCTGGAGATCGGGCGGGTCGTCACGGACGGCTCCGGCCAGAAGTTCATCTCGACGGCACCGGAAGACCTCCCCGACGACCCGACGGCCTCGGTCTCGTCGCTCCCGTCGAAGGCTTCCCGAGCCGCCTTCGCGACGGGCGCAGCCGGGTGCCGCAAGCTGACGTGCACCTATCTCGCCGAGTTCACGGCTCGCGCGACGGGACTCTTCATCGTCGGGACGACCCTCGAGCTCTCCGCCATCACCGGCCATATGGAGCCGTCCCTCATCGGGGCGCAGTTCGGCGTGATCTACAACATGCTGGCGGACACGTTCGTCTTCCTCCCGCAGCCGAAGAGCTGGGACGGCCGCTTCCTCCTCGTGACCACCGTCGGGCAACCCTTCACCCTCGTGGCGCGCGACACGGCCACGGGCTGGGTGCTCGGAAGGGCGACCTACAGCCCGGTCTCCGGCTCGAACGCCGTGGTCGAGGTCGGCCTCTTCAAGGATCCGGACGCGCCGCCGACGCTGCCGCTCCGCCTGACCGATGCCTATCCCTTCCGCTTGCACCCGTTCCGCGCTCCGGCCGAAGGAGAGACGCTCTCGCTCGAGCTGCAGCTCGAAGCGCGGGGCATGGCCGGGAAGAAGGTCCAGCTTGCGGTCGTGGGGCCGGGCTACCCGTCCGGGACGGCGGTGGACCTCTACAACCTGACCCAGGGAGGGGGAAGCCGCAGCGCCGGCGTCCCGCTCACGACGTCGCCCGTCGTCGACGCCGACCCCGGCGACGAGCTCCTGGCCGTCGTCCAGCCCGCGGACCTCGATCCGGACACGCTCACCCTCCGGGAGAGCAGCGACAGTTCCGGCTCGTCCACGGCCACGCCGACGCTCCGGACCTTCTCGTTCGACTTCAGCCTCAGACTCGAAGCCGTCTCCGAAGCGGCGCCTCCCCTTGTCACGCTTCAGGACTGCGGGATCGAGGACGGAACGCTCAAGGGGTGCCTCGCCGGGTCTTCGATTCCGCTGACGGTGAAGCAGGATCGCGGAGGAACGCGCCTTTCGGCCTCTCTCCCCAGCCTCCTCACGCGAGGGCATCGGTATCTCGTGACGCTCGACTACTCGAAGCTCCACAACGCCGGCTACCACGCGTACTACCCGGTCAGCGCCCCTTATGTCTTCACGTTCGTAACCCGTTCCGCGCCTCCGATCCCCTCGCCGGAGGTGGGGAGCGTCCTCTCCCTCGGAGACACGAGCACGGCCCGCGACGTGATGAAGTTCGGCAACCTGCTCCTCGCCGCCTCCGCGACGGGGAATGTCGTTGCCCTGGACGTGTCCGATCCCCGGAAGATGAAGCTCGTCGCCGCGATGGCGGCAGGGTCGGCGTCGCAGACGCGGGCCTTCGCCACGGACGGCCACAACCGGCTCTTCTACAGCGCCCTCGAAGGGGCGAGCTGGGGCGTCAAGGCGATCCGCGTCGAGGACGTCCAGGACGCGATTCGGAACCCGTCCGGCCTCTACTACTCCTGCATGGGCGCGACGGCACCGGGCGTGCCTCCGGTGTTCCCCTCTCCGCCGTGGCCGAGCATCGCCCCCTTCTCTCCGGTCTGTGGAGGGATCCGGACAGCGATCGCGATCGGCGCGGCCGACACCCTTCTCGCGAGTGAATGGATCGCCTGGGCGGGGAGCCTTCCCACCGGCCAGCCGGCGTCGATGGAGATCCTCGTCAACGACGACGCGGATCCCCCGAAGAGCAAGGCCTATCCCGACGGCACCTACGAGCTGTCCGAGTTCCTGCAGAAGTTCGCGGCCGGGCCGGTTCCTTCAGCTCCCGGGAGCGACGGCTTCTACGAATTTGCGGTCGCGGTCGACCCGGCGGCCCACAGGCCGCTCGAGCGGAACAACACCTGCGGGCAGAAGGTCAGGTGGCAGCGCGTCACGATCGAGAACGCGACGACCGGTATCTCCTGGTCCGGCGACTTCGAGGTCGCCAACCTCCCGTCCATTCCCCAGATCGCGGGCGTCCGCGCCCGGCCGGGCGACCGGATCCGGATCAAGTACAACCTCAGCACGCTCGGCTACCTCGCGATCGTCGGAAGCGGGATCACCGTTCTCGACCTGAACCTCGCCTACCGCAATCCGAGCGACGTCGCGACGCAGTCGAACAAGAGCCAGTGCGGACGGAGGATGGCGACGTACGCGGGCGAGGATCTCGCGATCCTCCCGTGCCCGGCGGAAAAACCGGTCATCTCCCCCGCAAACCTCGCGTCCACGCCGGCGCTCGCCGTGATGTCAGACCCGGCTCCGGCCCCGAGCTCGTCGGGCGGGACGTCCGGACCCGAAGCCAGCGTCTATTCGGTCCTTTCGTTCTACGGCATGGCGCACGCAAAGTCTCTCGTCGCAGACGGCAGTCTCCGGGTGCCGCCGACGAACGGCGACATCTCGAGCGTCCTCTGTCTCCGAAAAGCTCCCGGCGGCGGGTCTGTCGGCTTCCGGGCGATCTCGCTGGGAGCGAACGTCTCGTGGGACGACTGGGGTGCCGCCGGCGACATCAAGACCGGATACTTCTCCGGCCGGAAGCTCTCGGATCCGGTCAAGCTGAAAACGGGAAATCTCCTCTTCGTGTCCCTCGCTCCGGGCGGCGTCGCGGTGATGGACGTGACCGAGCCCTGGTCCGATCGGGCCGATCCCGCGAGCCCGGACGCCTCGAAGTTCATCGGCCGCTTCTGGGCGAAGGGACATCAGGTCTTCCGGCTCGCCGTCGACCCATCCGGAAGACGGCTTTTCGCGGGAGGGATCCTCGAAGGAACGGGAGGCGCGCCCGACTCCGCGATCATCGACGTCTGGGACATCTCCCGCGTGGAAGGCGGGCCGAGCCCCGACGGAGCGTTCCCTCCGGCGTCACCGGATGCGGTGGACCCGCGACTCCTCTACTCGTTCCGGGCGCCGTGGGACGCCAATCACATCGCCTTCGACGAGACGGGCGACGGGCTCGTCTACACGTGGGGACAGAAGCTCGTCCCTTCGACGACGGGATGCCAGACGGGCGACCCGCCGAACCCGGATGGCCCCGGCTGCCTGAAGACGCAGGAGGGCGGATACGCCCTCCCGGCGCAGGATCCGCAGTTCACCTTTGTCGGCATCTACCGTTCCCCGAATGCACCGGCGGACAGCGGAGGGAAGCCCGCCCCTCAGGTCCAGCGAATCACGACCGCCTTTTTTCCACTCGGCGTTCCGACGAGGGCGACCGCAGAGGACCAGAAGCAAGCGCAGACTTTGGACGAGCAGACTCTCACGGCGGCGTTCAAGCTGCGTGTCTCGCTCCCCGGCAGCCTCGGCGAATCCCTGAAGGCAAAAGTCCAGTCGCTGCGCGCCCTTCCGGACGCCAGCCTCCTCGGAAACGACGACGTCGGGGCGGTGGTGGCTCTCCCCGGAGGACCGGGATGGCCGGCCGCCGAGCAGGTCGTGACGCTCCGGCGGCTCGTCCGGGAGCCCGCCGCCGGCGTTTCCCCCTATCCCCAGCAGGCGACGAATGCCTACAACCTCTACGAGTCGGTCGAGACGATCCTTCTCCTTTCGGACCCGCGGGCGGCCCGGTCCTACACGCGGCAGAAGGGCGACCCTCTGGTGCCGGCTGACGAAGAGAACCAGTGCTTCCGGTGCGGCCTCCCGTCCACGCTCGACCCGGCGGATGCCAGCGTCCTCGAGCTTATGGCGGGCGGACCGTACGTCCGCGCCTGGCTCCTCCCGGAAGGCGCGACGGGCTTCGACACGCTCTTTCGGCCGGGGGGCGGCTACCGCGCGCCGCACGGCATGGCGTCCGTCGTGGCCTGGGCGGATTCGGTTCCTTCCCCCGCGCAGTTCGCCGTCCGCGAACCGGTGTTGAACGCGGCGACGTGGCGCGGCGAGGCGGGCGCGGGCGTCGGCCTCGTGGACGGACAGGCGCTCCTCTCGGCCGTCGACTTCGGGGCGGAGGGGCGCGGCGTCGATTTCGTCCTCGACCGGAGCTACCGCTCGGGCGGCCTCGGCTACGGGCCGCTGGGGGCTGCGGGATGGAGCTCCTCGCTGTTCGCCCATCTCCGCTTCCTGCCGCCGATCCCCGACCCCGATCCGAAGGCGGCTACCGACAGCCCGTATCTCTTCCGCGGCGAGGTTCAGTACTACGACGGCACCGGCAGGGTCTATCGCTTCTTCGTTCCGACGCTGGACGGGAACGGCAAGCCGGCCGCCTGTCCCGACGGGGGAGAGCTGGACAAGGACTCGTCCTACTGCGCCCCGGCCGGTCTCTACGTGCAGCTCCTGAAGCTGGCGGACGGGCGCGGGTACAAGCTGCTCGGCCAGACGCGGGAGATCGTCTACTTCGACATCGCGGGACGCCTCCTCGAGCGGAGCGACCGGTTCCGCCGCGAGCCTCCCGGCTCCACGGAGATCTCCAACACGCTCCGGTTCTCCTACGACTTCGCGGGGAATCTGGCGAGTGTCGTGGACGACTACGGGCGGACCTATTTCTTCGTGTACGGACGCGACCCGAAGGCGCCGGGGCGCTACGGCCTGCTCGAAGCCGTGACGGATTTCATGGGGAGGAAAGTCCAGTACGCCTTCGACGACGCCGGCAGCCGCCTCCTCGTGAAAGTGCGGCTTCCCGAGGTGAACGTCCTGACTCCGACGGGCGGGTCGTCTCAACCGTACCCGGACGAACCCTCCGCGGTCACTCCGGAGATCGCGTACACGTACAACCCTGCAGCCAACGTCTCCGACTCGACCGCCGCCCCCCTTCACGGGGCCTTCGCCCCGCTTCGGCTCGGAAGCATGAAGCTGCCGAAGTTCCTCGCCGCCGATCCGGTGGACCGCGTCCGGTTCGAGTACGACCCGGCGACCGGCCGCGTCACGACCGTCGGTGTGCCGAACACGGCGGGGAAGAACGGCCCCGACGGAGGTCTGAGATGGACATTCGCATCGGGCGCGGGGGGCGTCCTCGTCTCGTCGGTCACCATCACCCCCCCTTCCTCGCGCGCCGAGATCCACACCCTCTTCCCGACGGGTCAGACGTTTACGATGGAAGACGCGAGCGCCGTTCCCGTGTTCCAGCCGCCGGCGCCGGACGGCAGCTTCCCCTCCCCGATCCCCGTGAACGCAGGGGGGAAGGCCCGGACCTCCTTCACCTACAAGCCCGACGGCCGGATCGAGACGGTCACCCGCCCCGACGGCGGGACGACGACGTACGCCTACTTCCCCGACACGGATCCGCGGCCCAAGCGGGCGACGCCGTCGAGCGTCACGACCGGCTTCGGTGAAGGGGTAAAGGGATTCACGACCGAGTACGCCGTAGCCGTCTCGACCGTCACCAACGCGGTCGACAATCTGCCGCAGACGTTGAGAGTCGAGATGGACACGGATGGCACGACGCAGGACGTCGTCCTTCCGGTTCCCGGAGACGACAACGTCCGCGGACTTGCCTCCCCCCTCAAGACGGGGCTCGTCGTCGGAGGAGGCAGCGGCTTCGCCCCTCTCGTGACGACGTACTCGTACGACAGGTTCGGCCGTGTGGCGAACGCGACCTCAGGCCAGTCGCCGGATCCGACCAAGCCGGTGGTCGACTTCGCCTTCGAGGACGACGGGACGGGGCGGACCCCGGGCTTCCCGGCCGGAGGCAAGGTCGGCGGCGTCCTCACGACGTCGTCCGGTTACGGCCCCCGGCCGAGCGGCGTGGAAACCCGCCGAAGCCTCCCCCTGTCCGTCACCGACTCGACCGGGAAGTCGCAGTCGACCTTCACTTACGACGCATGGGACCGGGTGACGAGCGCGACCCTGGCGTCGAGCGCCGACGCGAGCGCTTTCAGGTCCGTCGCCGCCCGGACGGAGCGCTCCTTCGACGCGGCCGGCCATCTCGTTCGCGAGCGCCGCGCGCAGACGGGCCTGCCGGGAGGCGGGTGGGTGGAGACCTTCTTCCTCTACGACGCCCGTGAACAGCTCCTCGAGGTACGGACGACTCGCACGTCCTCCACGGCGGCCGGAGCCGATCCGTCCCGGACGACGGCCGTATTCCGGAACGTGTACGACAGCGACCGCGGCTGGCTGAATTCCACGACCCGCGGCATCCCTCTGACGCCGGAAGGGGGCGAGGTCGCCGGCGTTCGCAGCGATTACGCCTACGACGCCGCCGGGCGGCCCGAGTCGATTCAGGAGACGGGGGCCGGGGATCCGGTCGGCGCTCGGCGACTCGCCTACGACGTCGCGGGGCACGTCGTCTTCCAGAGCGACGGCGACCAGGGGGCCACGTGGCGCGGGTTCGACTCCATGGGCCGCCCGTTCCTGGAGGTTCTGCCGACGGGGGCCGAGATCCGGCGCAAGTTCGACCGCCTCGGCCGCCCCACGTCGGAGATGGTCGTCGGCCGCGTTCCGGATCCGGGGGACCCGACGAAGAAGATCGAGACGACCCTCGCGGAGACGTCGACCGAGTACAACGGCTTCGCCCCCGTGAAGATCAAGCGCCGGATCAAGCCCGGGGACGGCGCGGGCAGCTTCCACCAGACTTATGTCCTGTACGACGACATGGGCCGGGCCACGGACGTCTACTCGGAGGATCCGAAGGACTCGGCGACCTCCCGGCTCGTTCGGCACGTCGAGTACAAGTCGGACCGTACCGGCCGCATCGACACCGAGACCGACGCGATCGGGACGAAGACGAGCTACTCCTACGAAACGGCCGATAGCGCCTGGTCGACGAAGATCACGCGCGTCGAGCCCGGCGGCACGACGACCGTCGAGCAATTCAGGAAGTACGACAGCCTCGGTCGCGTCGTCGACTACGTGGCGCCCGACGGTACGACGGTTTCCTACGTGTGGGACGAAGCCGGAAACCTGACGAGCCGGACGACGGGGGGCTCGTTCCAGGAGGGGTTCACGTACGACGGACGGGGCCTCCTCCTCTCTGCCACGACGTCCGCGCCGCACCTGACTCAGTGGGGGTACGACGCCGGGGGCCGGACGACGGAGAAGATCATTCAGGGGGAGGGCCGGACGGACCGGACGTCCTTCGTGTACGACGGGATCGGACGGCTGAGGCACAGGACACGGCCCGGATCGGCGCAGGAGGAGTTCGCCTACAACCCCGACTCGACGCTGGCCACCTGGAAGACGCGCTTTGTCAACCTCTCCGGGACGCAGCTGACGCTGGCCTTCGCGTACGACCCGGCCAACCGCCTGACGCGGCGCGTGGTTCAGAACCCGGCCGACTTCACGGGCGCGTCCACGCCTTCCGGATTCCGCCTGGACTCCACGGCCGACGTCCTCGAGTACGCCGACGCCCTCTCGCGGCTCGCCTCGGCCGGTTTGGAGACCGGCGGATCGGTCGACCCGCGGACCGCGGTGGCTCTGGGTGCCTACGACATGCGTGGCCTGCCGGGGAGCGAGGGTGTCGGCGCCTGGGGCACCCCGATGACGTTCGGTTACGATGTCTTCGGAAACGTGACGAAGACGTCCCCCCCGGCCGCCTTCAGCGCCGTCCCGTCCTACATTCAGGCGTATGACGCCCTCGACCGGCTGACCGACGTCCAGGCCCTCGATCAGGCGGGGCAGACGATCTCCTCGTTCGGCGGACACTGGAGCTGGGCGGGCTTCGGCCGCATGCTCGGCTCGTCGACGAAGGGACCTCTCGGCCTCACGCAGACCTACGGCTACGCGGACGCCGCGACGGGGGCACGCCTCTCGAATCTCACCTACGGCTTCACCGGAGCCACGGCCGGAGCCGGCGGTTTTTCCTTCGACTGGGACAGCGGCCTCGATGTGAAACGAGCTCGCCGGACGACAGCCGCGACGAGCGACCTCGTGTCGGGTCTCGGATGGGCCTGGAGCCCTGATTCCGGACGCCGGCTTTCGAGCGCCGATTCTCGCGGTGCGGG
>JBBIPB010000037.1:0-19621 GCA_037443065.1 Acidobacteriota bacterium | reverse complement strand
AGCGGGCGCTTCTTCGGCTACGTGAAGATGTCCACGCTCGCGCGGGGGATCGGGAAAGTCCTCTGAGGATCCATCCGGAGGGCGGCTGGTAGCATTCCGGCCCGCCATGCCCGTTGGAAGGATCCGCGCGGCGTCCGTTCTGGCGGGTCGCGCCTTTTGTCTCGGCGTGCTCTGCGCCGGACCACCCCTCACGGCTCAGGATCGGCCCTTTGGCCAGCAGGAGTTCCGCGTCTTTATCGCGGCGGGCCAGAGCTTCCACAACGAGGAGGGACAGGGGTTCGCGGAGTTCGGCTCTCCCGTCGTCCAGTGGGGGCGCTTCCTCTCGCGGAGAGTCGATGCGCTGGTCGAGTGCCATCCCCTCTTCGTCGTCAATCAGCCGCGCCTTCCCCCCGACGGCGAGCGCGAGAGGGTGGAGGCCTTCGCCGTCGACGTCGGCCTCCGCTGGAATTTCGGGCCGGAGGCGTGGCGGCCGAAGCTCTACGTCGAGGTCCTCGATGGACCGTACTACGCGCTCCGGCGCGTGCCGGCGCACGGGACGGCCTTCAATTTTCTGACCCGGGCCGGGGCCGGCATCCGGTTCCCCATCGGGAAGGCCTGGCACCCCTTCGTGCAGTATCGCTGGGTGCACATCTCCAACGCCGGGATCGGGCGGTTCAATCCGGACCGGGACTTTCATGGCCTCCTGATCGGCGGCTCTCTCGTCCTGCCGGACCGATGAGTCACCCATGACGTGGAGACGCCTCGTCCCCGCCATTCTCGTCGCGCTCTTCGCCGCCTCCCGGCCCCTGGCCGCCGGCGTGCCGATCGAGCTGAAAGCGGAGACGCTTCTCTACGGCGACAACACCGAGTTCTTCAATCCATACCGGACCGGCGAAACGACGTTCGGCGCCTGGCTGCGGCTCTCCTTCTCGGTGCACCTTGGCGAGAAGGTGGCGCTCGACATCGGCGCCTTCGGCAACGAGCGCTTCGGCTCGGAGAAGGCCTTCGAGATCGTGAGACCCATTCTGACTCTCCGCATCGGCGACGCGCGCGGGCGCCTCCTGTTCGGAACGCTGGAGACCGTCCGGCGGTCGGACGGGATGGGCCCGGACCTGACGATGCCACACGGGCTGCTGCCGCCCATCCAGATCGAGACCTATTCGTTTACGCGTCCTTACGAGAACGGTCTCCAGTGGATCCTCGACACCGAGGCCGTCAAGAGCGACGCCTGGCTGAACTGGCAGAAGCTGAACACATCGGAGCACCGCGAGGAGCTCGAAGCGGGATCCGCCGGGCGCGTTCATCTCGCGGGGCCCCTGTGGCTCGGCGCACAGTTTCATATCGTGCACCACGGGGGGCAACTCCACGACGTCGGTCCGGTGTCGGACAGCCTGGCCTGGGGGGTGGGGCTCCGGGTGGCGCCGCCCATCGCCTTCCTCGATCGCGCCTCCGCGGAGGCCTACGCCCTGTTCTCGAGAGACGACCCGGACCGGAAGCAGCCTGAGCTGACGACGAGCGGCCGCGGCCTCTTCCTCCGGCTCGCGGTCGAGCGGAACGGATGGCGCGGCCACCTGCTGGTCTGGCGCGCGGCGGACTTCGTGAAGCAGGAAGGCGACCCGAACTATCTGTCGCGTTCCGGGGACGGGACGTTCTACCGCTCGAAGCGCAGCTATGGCGAGCTCGGCCTCGCGAAAGTCGTCCGGCCCGTCTCCGGAGTCGAGCTCGAGGCGTCCTTCCGGCTCCACCGTATCGACACGAGATTCGAGTACTCGTATCGGCTGATCGCCCGCGCCGTCTTCGTTCTGCCGATTCTCCGCGGGCGGAGATGACGAAGTCCGGTCCGTAGAATCGGAACGTGGGCGCCGCGCCGGACCTCTCGACCTATCCCGACCAGCCGGGGATCTACCTCTTCAAGGACGCGAAGGGGAAGATCCTCTACGTCGGGAAGGCGCGGTCGATAAGAAAGAGGCTCGCCTCGTACTTCACCTCCGGCCCGAAGCACCCGAAGACGGAGGCGCTTCTTCAGGATTTCGCCGTCGTCGACACCGTCGTCGCGAACACGGAGAGCGAGGCGCTGGCGCTCGAGAACGCCTTCATCAAGCGGCACAAGCCCCGCTACAACATCTGCCTTCGAGACGACAAGACCTACCCGTTCATCAAGGTGACGACGGGCGAGGAGTGGCCTCGCGCGTTCGTGACGCGGCGCGTCCTGAAGGACGGCGCCAGCTACTTCGGCCCCTATCTCCCGGGCCGGACGGCCCGCGGCGCGATGCGGATGATCCAGCGGATGTTCCAGATCCGGACCTGCCGGATCGAGATCGACGGCCGCCTTCCGCGCCCCTGCCTCTACTGGGACATGCACGCCTGCCTCGCCCCGTGCGTCGCCGGACTCACGACGAAGGCTGCCTACGACGACGCCGTCCGGGACGTGCTTCTCTTCCTCTCCGGGAAGAACGAGGAGCTGGTGCCGCGGCTCGAGGCCAAAATGCGGGCGGCGGCGGACGGGGAGAACTTCGAGATGGCGGCGGCCTACCGGGACTGCCTCCGGACGGTCGAGGAGCTCGCCGAGAAGCAGCGTGTCCAGTCTCTCGCGGGCGAAGACGTCGACGTCTTCGGCGAGTTTCTCGACGGCGGGAACCTCTCCGTCTCGATCCTCGTCGTCCGGGGAGGCGCCGTTCTCGACTCGCGCGACTATTTCTGGGAAGGGATCGGGGACGTCGACCCGGAGGAGTTCTGGGTGACGCTCCTCTCCCAGTATTACGACGCGACGACCTTTCTGCCGCGAGAGATTCACCTTCCGACGGAGGTCGCGGAGGACGGTCTCGAGCCCGTGGAGCGCTGGCTCGCGGAGCGCCGGGGAAGCCGGGTCGTGATCCGGACTCCGCAGCGCGGCGCCGCCTTCGAACGGGTCCGGATTGCCCGGGACAACGCCCGGCAGAATCACGTGCGAAGGTTCCGGAAAGTCCGGGAGTCGGGGGAGAAGGCGACTCTGGCGCTCGCGCGGGCGCTGAACCTCGACCGGCGACCGGCCCGGATCGAGTGCTTCGACGTCTCCCATCTCCAGGGCTCGGAGACCTTCGCGTCCTGCGTCGTCTTCGTGGATGGCGAGCCCGCGAAGAGCGAGTACCGGCTCTTCCGGATCGAATCGCCGGGTCCGGACGACTTCGCCTCGATCTCCGAGGCCGTCACGCGCCGTTACGGGCGCGCGTCGGCGGACGGCGCGCCGCTGCCCGACCTCCTGCTGATCGACGGAGGGAAGGGCCAGCTCTCGGCCGCCCTCGCGGCGCTCGACCGGCTGGGAGTCGAGCTGCCGGCCGCGGGCCTCGCGAAGCGCGAGGAAGAGGTCTTCGTCCCGGGACGGTCCGCGCCGATCGTCCTCGCGCGGCGAAGTGCCGGGCTGCGCCTCCTGCAGCGGGCGCGTGACGAAGCGCATCGATTCGGACTCTCGAGCCATCGGCGCGCCCGCGGGAGACGGGTGCTCGAGAGCCCGCTCCTCGCGATCCCGGGGCTCGGCCCCGCGCGCGTCCGGACGCTTCTCCGGGCCTTCGGCGGCGCCGAGGCGGTCCTCGGAGCGACCGAGGAGGCGATCGCCGTCGTCGCGGGGAAGAGCGTCGCCGCGCGCGTCGCGCGCTTTCGCGAGCGGCGCGGGACCGTTTCCGGTTAACATTTTCCAAATGTCTGGCGTGAGACCCACCTCCGGCCTCGTCTCCACGGGAACTCTGGAGCGGACGTCGCTCGCGGAAACGTTCCGGAACCTCTACCGGGACCGGACGAGCACGCGCCTCGTCGTCGCGCAGGGGGGAGAGGAGCGGACCTTCTGGTTCGACCGGGGCCAGCTCCTCTCGGCCGCGTCGAACCGGGAGGCCAAGCGCGTCGGCGAGCTGCTCCGGCGGTTCGACCTCGCCAACGAGGACCTCCTGCTCGCCGCCTTCGAGCGGGCGATGGCCGAGCCGGGACGCGGGCTGGCGAAGGTCCTCGCCGAGTCGGGGGCCGTGCCGTCGTACGTCGCTCAGGCGGCCGTGCGCGCCCTCGCCGAGGGGATTCTCTACGAGACCTTCCGCTGGACCTCCGGGGTCTTCACCGCGTCGCCGCTCGAGGCGGCGCTCGATCTCCCGGTCCAGTTCGACAAGACGACGGGGACGCTCATCCTCGAGGGGCTCCGGCGGCTCCCGGGCGGGAGGAGCCGCGGCGGCTCCTCCGTCATCGAGCCGCGGTCGCGACCATTCCTTCACCCGGACCTTATCCTCCGATACCAGTCCGTGACCCTCTCGCCGGAAGAGTACGACGCGCTCTGCCGCGTGGACGGCGTTCGACTGACCGAAGACATCGGACGCGACATGTCACTGCTCTCCCGTCTCGCCGGCTCCGGGCTGATCCAGTTCGTCCCGGCCCACAAGACGATCGAGCCCTTCCCGGGTGGCGGCCTCGACCTCCTGAACGTGGAGGTCGCGGGGAGCCCTCCGCCGCCACGGCGGGCCGAGAAGCTCGAGTCCCAGGCGCGTGCCGTCGAGACGGCATACCGCAGGCTCGACTGGTCGTCGCTCTACGACCTGCTCGGCATCGAGCGGGACTCCTCGGACGAACTCCTCCACCGGGCCGTCCACGAGCGCGCGCGGCTCTTTCACCCCGATCACCACCTGAAGTCCCACATGTCCGGGATGCGGGACGCCCTCGAGACGCTCTTCCAGAAGGTCCGTCAGGCGGAGCGCGCGTTCCGCTCGCCGGCGTCGCGGGCGTCGTACGACGCGACGCTCGCCCGCGGCGTCCTCGACACGATCCAGCTCCCGAAGTCGGAGTCGAACGTCACGCTTCGAAAGCAGATCGCGAAGGCGAACTACGGCCGGGCGAAAGCCCTCTTCGACGAGGAGGACTTCTTCCCGGCCTACGAGATGGTCCGGCAGTCGGTCGAGTTCGATCCGGAGGAGAAGGACTACTGGATCCTCCTCTCGAGGATCCAGCGGAAGAACCCGAAATGGCTCCGGCAGTCGTCGGAGACGATTCGGCGCGCGATCCAGAAGATCCCCGCGAGCGTCGAGCTCTACTGGGAGCTGTCCGAGGCCTGCCGGGCCGAGCGGAACAAGCCGGAGCGGATCAAGGCGCTTCAGGAGATCCTGAAGCTCGACGGGAAGAACCGGCGCGCGAAGGCCGCGCTTTCCGAGCTGGGCGCCGCAAAGGACTGACGGGGAGCCATGGGAAGCTCGGTTTCGCTTCTCGGGACCGGACTCGGCCTCGCCGCGGGCGCGGGACTGAACGCCTATGCCGTTCTCCTCGTCTACGGAAGCGTCGCCCGTTTCTTCCCGGACGCGTTTCCCGGCCCGATCGCCCACCTCCTCGGGTCGACGCCCGCTCTCGCCGCGTCGGGGATCCTCTTCCTCCTCGAGTTCCTGGCAGACAAGATCCCCGGACTCGACCACATCTGGCACGTTCTCCACTCCGTCGTCCGGCCGCTCGTTGGCGCCCTTCTCGCCGTCGCCTCCGTGGCCCCGGAAGGGAGCACGCTCCTCGACGTGGTCGCCGGCGCCGGCGGGGGAGGGATCGCGCTCATCGCGCACCTCGTCAAGACCGCCACACGCCTCACGTCCACGGCGCTGACGGCGGGAGTGGCCAACGCGGCGCTCTCGCTCGCGGAGGACGTCCTCGCGTTTCTCCAGAGCCTCGTCGCGATCTTCCTTCCGATGGTCTCCCTCGCCGTCGTCCTCGCCCTCGGCCTTCTCTTTCTCGTCACGGTTCCCCGCATCGCGCGATCGGTGAACCTCCACTCGCGGCGCCGTGGGGCTCCTCCTCCGCGCGTCGTGCCTCCGGCGGCCTGAGGGGACTCATGAGCGCAGTCCGCCGTCGCCTCCTCGTCCTCGTCCCGCTCGTCGCGGGGACGCTGACCGCGGCGCAGGCGCCGGTCGACCGCGTCCGCGTCGCGGCCGTGCCGGCGGAGGTGGCCATCGCCGAGGAGACGGGGCGCGCGGATCCCGACGTCCTCCTCGAGAAGCTCGTTCTCGTCTTCCCGACGAGGGACCCGGCCGCGCTCGCGGCGCTTCTTAGCGATCTTCAGGACCCGGCGTCCCCGCGATTCCATCGCTGGCTTTCGCCGCAGGAGTTCGGCGCCCGGTTCGGCGCCCGCGCGGAGGACCTCGCGGCGGTCGCCGGGTGGCTTCGCGACGAGGGGTTCGCCGTCGAGGGTGCGAGCGCGGGACGTACCGCCCTTCTCTTCTCGGGGCGCGCCGTGGACGTCGAGCGGGCCTTCGACACGGAGCTTCACAGTTACGCGCGCGACGGGGTGCCGTTCCTGGCGAACGCGTTTCCGATGACGCTGCCGGCCCGCCTTGGGGCTCTTCGCGGTGTCGGCCTCCTCCCCGTGAGCGGCTTCCCCCGCCGGTCGCCCCTCGCCCGGCCCGCGCCTCTCTTCATCGACACTTTCGGGCGCCTGGGCCTCGCGCCGGCGGACTTCGCGACGCTCTACGGCCTGGACGCGCTCGACGCGCCGACGCGGGGAGCCGGGCGGAAGATCGCGATCGTGGCGCGCTCGAACATCCGGGTGAACGACGTGCGCGCATTTCGCTCCTTCTTCGGCCTTTCTCAACGCGACCCGGTCGTGGTCGTCAACGGGGCCGATCCAGGGGTCCTCGTCTACGACCCGGCCCTTCTCGAGACGAACCTCGACGTCCAGTGGGCGGGCGGCGTCGCTCCCGAGGCCGACGTCATCGTCGTCGTTTCCAGGACCACGGCCACGACGGACGGCATCGATCTCTCGTCTCTCTACGCCGTCGACCAGAACGTCGCCGGGGTCGTGAGCGTCTCCTACGGCGCGTGCGAGCAGACCCTCTCGGCCGCCGAGAACGCCTTCTTTTCCAGCCTCTGGGCACAGGCGGCGGCGCAGGGAATCGCGGTGGTCGTCTCGTCGGGCGACTCGGGAGCCGCAGGCTGCCAGAGCAGCTCGGCTTCGAAGGGAACGGTCGCCGCCGTGAACGGCCTCGGGTCGTCGCCGAACGTGACCTCCGTCGGGGGAACCCAGTTCGACGACGGCGGGAGACCCGATCTCTACTGGGGAACCACGAACGACCCGGCGACGCGCAAGTCGGTCCTCGGACCGATCCCGGAGGTGAGCTGGAACGAGAGCGGAGCGGCAGGCGGCTACGGCCTTCTGGCCAGCGGAGGAGGCGCCAGCGTTCTTTTCGCACGGCCGACGTGGCAGTCCGTGCCGGGCGTTCCGGCCGGGACGCAGAGGCTCGTGCCGGACCTGGCCGTGAGTGCGGGGGGCGGTACGCCCTACTATCTCGTCCACCTCGGCGCCCTGACGGCCGTTTACGGGACGTCGGCGACCGCTCCGGCCTTCGCGGGCGTGGCCGGGCTCCTCGAGCAGAGCGCGCAGGGACGGCTTGGCGCGCTGAACCCAATGCTCTACGCGCAGGGACGCCGTCAGTACGCGGAAGGAACGGCATCCGTCTTCCGGGACATCACGTCCGGGAGCAATACGGTTCCGGGCGTCAGCGGTTTCGCCGCAGGCCCCGGGTACGACGCCGTGACCGGCCTCGGATCGCCCAACGTGGCGGCCCTCGCGGCCGCAGCCGCGGAGGCTTCGAACGCCGTCCCCGGACCGGACTTCTCGCTCACCGTCGTTCCCTCGGTCGTCGCGCTCGCTCCGGGCGGGAGCCTCGACGTCCGCCTCTCCCTCGTCACGACGGACGGAAGCGCTCCCCTGGCGACGCTCTCGGTGGATCTCCCCCCGTCGGACGTCACGGCATCGCTGACACCGGCCCGCGAGCCCGCGGTGGCGGGCATCGTCGGCTCCGTCTCGGCCGGCTCACCGGCGATGCTCCGGCTCGGTGCCGCGGCCGGGGCCGCCCCACGTGCCTTCATTCTGAACGTGGTCGCCTCGACCGGCGGCGTCATTCGCCGCGCGTCGGTGGCGGTGACCGTGGGAGGCGTCTCGAGCCCGCCGCTCGGAACGGGCGTCCAGATTCCAGCCGTCGTCGACGCGCCGGGCGCGGACGGAGCGCACTTCACGTCGGACCTCGTGGCCGTGAACCGGAGCGCCACGGATGCGACGCTTCTCTTTCGTTTCGTTCCGGCCGCGGGATCGCCGGGAGGCGGCGGCCCCGTCGTGGGCATCTCCCTTCCCTCGGGGCGCGAGTTCTACACGCCGGACGCGACGGCGTTTCTCGCGGCCAACGGCTACGACTTCTCGGGAGGAAGCCCGCAGGGGTCGCTCTTCCTCACGTTCGCAGGGGTCTCGTCTCCCGGGGAGGTCTTCGCCGGATCGCGCACCTCGACGCCGGTCCCGACGAACCCGGCCGAAGGTACGTTCGGCACGTTCACGGCGGGCACCCCCGACGGGGGGGCCGCGACAGACGAGGCCTGGGTCTACGGTCTCCGGGAGGATGGGGCGTTCCGGTCGAATCTGGCACTGGCCCACGCGCCTCTCACGGCGGCGCCTGGGCCCATCACGCTCGAAGTGCAGGTCTTCGACGGCGCGACCGGGCTGACGGCGGGCTCCCCGATCCAGCGGAGTCTCGCCCCGGGAGAATTCGTCCAGATCAACCAGATCCTGTCGAAAGTCTACGGAGCGCCGACGGGCGGGTACGCCCGGATCCGGCGCATCGCGGGCAACGACGGTTTCGTGGCGTACGGCGTCGTCAACGACGGGGGTTTCGGCGGCGGCGGTACCTCCGACGGATCGCTCCTCGTGGCGGGAGGAAGCGAAGGACTGATTCCGGTGATCGTCGACATTCCGGGACCCGTCGCGTTCCGGAGCGAGCTCGTCCTCGCAAACCCGTCGTCGAAGCCCGTGCACGCCACGCTCACGTTCACTCCGGCTCCGGCCTGGGGCTCCGGGTCCGGAGGCGTGATCCCGCTCGATCTGGCACCCGGTGAGCAGCGGCTCGTCCCGGACGCCGTCGCGTTTCTCCGGGGAGCCGGGCTTCCGATACCTGCCGGGCCGGTCGGGGGAACGCTCCTCGTGGCGGGGGCGGTCGCGCAGGCGCGAACCTTCACGCCGAACCCGGATCGTGTCGTGGGCGGCACCTTCGGCGTCGCCTACCCGGCTCTCGACGCCACGTCCCGTGCGCGGAGCGAGGCGTTCGTCTTCGGCCTCCGGCAGGACTCCCGATCCCGTTCGAACCTCGCCATCGCCGACGCGCGAGTCGGCGGCGGGCCGATGGACTACGTGGTCGAGGTCTTCGACACGGCGAGCGGCGGGCCGGCCCCGGCTGCGACTTTCCTCCGGACCCTGCGGGGGGGCGAGTGGACGCAGATCGACTCGATCCTCCTGAAAACCGGTATTACGGCAGGCTACGCGCGCGTGCGAGCGTCCGCGGGTCCCTCGGACTTCGTGACGTACGGAGTGCGGAACGACGGCGCCTCGCCCGGGAATGGGACCTCCGACGGCTCGTACCTTCCGATGGCGGACGCGAACTGAGAAGGCGTATCCTTCGGGGGACTCGGGCCGGACAGGCGATCGCCGCTCCCGAAGCTTCGGCAGACGGAGGGGAGGAAAGTCCGGACTCCAGCGGGCAGCGTGCCGGGGAAATCCCGGTCGGGGCAACCCGAAGGAAAGTGGCACAGAAAACAGACCGCCACGGCGCCTTCGGGCGCCGGGGCAAGGGTGAAAAGGTGCGGTAAGAGCGCACCGCGGCACCGGCAACGGCGCTGGCAGGCCAAACCCCACGCGGAGCAAGGCCAAATAGGGCGACGGCAGGGACGCCCGCTCCCGCGGCCGCAAGGCCGACGCCGCCGGGTAGGCCGCTGGAGCCCTCTCGAGAGGGAGGGCCTAGAGGAATGATCGCCAGCCGGAAGGCGCGAGCCGACCGGCGACGGAATCCGGCTTACCGTCCGGCCCGAGTCATTTGAGAGAATTCCGCCATGGCCGATCTCGTGGACGGCAATAACCTGATGGGGAGGCTCGGCGGGGGAACGCGTGAGGGGCTCGTGTCGGAGCTGTGCGAGGTCGCCCGCCGGAAGCGGAAGAACCTGACGGTCGTCTTCGACGGGCCGCCGGAGCCGGGACGCCCCAAGGTGCAGGGGTTCGGCTGCGTGACGGTCGTCTATGCAGCGCCCCGGTCGGCCGACGAGGAAATCGTCCGGCGGATCCGCGAGGCGCGCGATCCGCGCGGCGTCACGGTCGTGACAGACGACCGGATGCTCGTGACGGAGGCCGCGTCGGCGGGGGCGCGAACCGCGGGAATCGAGACATTCGCGCGCGACGCCTCGAAGCGGCTCGCCTCGTCGTCGGAGGCGCGCGGCGAGAAACCCGTTCCCGCGCTCGGCGTGGCCGACTGGGAGCGCTGGTTCCGCGACCCGAAGAACCGGATCTCCGGATGACGCTTCGCCGCCTGAGGCCGGGGGACGTCGTCGGCGTCGCCGCCCTCTCCGGGCCGGTCGAGCCATCGGAGCTCGCGGCCGGATCGGCGGTCCTCGAGGCGCTCGGGTACCAGGTCCGTCCTGCGGCGAACGTGGCGTTCCGGGGCGGGACCCTTGGGCTCTCGGGGGAAGAGTCCGACCGCCTGGGTGGCTACCGGCAGCTCCTTCTGGACCCGGACGTCGCGGCCATCGTCTTCGCACGCGGCGGCTATGGCATCACGCCCCTTCTCGCCTCGCTCGACCCGGCCGAGGTCTCGGCCCATCCGAAGCCGCACTGCGGTTTCTCGGACGTGACGGCCCTCTCGGGCTTTCTCCTCACGCGCTGCGGCCTTCCGTCCTTCCACGGTCCGATGGTCGCCGCGGACCTCGGCCGCGGGCTGGACGCCCTTTCGGCCTCTTTCTTCCCGTCGATGCTGGAGGGGAGAGGACCTTCCACGCTCTCCGTCCCGGGGGCCGAAGTCCTCGCCCCGGGAGACTTCGAAGGACGGCTCGTCGGGGGCTGCCTCTCGCTCCTCGCCTCGATGGTCGGCACGCCGGCCGAATTCCCGTTCGACGGCTCCGTTCTCCTCATCGAGGACGTCGGGGAGGAGGCCTACCGGATCGACCGGATGCTCGTCGCGCTCCGCGATGCCGGGCGATTGGCTAAACTTCGCGGCATCTTGATCGGCTCGCTCTCTGCGATCACGTTCGGCGGCGCCGAGGATCCGGAACGCCTCCGGGCGCTTCTCGGCGCGCGCCTCGGGCCTCTCGGCGTCCCAGTCGTGGCGGGCATCCCGTCGGGTCATCGCCTTCCGAACGTCACTCTTCCGATCGGCGCGCGCGTGGCCTGGAACGGCCGGACACGCGCCCTCTCGTTCCTGCAGGAGATCGTCGCGTGAAAGTCGTCCTCAAGTCCGGCAATGCCTCGGGTTTCCAGGATTTCCAGGCCAAGGTCTCCGGGGGACAGGTTGTCTTCGAGGAGGGCGACCTCGGCTCCGAGATGTACGTCATCCAGTCGGGGTCCGTGGAGCTCGTGAAGAAGACCCGCCGCGGCGACGTGAAGGTCCTCGCGACGCTCGAGAAGGGGGACTTCTTCGGTGAGATGTCGATCCTGGAGGACGTACCGCGCTCCGCGACGGCGCGGGCGAAGACGGACTGCGAACTGATCCGGATCGGGCAGTCGACCTTCGACGAGATGCTCCGCCACAACACGGAGATCGCCGTCCGGATGCTCCGCAAGCTGTCGCGGCGCCTCCGGGAGGCCACGAAGCTTCTCGAGGAGTCGACCGGCATGGCTCCGGCCCTCGACGAGGCGTCCGAAGTCTCCGTGGCTTCGTCCTCGGGCGCGGGACGGCACCGGACCCACCGCCTCGTCACCGAGTCGGGGGAGGATTTCTATCTCTCGAGTGAGGATGAGACGACGGTCGGCCGGATCGACCCGGTCACCGGGATCCGCCCGGACATCGACCTCGCGCCGCTCGACAACCAGCGGTCGGTCTCCCGGCGGCACGCGAAGGTCACGCGCTCCGGATCCAGCTACTTCGTGGTCGAGGAGATCGGGACCATGAACGGGACCTTCGTGAACGGCGCGCGGATCCAGACCGGCCAGCCGTCCACGATCAAGGACGGCGACCGCCTCCGCTTCGGCCTCGTCGACATGACGTTCCGCGTCAAGCGCGGCTAGGGCGCTCATCGACCTCTCGCCCCTCGACCCGGTCGGGAAGCTCCCGGGCGTCAACGCCCGGACCGCGAGGGATCTCTCGGCCGCCGGCGTCGAGACGGCGCTCGACCTGCTCCTCCACCTTCCGTTCCGGTACGAGGACCGGACGCGGGCCGCTCCGATCCGCGATCTCGTTCCGGGGGCACCGGCGGCGACGCTCTTCGGAACGATCCTCTCCGCGCGGCTCATCCGGACGCGGCGGGCCGGATTCACGATCTTCGAGGCTCTCCTCGACGACGGGACGGGATCGATCCGGCTCGTCTTCTACAACCAGCCCTACCTCGCGCGAGTCCTCCCGGCGGGCCGGCGGGTCTGGGTCTTCGGGAGACCGGAGGTACCCGCGCGCGGAAAACGGGACATCGTCCTCCTGAACCCGCAGTACGAGCCCGACGAGGGGGAAGGCGACCCCCTCTCGGTCGGCCGCGTCGTCCCGATCTACCGGAAGCTCCCCGGCCTTCCGCCCCGCACGCGGCGGAAGCTCGCCGCGCGCCTTCTCGACGAGATGGGGGACCGCCTTCCCGACCGGATGCCGGCGGCGCTCGCGAAGAGGCTCGAGCTGCCACCGCTCGCGGCGTCCCTCCGCGAAGCCCACTTTCCGGGCAGCACGGGGGCCGCGGCCGAGCCGGGGCCGTGGGTGGACCGGACGTCGCCGCACCTCGCCCGGCTCGTCCTCGAGGAGTTCCTGGAGCTTCAGATCGCGCTTCTCCGGAGACGTGCGGAGCGCGCCTCCGTGCCCGGGCCGCGGCTCGTTCCCGACGAGGGGATCCGCGGGCGGCTTCGCGCGGTGCTGCCGTTTCCCCTCACGGGAGCCCAGCGGCGGGCGATCCGGGAGATTGGGGAGGACTTCCGCTCGGGACGCCCGATGCGGCGCCTCCTGCAGGGGGACGTCGGGAGCGGAAAGACGATCGTCGCCGTCCTCGCCGCCGTCCTCGCGGCGGAGCACGGGTACCAGACGGTCTTCATGGCGCCGACGGAGCTTCTCGCGGAGCAGCACGCGCGGCAGGTCTTCGAGCGGCTCCGCAGGACGCGGTTCGTCCCTGCGCTCCTGACCGGGCGCGTCCGCGGGCGGCCGCGGACGACCCTTCTCGACCAGCTCGCCGGCGGACGGATCGACCTCCTCGTCGGGACGCACGCGCTCCTGGAAGCTCCCGTCGCCTTTCACCGCCTCGGGCTCATCGTCATCGACGAGCAGCATCGTTTCGGCGTCGCGCAGCGGTCGGCGCTGGCCGGCAAGGCCGCGGGGGTCTCGGGAGCCGTACCCCACCTTCTCGTCATGTCAGCGACGCCGATCCCGCGCTCGCTCGCGCTGACGCTCTACGGGGATCTCGACGTCTCGACCCTGGACGAGAAGCCGCCCGGGCGGACTCCGGTCGCGACCCGGATCCTTCCGGAGCCGGAGAGGGCGGCGGTCTTCTCCGAGATCGAAGCCGAGGTGGCGCGCGGCGGGCAGGCGTACGTCGTCGTGCCTCTGATCGAGGAGTCGGACGTCATCGAAGCGGCGGCCGTCGAGAAGCACGCCTTGGAGATCCGGCGTGCCCTTCCGGGGCGGCGCGTCGGGATCGTCCACGGGCGAATGCCCGCCGAGGAGCGCGAGGCCGCGATGGCGGCCTTCGCGGCCGGGACGCTCGACGTCCTCGCCGCGACGACCGTCATCGAGGTGGGCGTGGACGTGTCGAACGCCTCCTACATGGCGGTCGAGAACGCCGAGCGCTTCGGGCTCGCCCAACTCCACCAGCTGCGGGGGCGCGTCGGGCGGGGGCAGAGGCCCTCGCGATGTGTTTTCCTCGTCGGGCGGAGGGCCACGGCCGAGTCGCACGAGCGCCTCGCGGTTCTCGAGCGGACCGAGGACGGCTTCGTCGTGGCTGAAGAGGATCTCGCCCGGAGGGGGCCGGGGGACTTTTTCGGAACGCGGCAGAGCGGACTGCCTCTCTTCCGGATCGCCGACCTCGTCCGGGACGGGGCGCGTCTGCGGCAGGCGCGGGATGAGGCTGCCCGTCTCGTCGCGAGTGGGGAAGACGCTCCTTACCGCGAGACGCTCTTCCTCCGGGCCGCCGCCCTCCCGCCCGCAGACTGAAGACAGAAATGTCTGAGAATCGGGAAACTGCTTACGAAAGTGCTATTTCACGACGGACCTAATACATTGTTGTCACACAGGATAAGTCTCGAGAACCAGTCTCATCAGTCCTCAAGCCACTACCAGAGAACGAGTTCGGCTCTCTCCTCCCGAAGGGGACGCGGTCGGCACACGCCGTGCTAGGCGGCGCGCAGCGCCGGTGCCCACCCGGCGGAAAGGAGATCAGGCGATGAGACGGAAAACGGTCCTGGCTCTGTTCCTCTTCGGGCTGCTCGCGACTTCGTTGGCGGTCCTGGCCGCCGCCGACCCCTCGGGAGCGAATACCGGAGGGATCGCCAACGTTCCCGCGAAGGAAGCGGGGAAACCGACCCTCGAGGAGATCGGGGCCGCAGTCGGACAGACGCGCGTCGCCGTGAACTTCGTCTGGACGCTCTTCGCGGCGTTCCTGATCTGGTTCATGCAGGCGGGCTTCGCGCTGGCCGAGACGGGCTTTACGCGCGCCAAGAACGCCGCCCACACGATGATGCTGAACCTGATGGCGTTCGGGCTCGGCGTCATCGCGTTCTGGGCCTGCGGATTTGCCTTCCAGATGGGGGGCTCGGGCTCGGCGATGGGGTCGTCCGTGAGCGCCCCGGAGGCGATGTCGAAGCTTCTCGGCCCGACGATTGGGGGAAACGTCTGGGGCCTCGTCGGCGGGACCGGGTTTTTCCTCTCGGGGGTCTCCTACGACGTCGCGGCCTTCGCGATCTTCCTTTTCCAGATGGTCTTCATGGACACCGCCCTCACGATCCCGACCGGCGCGCTCTCGGAGCGGTGGAAGCTCTCCGCCTTCACGGTCTATACGCTCGTCGGCGGGGCCGTGATCTACCCGATCTTCGCGAACTGGGCGTGGGGCGGAGGCTGGCTCTCGACCCTTGGCAAGTACGCCCACCTCGGCCACGGGTACGTCGACTTCGCCGGGTCAGGCGTGATCCACCTGACGGGGGGCGTGTTGTCGGTGACGGGCCTGATGGTCCTCGGGCCCCGGATCGGGAAATACGTCAAAGGGGTTGCGCAGGCCATCCCGGGGCACAACCTTCCGATGGCCTTCCTCGGCTGCTTCATCCTCGCCTTCGGCTGGTTCGGGTTCAATTCCGGCTCGACGCTTTCCGGAACGGACCTGAGAATCTCGATAATTGCCGTCAACACGATGATCGCCTCGGGGGCTGGGGCGAGCCTCTCCTACTTCTGCACCTGGTGGAAGTTCGGCAAACCGGATCCTTCGATGAGCATCAACGGCCTTCTCGCCGGCCTCGTCGCCATTACGGCGCCTTGCGCTTTCGTGACGGCACCCGCCGCCGTTCTCATCGGAGCGGTCGCCGGCGTCCTCGTCGTATGGGCCGCCCTCTTCGTCGAGAACACCCTGAAGCTCGACGACCCCGTCGGCGCCATCGCGGTTCACGGCTTCAATGGAATCTGGGGCGTGATCGCTCTCGGCCTCTTCGCCGACGGGAAATACGGCGGCGGGTTCAACGGGGGACCCGAGGCGGGCGTGACGGGCCTGTTCTACGGCGACGCCGGACAGCTCGTCGCCCAGGTGATCGGCCTTGGGGCGAACCTGCTCTGGGTCGGCGCGACGAGCTTCGTCATGTTCAAGGTCATCGACCGCGTCATCGGGATGCGCGTGTCGCCCCAGCAGGAGATGCAAGGGCTCGACTACAACGAGGTCTCTTCGCCAGGCTATCCGGGCGAAGGCTCGCCCGTTCACTTCCCGGTCTTCGCCAAGACGGGCGCCGCAACCACCCCCGCCCTCAAGCCGGCCCCGGCCGGCGGCAAGTGAGAGGAGCCGCGCCATGAAGATGATCACCGCAATCATCCGTCCCGAGAAGCTCGAGGAGGTCAAGGCCGCTCTCTTCGAGGCCGAGGTCGAGGGGCTCACGATCAGCCGGGTCTCCGGCCACGGCGGCGAGAAGACGGTCATGGAGAGCTACCGCGGTCATCCGCTCGTCTACGAATTCCACGACAAGGTACGGTTCGACATCGGCGTCTCGGAGCCCTTCGTGGAGATCACGATCGACGCGATCGTGAAGGCCGCCAGGACCGGCGAGGTCGGCGACGGCAAGATTTTCGTCACGAACCTCGAGCGTGTCGTCCGGATCCGGACGGGCGAGACGGACCGCGAAGCCGTCACGCCCGTCACCGTCCTCCAGAAAACCCGGTAGTCGAGCGCCATGACGATCCGATTCCGGGGCCCATTCCGGAGGGTCCCTCTTTGCAAGGAGTGTGTTTCATGCGCGTGAGACCCAGGTTTCCGGTCGCCCTCTTCGCCCTCGCCCTAGCCGTAGGCTTTCCGGGCTTCGCGGTCGCCCAGACTCCGGCCCCCACGCCGACGCCCGAGCCTTCCCCGACGCCGGCCGCCAAGCCGTGGTACGAAGAGATCGCCGTGAACGGTTTCGTCTCGGTGGCCTATTCGTACAACACGAACCGGCCCGACTCTCGGACGAGCCAGTACCGGGTCTTCGACGTCGACGACAACTCCTTCAGAGTCGACGTGGCCGAGTTGGTCCTGCAGAAGGCCATCTCCAGACCCGGTGAGGTCGGCTTTCGCGTCGACGCCGAGGCCGGCTCGTCCATCCCGCGCGCCTCGGCGGCGTACGGCCTTTTCCAGGGGCAGGACTTCGATCTCCAGCAGGCCTTCGTCACCTACATCGCACCCGTGGGAAGCGGCCTTCGCTTCGACGCCGGGAAGTTCGTCACTCACTTCGGCAACGAGGTGATCGAGGGTTACGACGGCTGGAACGACAACGCGACGCGCTCGTTTCTCTTCGGCTACGCAATCCCTTATACCCACACAGGCGTCAAGGCCTCATACAACTTCAGCGACCAGCTCGCGGCCATGCTCGAGGTCTGCAACGGCTGGGACGATGCGAGGGACAACAACAGAAGCAAGTCGATCGGCGCCCAGCTCTCGTGGACGCCTGCGAAGAACGTCTCGATCTTCGCGAACGTGATGACCGGACCCGAGAGGGCGGATGTCAACGGCGATCCCCGGACCGTCCTCGACGTCGTCGCACAGTGGAAAGCGACCGACGCGACGGTGTTCTCGCTGGACGCGGTCTGGGGAACCGAGAAAGGCGCTGTCCTTCCCATGCAAACGGCCACCTGGTGGGGGGTCGTCGGATATGCGCGTCTCGGCGTTTCGGACACCTTCGCCGTCAATCTCCGCGCGGAGCATTTCGACGACCCGGACGGCGCGCGGACGGGAATCGCGCAGAGGCTGAAGGAGGTCACCGTGACACCCGAGATGAAGGTCTCCTCACATTTCGTCTTCCGGGCCGACCTCCGCGTCGACTGGTCCGACAAACCGGTCTTCGAGAAGAAGGGGGGAAGGACCTCGACGTCGCAGCCAACGGTCGCCCTGAACGCGATCTACCTGTTCTAACCTCTGCGGCGGAGGCACTCCCGGCTCATGCCCCCGTCCGCGTATCCGCCGCCGCTCGATTTCTACGGAAACGAGGCCGGCCTCTCGCTCTGGGGCGTGCTGCGGCACCGCGTGGAGGTCGATCCCTTCAACCTGGTCGCGACGCTTCTCTTCGTCCTCGCGATCCTCCACACGTTCCTCACGCCCCGGATCCTCGCCTACTCGCGGCGGCTCGTCGCCGATCACGAATCCCGGCGCGAGGCGGGTCGGGCCGCCGGACACCCCTTCCACGCCGAGATCCTTCATCTTTTCGGGGAGATCGAGGCCGTCTTCGGAATCTGGGCGGTGCCTCTCCTGCTCCTCTTTTCCGCCACGAAGGGGTGGGGAACGGCCGAAGGCTTCCTGAACCACCGGGTCGACTTCACCGGGCCGGCCTTCGTCGTCGTCATCATGACGATCGCGTCGACCCGGCCGGTTCTCGATATCGCCGAGCGGGCTCTGGGCGCCCTCGCCTCTCTCGGACAGGGCTCGCCCCGCGCCTGGTGGCTCTCGATCCTGACCGTGGGGCCCCTGGCCGGGTCGCTCATCACCGAGCCGGGGGCGATGAGCATCTGCGCCCTCCTCCTCGCGCGGCAGATCTTCGACCTCGAGCCGCGGCGGGCCTTTCGTTACGCCACGCTCGGCCTCCTCTTCGTGAACGTCTCCGTCGGAGGAACGCTGACGCATTTCGCGGCGCCTCCGGTCGTGATGGTCGCCTCGCGGTGGGGATGGGGTGCGGCCTTCCTCTTCCGGAACTTCGGCGTCAAGGCGATCCTCGGGATCGTCCTCTCGAACCTCCTCTTCGCGCTCGCCTTCCGGGGCGAGCTGAGCCGCCTCGCCGTCCGTGCGGCCGAGCGCGCCGAGCTGGGGCGGACGAAGGTCATCCGGGATAGCGTCCCCGGGTGGATCGCGGCCGTCCACGTCCTCTTTCTCGCGTTCACGGTCCTCTCGGCCCACACGCCGGCGCTCTTCATCGGAGGTTTTCTTTTCTTCCTCGCGTTCACGGAAGCGACGTCGCCCGTTCAGACGTCCGTCAACCTTCGGCCGCCCCTCCTCGTCGGCTTCTTCCTCGGCGGGCTCGTCATCCACGGATCGCTCCAGGCCTGGTGGCTCGCGCCCGTCCTCGGACGGCTCGATTCCGCGTCGCTGATGATCGGAGCGGCGATCCTCACGTCTTTCAACGACAATGCGGCGATCACCTACCTCGCCTCCCTCGTCCCCGGGTTAGCGGATCCCGCGAAGATCGCGGTCCTCGCAGGGGCGGTGACGGGTGGCGGCCTCACGGTGATCGCCAACGCGCCGAACCCCGCGGGGCAGTCGATTCTCGCCCGTTACTTTCAGGGGGCCGTCTCGCCCGTCGGTCTCTTCCTCGCGGCGCTCGTCCCGACCTTGATCGTCGGCCTCTGCTTCTTCCTGCTCCCGTGAGGGGCGGGTGCCGCCTGCTAACATCCGCGCGCCGCGCCGGGAGGCCGCCGCGGGGGAGAAGGGTTGAGCCCCGAGAGAGTCGTCGAAATCGTCGTCCAGATCGCGGTCCTTCTCTTCGCGGTCTCGTTTCACGAGTCGGCGCACGGCTGGATGGCTCTCCGCTGCGGCGACACGACCGCGCGGGACCTCGGGAGGATCACCCTTAACCCGATCCGGCACCTCGACCCCGTCGGCAGCCTGCTCTTCCCGGTGCTTCTGGCCATCTCGGGCCTTCCGGTCTTCGGCTGGGCGCGCCCGGTGCCGATCTCGCTCCGGGGTCTGCCGAACCCGCGGCGGGCGAACCTCCTGATCTCCGGGATCGGGCCGGTCTCGAATCTCCTTCTCGCCGCCATTGCGGCGGTCGTCCTGAAGGGACTCGTGGCCTTCGGCCAGCAGAGAGGGAGCGCCATCTTCGAGGTGGCCGTGGCGGCCCTCCTCGTCAACGTCTCGCTCGGGGTCTTCAACCTGATTCCGATCCCGCCCCTCGACGGCTTCGGAGTCGTCGAGAGCCTCGCTCCGGCGAGTTTCTATCCGGCGATCCACTGGCTCCGGCGCTACGGCTTCCTCATCCTCTTCGTCGCGATGTTCACGGGAGTTCTTCGCATGATCATGATCC